>NZ_JAAHIH010000008.1 GCF_010671925.1 Moorena sp. SIOASIH | reverse complement strand
CTGGTGGTGGGAACAGCTCAGGTTGCCCAAGGGGTTCCCTGGTTAGAGCTGCTATTGCGTGGTATTCAGATTATCCAGTTATCTAATATGTCTGATCAACAGGAAGTCCAAATTGGTCAGCAAATTAGTCGGGAGTCGGGAGTCGGGAGTCGGGAGTCGGGAGTCGGGAGTCGGGAGTCGGGAGTCGGGAGTCGGGAGCGGTGCGACCCGTGGCGAATTTAATTACGGGTCAAGCGCAAGCCCTGGGAGTCTGGTGGTGAGCTGGTGTGGGGTATGTTGGCTAGCGACTGACTCGATTAAATAGCCACAGGGAAATGGCTATGCCAACAAAATTAGCAAAAATAGTGTTGATGTTTGCCTGCACAACAAACAGGTCTATTGGTGGAACATCATTACAAGCCAACCCAACTGGACTTTGTTGCTCAGCTAGAGCTAGGGCTACAAGGCTGCCTATGACTGCAAATGAGCCAATGATGGTCAATAACATTCCTACTAAACTCACAATCAAGCCCAGCCTAATCGTTTGAAGGGTTTGAGCTTTGCTTGGTATGTCTGACCCATTGGCAGCTAGCAGCCGACTAGCGATTCCAGTGTAACGGTAGGCAAAATAAATGCCTATACCTAAAGCCACTAGTCCACAAACTACGAAAAAAAGACCGAAGCCGATTCCTTGACCCGCTTGATTGTCAGGTTGAGGGCTGGCAAGGGTAAAGCCTGCAAACACTAAAATCAGCGTAGAAATCACCCCTAGGATTAACTGAGTCCAGAAGGAAATCCAACCGAATCTGCGCAGCGTTAGGGCAATTTTTTGACGAGCTGGTGGGATGGAACTGTCAGGTATCTCTCGCATGGGGGCTGTGTCCCTTGAGTAATCACTTTTGAACCGCCTACCACGCGCTCCGCAACGCGAAAAGACGTAGGGCTAATCTTGGGCTGGAAGCTAAACACCCTTGTGGTCGGTCGGGGGGGGTCAGCAACCAACTTTATTGTGACAAGGATTGATCACACTCGCAATTCATCCCCAGCTAAATCGCAGATAAAGCCCTGAGGTACTTCTTGTGGGAACCGTTAATTTGCTAAAAAACCTGCCTGAATGGGTTCTATGTGAGATGATCCACATTAATGGTTCACTTTTGTGTTACACTAACTCCCACTTACACCAACCGCCACTTACACCAACCCCCACAAAAATTATTAAGCTTTAACGGATTTAAATTGTGAATGGCGGTTTATGGGGGGATGGGGAGATGGGGAGATGGGGAGATGGGGAGATGGGGAGATGGGGAGATGGTAGACTGGCTTGTGCACAAGTGGCAAGATCTGAAATTTAAATGGATATTAGCTTAGATATTCATCCCTCCATGCCCCCATCCTTCCATCCCCGATCATCCTCTCTAGCTCGCATCAATGAAATTGGTGTTACTCGTCTGTCTTGTCTTCCTTCCCGATGTTCCCCTTGATAGTCGGTAGTTTTGGATAACGGTTTCGAGCAATTATTAAAACTTTTTAGGTGTGTTAAGTCCAAAATTCATTAAACTTTCATCAAATTAGGGAGGTATTTAAACCCTACGCCAGAGATTTTTAAGTTATAAAGTGTGATAGCGATGTACCTACCCAGGTTAGTCGTTTAAAGAAAACTCACTGCAAAACGCGCGTGAATTTCCCAGGGTGCCTCCAACCATGACTATTTGCCAGAAAACCCTCTAATCCCATCTAGAAGAACTGGGAATTCCAACTACATATGCAGATGAAATTCGAAGATATCTATAGCTTTTTCCAAGATCCTCCGCCCAACTATCTCAATAAAGAATTAGCGGTATGCTATGTGCTATCGGTGTTGTTGCAAGGAGAATCTTATGGAACACAACTGATCCAACAACTGGAACAAGAATACCCCACCTATCGACTTTCAGATACTGTCCTCTACAGTGCACTGAAGTTTCTTGAAGAAAAACAGGCAATTTCAGCCTACTGGCAAAAAGTAGAAGGAAGAGGACGCCCACGCAGGATGTATCAAATCTGCCCAGAGTGGCAGGAAAAAGCTATAGAACTTGCCAGTTTTTGGCATGACTATATGGCTGAGGAAACAGTGGGTAAAATTCACTCAAGGACTCCCTGCCACCAGTCTGTTGTTGAGTCAGTTAGGTAGGGAAGTAGCAATTTTTTCCAGGGTGCTGTCTTTGAAAACCCTGGTGGCATCCCAGAAGTCAGGTGATGCATTGTCTTGCCCAGATGTGAATTCAGGGCGTGCTAGCTGCTAGCCATCTACCCACACCAGCATCTTACAGCCTCTAGCTAGTGGGTACCGACGAGCTAAACTGACCATTAGTGTCTCATAAATTGTAAAGTAGTAGCAAAGGATATGTATTTTTATAGTTAATATTCAGTGAATACAACTATTCTTGCTTCTACACTTTTGCTAACCCTTTTATTGGCAGTAGGTTTGTTTTTCTTTATTCGAGCCTCTGTGAAAGACCGAATACAACAAGTGAAGCTAGCTTCCCCAGAAACAGAAGAATCGCTTCTAAACCAGTTGAAGCAATATTTTGATCAAAGAGCCTACCAGGTGGCGGCGGTGGATGCTGCCACCAATCAAGTCACGTTCCAGGGGATAGTCCGACCGAGTTGGTTTCTGGCTATCTTTTTAACCGTCCTAGCTGCCTGTGGTATAGTCTGCTTATCTCTAGTGCTCTCTATTTTGTTTCCGACTTTGACTAAGGTGTTTTTGGGGCTAGTGGCACTAGCTCCCGCAGCGGGCCTTTTTTATTGGAAAAAAGCTGAGCGACTCGAACAGGTATCTCTGAAATTAGAATCAGCGTCTACCCAAGCCGCTGGGGAGCAATCTTTGGTTATAGTCACTGGCCATCGCGATGAACTAATACAACTTCAACAGTCTCTGAAACTAAAACCCTTGCTGTAAGCAAGCAGGGTTTGACATGCTCCGCCACTATAATCAGCGAGATCAATTTCCAGAATAGGTAAATAAACCCAAGATACTTAGCCCTCCTCAAGCCAAAGAGTTTGAGGAGGGCTAAGTAAAAGCACTTTCAATAAATATTACCAGTAAGGTTTCAGCGGCTACGAGCGGCAACCCCTACCTTCTTTAAGGGAGAGTTGATTAATCGCAAACTGGGAAACAGAAAATGATTTTCTTCCACATATTGGGCACCGAAGAGCCCTTTCTCTGCCCAGAAATAACGGTCTGTGGTATGCTCGTTACGTTTGACCAGTAGTAGGGCAGGTGGAACTATCCCTTGTGATCGAATGTATGCGCGTGCTGCTGTAACCGGTTTATACTCGCCACTTTCTAGATTGTACTGAGGTACATGCTCAAGTATCTTTCGCCCTTCTTGGCGGCGGCGACTCTTACGCTTACGTCTTCTTGCCAACCTTTTTACCTCCTCTTTTTGCTGGCAATTGTAAAGATAGTTACAAAAGCCGTCGAAATTATATCGAGTCTTTTTAGAAATATCAAGCTCTTGTCATAGAACTAAACAACCCGGCTGAAACCTTTGAAAGCAATACGTTAGGGGATTTTCAGTTTCCTGATGACCTCCGG
Organism: Moorena sp. SIOASIH; assembly: GCF_010671925.1. Lineage (GTDB taxonomy): Bacteria > Cyanobacteriota > Cyanobacteriia > Cyanobacteriales > Coleofasciculaceae > Moorena. Next base: position 338,485 of record NZ_JAAHIH010000008.1, on the reverse strand, counting down.
AAAATTAATACAAAAATTTAATATATTTAACAAAAGTTAAATATAATTAGAAAAAATAGCCTTAAACTAATCTCACAATTACACTGATCAGGTGATGGGGTGATCAGGTGATGGGGCAACAGATGTAACGGATATTTGCCAGAGGTCTAATGACTGATGACTGATGATTGATGACTGATGACTGATGACTGATGACTCAAGCATAATAGTCAATTGTTTAAGGGGTTCGACATTATAGAAGGAAAGCTGATAGTGGCTTAACTTCCAGTAGCATTAACCCAGAGAATCATCTATAGCTCATGTTCACTCGATTCAGTTCAGAATTTGTCTCCCTGTGTCGAAACCAAGTGGCTTTATTAACCCAAGGACTGGGAGCAGCTAGTGGTGCTGTATATTTAACGGAAGAATTCGTTGAGGGAAATCAGGCAAAGCTAATTCCTGTGGTAGTTTATCCGGAAACAAGTACCGTGTGGGATATGAGTGATCCTGACTGGGTTTTGCCACAGAAAATAGGTGAGATTGATCAGATTCCTCGATTATCCAGCAGCTTACCTCGGCTACTCCCTCAGGGAAATAACCAAGAGCAAGATGTGGATTCAACCTATTTTGACTGGACAGAAAATTCCCTACAGCAGCAGCACCAAATCGTTTTACCTCTAATCCATGAAGGGATAGTGATGGGGTTATTGGTGAGTGCTCGTGATGATAGACCTTGGAATCACACAGAACAGGCAAGTGTGGAAAGCATTGCTAGAACGTTAGCGATCGCATATGTCATAGAACAGCGTCAAGGTTGGTTTGAGCAGCAGTTGACTCAGCACAGACGTCTACAGGCAAAACAACGGGATATGCTTGATGATCTGCTGCATCAATTTCGTAATCCCCTGATGGCGTTACGAACCTTTGGTAAGCTACTGCTGAAGCGACTGGTACCAGGAGATAAAAACTATCCAGTGGCTTCGAGCATCATACGAGAAAGCGATCGCTTACAGGAGTTGCTGCAACAGTTTAATGCTTGCCTGGACATGAACCAAACCGATACAGCATCCTTAACTTTGCCTGTAGATACGGCTGAGGCTTCCTCATCCCCAGAATCAGATGATCTTGGGGAGATTTACCCAACTAGTCACTCCGAACCACACTCCACCCCAGGGGAATTTCCCCTACTCACGGACAAAACTCTTCCTTTGGAACTGTTTGCGGTCAAGGATGTCTTAGAACCCTTGCTTATATCTGCTGACGCTATTACTCAAGAGGCTAATTTGGAGTTGTATTGCTCTATTGCCCCTAACTTACCTTTGGTGAAAGGGAATCCTAAGGCTTTACGGGAAGTCTTGAGTAATTTGATTGACAATGCTTTGAAGTACACCCCAGCTGGGGGAAAAATTGATATTCAAGTTGGTGTTGGACAATGGCTTTCACATGGTGATGCTATAGCGATCGCAATTAGTGATACTGGTCCAGGTATTGCTCCAGAAGACTTAGACCATCTGTTTGAGCGACATTATCGGGGAGTTCAAGCTAATGGTCCTATCCCTGGCACTGGTTTAGGATTAGCGATCGCAAAAGAACTCATGGAATACATGCAGGGTGATATTGAAGTCTTGAGTCCTGCCAAACTACTATCGACTGAGGAAAATGGGGAATTATCCATTAGTCATGGTCAAGATAACTCAAGCATGGGAACAACCTTTATCGTTTGGTTGACTTACGCTCAGTAGCCCTCAGTACATAGTTGTTGTTGACCGTTGAGAGGTTGGCTCTGATTTGTGAATCTATCAACCTCTCAACAAACTGTCCACATATCTAGTTACTGACTGCTAATCACCAGGTCAGAGTCGATGGTAAGCTGTAAGTCGGTTTCTGGTTCAACCACAAATAGGTCAACGCTGCTGCTACCAAATAAACGTTTGCCGATATTTAAAGCGATGCCAGAACTAACTCCGATCAAGATTTCTTCTGTAGCGATCGCACGGTCACCGGTAACGGCAGAGATAGCAGCGGCGGCAGCGGTACCAACTGCTGCATCTTTTAGGATACTTCCTGGATTGCTACCCTTGCGAATAGTTTCAGTGGTGGTAATTTCCTCAGAGGTGGCATTAAAGGATAGGGTTTCACCATTGATCAACAGCTGCTGAGCTACAAACTGAGCTCCCTCTTTTGTAGCACGGAGTTCGCCAACCACTTCACTACCAGCAGGAATCAGCAACTTGCCCTCATCAGCAGTGGTAATGTTTAGATCCACTGTCAGGGTTAGGGGAATAGTTTCCTCTTGAGCCAGCAGAATTTTATCTTTTTTGTACTTAACCGGAATAGAAGTACCTGCAGGAATTGTGAAGGCTACAGGTGCTGGATTGGGATCGATAATGTATTGGGAGCTAATCACTGGGGCTTGTTCTGTTGCTACCAGCGCTTGGTACATAAAAGCTGCAACTTCTGCACGAGTTGCATTCCGAGTCGGATTGAGAAAGGCAACGTTAGGATAATTAACCACCAAACGATTTTCTGTAGCAGCAGCGATGGGAGCACGGGCAAAGTTAGAAATTTGGCTGCCGTCCCGGTAGAAACTGATTAGCTCTGAGGTAGAACCGCTGGAAGAGAAATTCAGTCCATTAGAAAGGGCAACTAAAACTTGTTCACGGGGAATATTTTGTTCAGGTCTAAAGATATTACCAGGGTAACCACTCAGAAATCCGGTTTGGTAGGCTTCCTGAATGGCAGGATTTGCCCAGTAGTTGGAAGCAACATCCACGAAAGTGTTACCACCGCGAATGGCGGGTTTATTGAAATCTTGATTTGCTTTACGCAGCATTGCCGCAAACTGAGCGCGGGTCACTGGTGCATTTGGTCTGAAGGAGCCATCAGGAAATCCGGCAATTATACCGCGCTGGGATAATTCCCCAATAAACTCACTTGCCCAGTAGTTGGATGAAACATCGATAAAGTTAGTGCTTTGGGCAAAGGAGGGAGCAGGTGCGACTAGGGGAGCCATGGTGGTGGCGGTCAGTCCAAGGGCTAAAACAGCAGCAGTTCCTGATTGAAAATGATTTAGGTTAAGCATGGAAGGCATTCTCTTAAATTAATGTGTTCTTAAGTAAATAGAACCAATCAGATGCTAGATGTTCCTAGGTTCAATAAAATTGTTTTTTTTGCTCAAAATAAGCATAAAAAACCAGATTGCGCCTGTTTAATAGCAATAATTTCCGCACAATCTGAGTAATTTGACGCTAGTAACATTCCATGAGTTGCCAACCACTTGCCAGATCAAAAATTGTCACATTAGCCCAAGAGGGTGGGGTGACTGGTTGACCGGGTGTGGGGTGTAGTAGGAGAGTCCGGAGCGAGACCCTACAGCTAGAGTTGCTGAGTAAGTCCTGAACTTTTCAGGACTGATTACTCAGCACTGACCCACTGACCTACTGTAAGCATTCAGCCGTCAGCCGTCAGCCGTCAGCCGTGAGCTAAAAGCTCACGCGTGCGCGTTCAGCCTTGTGGCACAGGCTTTGGCCTTGGCCTTTGGCCACGCTACGCGAATGGCCACGCTGTGCGAACGACGCTGGGAGGTAACTCAGCATTATTCCAATGCTTACTTGTTTTATTCCAAAGCTGTGCGCTAATCGCTGACCGCTGATAGCTGATACGCGACACGCTGATAGCACCTCAAGTAGCGTGCGCGTAGCGCATATGCTTACGACCTACTGAGGCAGTAATCAATCAGTAAACTGCTTATTAATCCACCGGCGGTAAATTTTTTGAATTGCTTTGAGTACTTTTTGACTACTCGACTGCTGAGATGGACTGCTGGGGTCGAGTAACTGCAAGCGATTCAGAAGTTTCGCTTCTTCTGTATCTACCAGCCCATCGCTATAAATTAAGGCACTGAGGGCTTCAATCAAGCGCTGATAGTCTTCTGGACTAGGGCGATCGCCTAAATACTCTTCCACCCAACTGTAGCATTCATCTGCTGACACAGCTTTGAGTTCATACAGTAACGGTTTAATCTCTGGGTCGTCAGCAACTCCATATTCCTGAGCGACTTTATACAGATATTCCCGTTCCTCTGCCTGAACTTTACCGTCTATCCAGGCGGCACCGATTAAAATTTTGAGCAACTGTTTGACACTAGAATTTGTAACCATGACTTTATCTCTCCAGTAGGGGGGAAGGGAAGCAATACAGCAGTTTTAGATGGAGTATTCTTGCAGCTTGCCACGATTAGGGGAAAAGGGAAAGTGTAAAGGGAAGAGGGGGAAGAGTGGGAAGATTGGGGAGACGGAGGAGAACTTTGTCAAAAAACTGGGTTTGTGAAAACTAACTTAGTTAGACCCCTTAATCTAGGTAAGAAACCTGATTTCTTTAAAGCCAATTTTTTTTTACAGAAGTGTCAACCGCTAGTATGTTAGGTTTAGTTCTACCTAACTAATTTAGTTCTTCCTCACACACTTCTGTTAATGGAAATCGATATTGATTACTTAATTCAAGGGTATGCTCAAGGCTATTTCCTGATGGCAGATGATACTGGTAATTTAGGCTGGTACTCAAGCCGTGAACGTGCTATAATCCCACTGGATGAGCGGTTTCGCTATCCTAAATCTCTGCGTCGTGTCCTAAATCAGGAACGATTTAGTGTCAGCATTAACCGAGACTTTTTAGGGGTAATGACTGGTTGTGCTGACCGTGAAACAACTTGGATTTCTCCAGAACTTAAAGAAATTTATTGGCAATTTTATAAGGCTGGATGGGCCTACAGCTTTGAAACTTGGCAGGGAAATCAGCTGGCAGGAGGAATTTTGGGCATTGTAATTGGTGGAGCGTTCATTGGTGAATCGATGTTTTATCGGATTCCGGACGGCTCAAAGGTAGCTATGGTTAAGTTGGTAGAACGGTTGCGCGATCGCAACTTTTTGCTGTTTGATGCTCAGATGATGAATTCTCACCTAGAACGGTTTGGTGCATGTACGGTAAATGAGCAAGAGTATAGTCTGCTGTTACAGAAGGCAATAGCACAAACCTGTTCCTTTGATGAACCGATCTAACTGAGCTAGGGCTTACTTGGTCCACACCCCCAAACCTCCTCCCCGACCTCTAGCAGCAATGCAACGGTTTTCCACAAGAAAGTAGGTGAAGAATGCTTGTTCTTTTAAGGGTTGCTCATAGAACCTAGTTTCCCGGTCGCCAAGTCCCGATCAGTTGTGAATAGGCATGGCTGAGTTTGGTTAGTTTAGCAGTTGTCTCTGCCTGAATTGACATCTCCCCCGGTTGAAACACGGGGGATTCTACAAGGTTGTTACGCGGCAGGTTGAAACCGTGTCGCTCCACATCTTGTTCGATATGATCTAGACAGAGATCCAAAAAGATCATATCGATGTGGGAGTGTCAAGCTCCCTCTACCCACCTTGGTAAGGTCGAGACCTAACTGTGTGGCTACTTTCCTGGCGATATTGGCGGCACCATTGCAATCCGCATTTACCAGGTCACCAAAAGAAGTTTTGTACATTCCACGCTTTACCCGTTTTCCTGACGGTGTCCATCCTTGGGGTTTTTCACCATGTTTTGGGAGGCTGTCGTCATCTAGGTAAGACGCTTTACTGGTGTACGCTTCTTCGGTAACTGTTAGTTTTATTCCATATTCGCAGGCTAGTTGCTTTAATCGCTCAATGAGTCTTTTAGTGGGAATTACGACGAAGTTTTGATTTCCCCGTCTGCCCATATTTATTGAATTTTTTTGTCGTTCATTCCACCCAATAATTAGATTTCCAACACGATCACTCAAACACCGATTGATAATAAAACGGGCAGCTTTGTTGATCGCATCACGCATCTGGTTATTGCGTTTTCTTTGAACCCTATCCAGGTTCGCATCCCAATAAAAATCGGGCTTACCGGCTTTGTATTTAGCAACCAACCGGGCATAACCCTGATTGATAGATTTGATCTTTCTGCCATCAATAATTAGGCTTTTCCCATGAGTTGAAACTCCGGTCAGCCAATTATCTCCACCATGATCAAAGCTCCAAGCTTGAGAATAATCCAAATTAGAATTTTGTTCTACTGGTTGCTTTTCATTATCAATAACCCAATTGATCCAGAGCTGTCCTAGATATGGGCGAATGGTTACCTCTTTTACCCAGTCTGGATCTATGAACCCTGGTGGCTCTAAGGTGATTTCAGTAAGTAATTCTGGCTTACTTTCTTTGCTAATGGACGGATAAAATAAACCTTTTTTGTAAGTAAGTGCCTGGCGAGGAAAGGTAACAGCAGCTAGACCCCCTTTTTGGCGATACCTGATCAGCTTTGGTCTATCTACCTGACCTTTATAGTAAAGGCCGACTAATTGGTTATAGCTAGCAATTGACTCGGCTACAGTTTTGAGGGTTTGTTGCGCTGATTGAGCCGCCATAGCCTTGTAATGAGGGTTTTCTTTAAAGCTTTTACATAGCTCAGCATACTTCACAGCGCACTTGTACGTTTTCCATCCGTACCTTAGATCGTCTCCGCGCCAGTAAGTTGTCAATGCTTCTGGTTGCTGCTCCAACCAACTATAATGTTTTTGCTTGGAGTAATAGGTGGCACAATTCCACAAACTATTGGCCTGTTCGCACTGAAATAACCAAAAAGCATTTTCTTCGTCCGTGAATGTCGCTTTGATTGGAATTGTTCTGTACATATTTCTATCACCTCCTTACTTATTATTATAACTTGAATGGATACGGCGGGTTGAAACCCGCCGCGTCTGTTTCATCCCCTACGCGCGAAAGAAGGGGCTCTCACATTCCCGGATTTCTTGGTAGTGCCTCGACTACAGCTGATGAGGTCGGGGGGGTCACCGATGGGCTTGTTAAGAACTCAATAGCTTGGTCTAGAGCTTTATCCATTGCTAGCAAGTGTCTTAGGGAAGTGTGGCGCTACTGGGTCAATCCGATGTCTTGATAATCTAATCCGATCTTATAGCCAATCGCTCCTAGTATATCCTAAGGAAGCAGTGAATTAACATAATTCTCTTCAATGGTCAAGTTGAGTTCCCTCAAGGTCTTACGAGAGCGGTTCAATATTTCTCGGTTAGCCATTAAGTATTCCCGAGTAACCATCGGTTTTTGGATCGCAATGGTTGTGGCTGGGCTTTTGGCGTTCAGTTCCCTTAAGTATGCCCTATTCCCCGATATTACGTTTCCCGTGGTGGTGGTCAATGCTCAAGTGCCATTGGAGACTGCCGTGGAAACGGAGCAGAAACTGACTCGACCGATTGAGGAAAGGCTTTTGCCTTTGGCAGGACTCGATCAGATGGTTTCTTCAACCTACCCTGGTCGAACGGTGGTTACCCTCTATTTCGATGTCGGAACCAATCTCAACTCCTCTTCAATGGAGGTTGAAAAGACACTGTGGCAAATTGCTCTTCCTGAAGGTGCAACCTTTCAGGTCATTCCCTTCAATTTGAACGAATCCTCTGCCGTTAGCTACACCATCAAGAGTGATACTAAAGACCTGAAGGAATTAGCTGAGATTGCTAAGACTAGTATTTTACCAGAGATTGCTCAACTTCCAGGAGTTCTGAAAGTCAATTTGTTGGGAGGGGGGGAAACTACGTTTACGGCTCTCAATTCTGGCTCAGAGTTGACCAAACAAGCACCAGAAATTATTAAGGAGGAACAGCCGCGAGATAGTCCCGAATCTCCCATACCCATTACCCCGACTCGGATTCGCTTCAATGGACAGGAAGCTTTGGCTTTTCAGGTGATCAAAGGGGGTGATGCTAATACCTTAGATGTGGTTAGTCGGGTAGAGGAAGCGGTGCAAAGACTACAAGGTAGTTTGCCAGAGGTGCAGTTAGTCTTAGCAGTCACTCAAGCTAACTATATCCGGGAAGCGACTCAATCTACTATTGATGGTTTAGTACTGGCAATTGTTCTGGCAGTGTTGGTAATTTTTACTTTCTTGCGCAACTGGCGTGCCACCCTAATTACTGCCTTGGCAATTCCGATTTCCCTACTGGGAACCGCTATCGTGATGGCTATCTATGGGTTCAATCTCGAAACCATTACTCTACTAGCTTTGGCTCTGGTAATTGGGATTATCATTGATGATGCCATTGTAGAAGTCGAGAACATTTCTCGGCACCTGGAGGCTGGGGAGTCTCCTCGACAAGCTGCTCTTTCTGCTACTAATGAAATTGGTCTGACGGTTTCTGCTTCTACTTTGACCATTGTGGCCGTATTTCTACCGGTTGGTTTAATGGGTGGTAACTTAGGACAGTTCTTTAAACCCTTTGGTCTGACGGTTTCGGCAGCAGTTCTGACCTCTTTGCTAGTTGCTCGGACCTTGTGCCCAGTTCTTGCGGTTTATTGGCTTAAACCTAGGCAGGGGAAAAGGGAACAGGGAACAGCGATGCAGCGCGGTCTTGGGGGTTTCCCCCATGAGCGACTGCATCAAGACGGAAACAGGAAAAAATTATCAACAGTAGTTTTCGACTTTTGGTTGAGGTCTAATCCTAAGTACCCTGATTTGCTGGGCTGGTCCCTGGGGCATCGGAAATTTGTAGTGGCATTAGCGGTATTGATCTTTGTGGCTGGGATTTCCCTGATTCCCCTAATTCCTCAGGGGTTTATTCCTACCCTAGACCGAGGGGAATTTATGATTACCTATACGGCACCGTTGCCTCAGATACCTAGTAGGTCTCAGTTTGGTAATTTAATTGATAAGATTCTGAATTTGGGAGGGTTTGATACTAACAGTGAGGAGTCAAAGCCATTAAGTAATTCAGATACTAATTCAGATACTAATTCAGATACTAATCCAGACCTTAGGGAGCAGCTAAAACCACAACTATCAAAACCACAACTATCAAAGTCAGGGTTTAATGGTCTATTTCCGATTAAAAGTGGGATCACATTGCTACTGAAGCAATCTGAGCAGGTGGCTAAGCAGTTGGAAGAGGCGGTGCTGGCTTTCCCTGAGGTGGAATCGGTATATACGGTTGTGGGGGTACAGGGTGATCCCAACAAAGGTAACCTTCAGGTCAAACTTAAACGTAATCGCCAATATACTACTGCTCAGGTTCAGGAAAAAATCCGGGCTGCTTTGCCGAAGATCTCTGGTGTAACTACTAGTGTTGAAGATATTCAGTTTATTGAACTACCTACTCAAAAACCGGTTCAAGTTGCTTTATTGGGTGATGATTTAGAGGTGTTAGGCAATACTGCTGCGGATCTCAAAACTCGGATTGAGACATTACCAGGATTAGTGGATGTAGAGGCAACAGGTCAGAATAATCGAGGCAATACGATTACTGAGATTGAGCATGTTAATGGTCAGCGAGGGGTTTATGTTCGTGCTAGCCTTAACCAGGGTCAAAGGTTGGGAGATGCGACTGAGGAGGTGGTAAAGCTTGCCAAATTAGTTTTACCGGATGGTGTGAGGTTACAACTGTGGGGGGATTCGGCTCTGAGTAGTCATGTGTTGGGGAGTTTTGCTGGCACCTTGACCTTGTCTGTTACCTGTATGCTGCTAGTGCTGATTTTGCCTTTTGGTCGATTGTTAGAACCGATGGTGGTGGGCTTGTCTTTGCCTTTATCCATTGTGGGAGCAATGCTGGCACTTCTGATCACCCAAAGTGATTTTGGCATGATTTCCCTGATTGGTCTAATTTTTTTGCTGGGACTACTTGACAAAAATGCGCTTTTGCTGATGGATTATGTTAACCAACTTCGTCGAGCTGGGTTAAGTCGCACTGAGGCAATTCTGCAAACGGGAGTGGTGCGTTTGCGACCGATTATAATGACTACTGCTTCGACTATTTTGGGAATGTTGCCCTTGGCATTGGGCTTTGGCGCAGGAGCAGAATTGCGACAACCGATGGCTGTGGCAATTATTGGTGGATTGCTTACGTCTACGTTATTGAGTTTGATTGTTGTACCAGTATTGTATAGCCTGCTGGAAGATTGCTGGGTAGGATTATTTTCTGGTAAGAAGTACGGAATCGGGAAAGAGAGGGGCTAAATCAATGGCAATCAAAGCTTTCGTCACTGGAGGAACAGGATTTATCGGTGCTCATGTTGTGCGATCGCTACTTGAAGCAGGATACTCCGTGCGAGCTCTGGTGCGCCCTACTAGCCAACTCGATAACCTCCAGGGTCTAGATATAGAAGTCGTTATCGGTGACTTAAACGATCCAGGCTTGTCCGAACTGATGCAGGGATGTCAGGTATTATTTCATGTCGCTGCCCATTATTCCCTGTGGCAAGCGGATCGAGATTTACTCTATCGTAACAATGTCCAGGGAACCCGTAATGTGCTACAAAGTTCTGCTAAAGCTGGGATTGAACGCACTGTTTACACGAGTTCAGTAGCGGCTATTGGTGTGGGTAAACCTGGGGAAATTGTGGATGAAACCCATCAGAGTCCTGTAGAGAAATTGGTGGGTGACTATAAAAAATCTAAGTTTTTTGCTGAACGGGAAGCGATCAAGGCAGCCCAATCTGGTCAAGATGTGGTGATTGTTAATCCTAGCGCTCCCATTGGTCCAATGGATATTAAGCCAACTCCTACCGGAGAAATTATTGTGCGCTTCTTACAGCAAAACATGCCCTTTTATTTGGATACGGGATTAAATTTTATTGATGTGCGGGATGTGGCTCAGGGTCACCTGTTGGCCTTGGACCGGGGGAAAAAAGGCGATCGCTATATTTTAGGTAACCAAAATCTATCTTTCAAATCGTTATTGGAGCAACTTGCGGAAATTACTGGATTGAGTGCGCCTCAAAAAACTGTTCCGGTCTGGCTACCGCTGAGTATGGCTTGGATTGATGAGTGCGTGTTGACTGCTTTTGGGAAAACCCCTTCTATTCCGCTCAATGGGGTGCGGATGGCACAACACCCAATGTATTACGATGCCTCGAAAGCGGTTACAGAGTTAGGGTTACCCCAATCTTCCATTAGGAAAGCCCTCAAGGATGCTGTTGATTGGTTTAGCTAAGGGAACAGGGAACAGGGAACAGGGGACAGGGAGCAGGCAAGAGGCAAGAGGCAAGAGGCAAGAGGGAAAAAACCTGTCTACCTCATTAGGCTAGAAAGCGCTATAGTCGGACAAAATTAGGTTTAACTGTCGAGATAGGGAACAGGGAATAGATAGACTTCTGGCGGCTTTAAAAAAGTTAATACAGTTCCGTTTATTTATGTCTAGGTACTTAACACTGGCTCCAATAAGTAGGGAAACCGACAACTGCAGGGAAGTCTAGGATTTTAAGCAATTCACCAACAGTATTATTAATACCAAGTTGCGGTCAAACGTACAACTTTCTCTTCCGCCTATCTCCCTATCTACCTATCTCCCTATCTACCTATCTCCCTATCTCCCTATCTCCCTATCCAACCAATCTACTCTCTTTGAATGCAACTCGGTATAATTTATCGGCGAAGCTGATCATAGTTAAAGCTGTGGGGTAATCATGATTACCCTCAATGATTAGCGTTAATTATATGGTGTGAGGACAATTATGGCAATTCAATTACAACAAGCTCTTGATGTCGGAAAGTATATTGTTACCCAGCGTCTTTTGGGTCGTAAACGCTTTCCCCTGGTGCTGATGTTGGAACCTCTGTTCCGCTGTAATCTAGCTTGTTCCGGTTGTGGCAAAATCCAGCATCCGACGGAAATACTCAAGCGCCAGCTAACTCCTGAAGAGTGCTTTGCTGCGGTGAAAGAGTGTGGTGTTCCTGTGGTTTCTATTCCGGGGGGAGAACCTCTGCTTCATCCACAAATTGACGACATTGTCAAGGGGTTGGTGGCATGGCGAAAGTATGTCTATCTCTGTACTAATGGGTTGTTGTTAGAGAAGTATCTGGATAAGTTCCAACCTTCCCCTTACCTGACTTTCAGCGTTCACTTGGATGGCTTACGGGAACGGCATGATCAGTGTGTAGACCGTCAGGGGGTATTTGATAAGGTGGTGCAGGCAATTCGAGCGGCTAAAGCTAGGGGATTTCGTGTGACTACTAACACGACGGTGTTTGAGGGAACTGATCCTAAGGAAATCCAGGAGTTCTTTGATTTCCTGGCCATGTTGGGTATTGACGGCATGATGGTTTCTCCTGGATATAGTTATGAATGGGCACCCGATCAGGAGCATTTCCTGAAGCGGGAACAGACTAAGGCGATGTTCCGGGAAATTTTAGCGCCTTTCAAGGCTGGGAAGAAAACCTGGAATTTTAACCATAATCCTTTATTTTTGGATTTCCTGATCGGGGAGAAAGATTATGAGTGTACCCCTTGGGGAAGTCCTAGTTACAGTGTTTTGGGGTGGCAAAAGCCTTGCTATTTGTTAAATGAAGGGCATTATGCCACTTTTAAGGAATTGCTGGAGGAAACGAATTGGGATCAGTATGGTCGCGCTAGTGGTAATCCTAAGTGTTCCGATTGTATGGTCCATTGTGGGTATGAGCCTACGGCGGCTATGGATGCGTTTCAGCCCCAGAATATGGTTCGTGCGATGGGTAGTGTGTTAGGAGGGGTTTAAGCTAAAACGCATTTTAAATGCTTTTTAGCAAGGCAAAAGGCAAAAGGCAAAAGGCAAAAGGCAAAAGGCAAAAGGGGACTGGGATCTATTTCATTAAACCTGACTAATTTCCTAGACCATAAAGCTGGCGCTAGTTACTAGCTCTAAGTGGTGATGGATTGCTAAGCCTGGCAGGATAGACAAGGTCAACTTGAGCACAATACACACAATACAATCAATGCGATCGCATTAATCTGAGGCGCACGAATAAATGCGATCGCATTAATCTGAGCTTTCTGTCTGATTCTTGATTAAATAGACCTTGAAATCAACTTCAAGGTCATAAAGCCTGTAGCTATAATGCTGATCCAGGGTTTACTTAAAGGCCTACAAAGATTCTACGCAGATGGAATTACCGAGAGCTCTGGTATCCTCAGGACGGATTTTGCAATCATAACCTGGACCATCCATGGAACCACTATCGTGTAAACGCATGATGTGCCAAGTGCCCACCTGAGGGTTGTTGCAGAGTGTATTTTTGAAAAAATTGGGTAATCGCGCCCTAGAGACGCGCGCCTTAGAGAGTGGAGCCTTTAAGGTGGGTCGGTCTCGCGCAAAAAGGTGAAAACTTGATAATTAAGGCTCCACTCTCTTACGGTAACTTTAAATCCTTATAGGACGGCTTTATTTTTCAGCTAAAACTTGACAGTTTTCACAGAGCGTGTTATGATTATATTATAAATAAGAAACTAAAAAGCAAGATAAATACTATCTAAAAATAAGTAGGCAACGTAAAAAATATGTATCAGATGCATATTGCGTAATTTGGTCTAACGACTTAAACGTCTATGAAAAAAATTAGATTAAAAAAGTATCTATCTATATAAAAAAAAACCGATGCAGCGCGGTCTTGGGGGTTTCCCCCACTCGCGCTTTGCATCAAGACAAGGTACGGTGGGGCACACCGAAACCTGGGTCATAGACCCTCTACGCTTGGGGAGAGGAGACCTCTATTTTTCCTGGCTCCGGCCTGGTTGAACAAGTCATCTCGTTGAATCAAGAATCCCCGTCCTTCCAGGGCGGGGAGTGTCAATGCATCTGAATAGGTAGCGAGGGTGTAGCCATCGGGACAGTAGCCATCTTTATTAGTAATTGTGGCGTTCAGTTGCTTGCATACTGCATTCCCCAACCCTCGAGAATCCTCGCCACGAACTTTGCAGTCGTAGCCAGAACCATCCATGGAGCCACCATCAGCAAGGCGAGCGATAGACCACGTACCCAAAGTGTTGCAGATTTCGCTTCGATTTTTCACAGCTTCATCTACAGTTACGTAGATATAACCTTCAGGGCATGTTTCCCCTGCAACCTCTTCAAAGCCGGGGGCAGCGATGGCAGATTATTGTACGTTAAATGCCATACAACTTAAAGCAAGGCAAAGGGCTAAGCCTAGTGCTTTGATTTTACTTAACCTTGTTTTCTCTTAGGTTCAATTCAATTGAGTTTCGAGCTTAGTAGGTCGCTTTTTTTAGCCTTTAGCTTCAACTCAGGCTCTACTCTAACCAAACTCTCTGGAAAAAGCCAAACTCTATCTAATTGATATAGTTTTCTTATGCCAAGATAATTTTGCTTAAGTAATTCTTATCCAAAGTCTTGTATTTCTCTCACACCAAACTCTCTGGAAAAAGCAAAATTATAATTGATATAGTTTTCTTATGCGAAGATGATTTTGATCAATTAATTCTTATCAAGAGTATTTTATTTTTGTCATGTGGATAGCAAAGAAAGCAATTTGTCAAGCCCTCTTGCTAAGACATCACGGTCGTGCTCCCATCACCTGTGGGCTTGATATCCTACGACTAATCCCTCTCAATTTAATAGACAGAAATCATCAATTATCAAGCAATTATTACATTACCGACAATCCAAGGACGAAAGCTCCTAACTTCTAGTTGCGGTGCGACCCCGCGCTTTTTCAAAGCTAAGGGTGAACGCGCACCAAGAGATGGGGATGAGGACGAGGGAATTTATTTCCTAAATAGCCAGGGAGGGTTGACAATCCCAAGACTAATCGATAAACTAGTAAGCACGAAAATTAGACAATAATATCTTCAGTATAAGTATACAAGGTAAAAATTAACTAAAAAAAGGGTGTGTGCGTAATCCAATAAGCCTGATTTGAAGGTCTATGGAATCTCGAAGGGTAAAAACTTTTATACTCATTGTCTGATTAAGTAAAATCAAGATACAAAATCAAGATACGGTGTGCCCCACCGGAATCTATACTATTAATTAGTCTGAACGCGCTTATAAGATTTGACCCCTACAATCCTTGATAAAAATTACCGGATTGCCAGTCGGGTCGTAGATTCAATAATTCCCCAGTTTATAACGGTGGATAGTGTCAATTTACAGGGTGTACTATTTGGCACTTATTTCGGGTTTATCCCTAACTTTTGAATATTAATTAAAATCCGTCTCTACAAATCAGCAGGACAAAAGCTCAGAATCGATCACCAAAAATTCGGATCTAGTTAACGTTTTTCCTATAAATTACCAGTTATTTACTGTCCTATAGTTAACCAAAAATGACGATTGCCAAAACCGGCTCTGGACTCAATTCAAGTATATACAATCTACTTGAGGCCAGGGCACAGAAAAATCCCCAAGACATAGCCATTGTTGCTGCCGGTCAGTCTGCCCTCACCTACAGTCGTTTGTTTGATGCTGTCACCGATGTGGGAAGCAAATTAAATGCAATGGGTGTAGGTCGTAACGACCGAGTGGCGATCGCATTACCCAACGGCCCAGAAATGGCTGTAGCTTTTTTGGCCATCGCCTCTTGTGCCACCTGTGCCCCTCTCAATCCTGGTTATCGCCAATCGGAATACGATTTTTATCTATCGGATCTGGATGCTAAAGCCCTGATTTTTCAGTCAGGAGTTGCCGAACCTGCCCTAGAGGTGGCTCAAAAAAGAGGTATCCCCCTAGTCGAACTTACCCCCATCCCAGAAGCAGCAGGTATTTTCCAGCTTACAGGTGGGGATGGGAAAAGTCCAGCCATGGCTGGCATCGCTCAACCCGAAGATGTGGCTTTAGTGCTGCATACTTCTGGGACTACCTCCCGCCCTAAAATGGTGCCGCTGACAGGCAAAAACCTCTGCACCTCAGCCCAAAATATTGGCGTGGCTTTGAATTTAGTCGAGAGCGATCGCTGTCTGAACGTGATGCCCCTCTTCCACATTCACGGACTGATCGGGGCTTTACTTTCATCCGTTAGTGCAGGAGCCAGTGTGGTTTGTACTCCCGGTTTTGACGGGCCCAAATTCTTTGACTGGTTAGTAGAATTTCATCCCACCTGGTATTCAGCCGTACCCACCATGCACCAAGGGATTCTAGCCAGAGTCACAGAAAATCGCCAGATCATTTCCCAATGCCCAATTCGCTTGATTCGGTCTTCATCTGCTCCCTTGCCACCCCAGGTCATGGCTTCCTTAGAAGCAGAATTCAACGCCCCGGTGATCGAATCCTATGGCATGACCGAAGCTTCCCATCAGATGGCCAGTAATCCCCTGCCGCCTAAAACCCGCAAACCCGGTTCGGTGGGAGTCGCTGCAGGACCGGAAGTCGCGATTATGGATGAAGAGGGCAACTTACTACCAGTTGGTGAGGTAGGAGAAGTCGTGATCCGGGGTGAGAATGTCACTTGTGGCTATCACAACAATCCTGATGCCAACCAAAGTGCTTTTACCAACGGCTGGTTTCGCACCGGAGACCTGGGTTATTTAGATCGGGACAACTATCTTTTCCTCAAAGGTCGGATTAAAGAAATTATCAATCGTGGGGGCGAGAAAATTTCCCCGCGAGAAGTAGATGAAGTGCTTTTAGACCATCCAGCGATCGCGCAGGTTGTCACTTTTGCCACACCCCATACTTTATTAGGGGAAGATGTGGCTGTTGCGGTGGTCTTGCAGGAAGGAGCATCAGTAACAGAGCAAGAAATTAAAGAGTTTGCTGCTACTCGATTGGCTGATTTTAAAGTTCCGCGTGTGGTAGTTTTTATCGATGAAATTCCCAAAGGCCCCACTGGCAAACGGCAACGGATAGGTTTAGCACAAAAATTAGGCTTAACTGCTTCCGACCCGACAATGCCAAGGGCAGACTATGCTCCACCAAAGACGCCAATACAAGCAGAGTTGGTACAAATTTGGTCGGAGATTTTAGGAGTAGATCGGGTTGGCATTTATGACCACTTCTTCCAATTAGGAGGAGATTCTATTTTGGCGACAAGAATCGTCAATCAGGTCAGAAAAGTCACTAAGGTTGAATTATCGTTTATCTTCTTTTTTCAGGAACCTACTCTGGCGATAATGGCAGATTTAATTGCTGAACAGCAGGCGAAAATAGTTGAGGATACCGAGATATCTGCCATGTTAGACCAACTAGAGTCTCTGTCGGATGAAGAAGCCGAAAATCTGCTGACTAATCAATATTAAATAATTAAACTTTAACTATTTATATTAACTATTAATTTAGCTTTTTTATATATAAAAATGGTAGCCAATAACTCCAGGAGCTTACAAGAACAATTGAAACAAAGAGACATCTTTCCCTTTATAGGAGTTTACGATGTTTTTTCCGCCTCAATCGCCGCCAAATATTACGACGGTATATTTATCAGCGGTTTTAGTTTTGCGGCCAGTTTTTATGGGTTACCAGATATTGGATTTATTGCCTGGTCTGATATTATTGCTTTTGTTCAAAGGATAAAAACTGTCCTTACCCATGCCTATATTCTCGTCGATATTGATGATGGCTATGTCGATACTGAAGTGGCTTGTCATGTCGTTACTATGTTGGAGTGCATCGGGGCAGCAGGGGTAATTATTGAAGACCAAAAACGACCGAGAAGATGCGGTCATTTTGATGGTAAACTCTTGATGGATTTAGAGGAGTTTATCGATAAACTCAAAAAAGTTTTGGCAACTCGAAAAGAGTTATTTGTAGTGGCGCGAACCGATGCCAGCGAAATCGATGAAATTATCAGAAGAGCTCAGGCATTTGCGGAAGTGGGTGCTGATGCAATCTTGGCTGATGGTATCAAGGATTTAGAGGTAATCAGAACTTTAAAGACTAAAGTAGATAAACCATTAGTCTTTAACCAAATAGCTGGAGGAAAATCTCCAGCTTGCAGTCTGACAGAACTGAAGGATGCAGGGATTTCTCTGGTGAACTACAGTACCCCTTGTTTGTTTACGGCGCAAGAGGGAATTGAACGGTACATGCAATCCCTGAAAGAAAAAGATGGATTATTACTAAAACAACAAGTGGGTGTGCCTGAATGTACTGCTCTTTTGCAGGAAAATCTGGCTTTGAGAAATAAAGGCTAACAACTACTTTTCAGGGTGTATCGTAAGCATTCAGCCGTCAGCTATCAGCTATCAGCTAATGCGCTACAGATGGTGCTACTTGAGGTGCTATCAGCTATCAACTTATGCGCTACGGGCACGCTACTTGAGGTGCCAAAGGCAAACGGCTAACCGCTGACCACTGACCACTGACCACTGACCACTGACCACTGACGGCTGATAGCTGAATGCTTACGGTGTATCTCATAGTTTGAGTAAAAATATTTTTCCTAATCATGATGAGTGACATTAATAAACGAATTGCTAAACTTTCACCAGCTAAACGGAAATTACTAGAGCATAAACTTAAGCAAAAGCTCAAAAATACCAACGACCAATCGACAATTACTCCGAGAGAAAATCCACAGTCAATCCCTCTGTCCTTTTCTGAGGAACGGATGTGGATATTAGATCGGTTAGAACCGGGAAATCCCGCTTACAATCGTCCTACAAATATTCGTCTCACAGGTTCGCTGAATGTAGAGGCATTAGAAAGAGCGATTAACGAAATCGTGGGTCGCCATGAAGTGTTTCGCACCAGTTTTCCCGCAGTAGATGGCCAACCAATACAGGCGATCGCTCCCAGTTTGACTGTAAAGTTGCTAATCATAGAATTGAGTCATTTACCGAGCAACGAACAAGAAATAGAGGTCGAACGCATCGCCGTTGAGGAAGCACAACAGAGATTCGACTTATCTAAATTACCCCTAATTCAAGCCAAGTTACTGCGACTGAGTGAGGAAGAAAATATCTTGCTCCTGACGATACACCATATTATTTTTGATGGTTGGTCAGCGGGAGTTTTGCTCAAAGAACTCGCAGTACATTATGAAGCTTTTGCTACTGGAAAGTCATCACCTCTTCCACCACTACCGATTCAATATGCCGACTTTGCCATTTGGCAGCGACAGCGACTGCAAGGGGAAAGGTTAGAGTCTCAGCTTGCCTATTGGAAAAAACAATTAGGGGGCAGTTTGCCAGTGCTGGAGTTACCCACAGATCGACCGCGAAGGCCGGTGCAAACTTTCCAGGGAGCTAAGCAAAATTTATTGTTACCCCAAAACCTGAGTAACTCTCTCAAGGAACTGAGTCTGAGGGCAGGGGTGACGCTGTTTATGACCTTGTTAGCGGCTTTCCAAATATTACTTTATCGCTATACGGGTGAGGAAGATATTATAGTTGGAACTCCGATAGCAGGTCGCGATTCCATAGAAATAGAACAACTAATTGGTGTCTTTATAAACACCTTAGCCTTAGGTACTGAAGTAAAGGGCAACTTGACTTTTTCAGAATTGTTGGCTCAGGTGCGCGAGGTAGCTTTAGGAGCATATGCTCACCAGGATATTCCCTTCGAGAAGTTGGTAGAAGAATTGCAACCAGAGCGAGACTTAAGTCATACTCCCATATTTCAGGTGTTATTCCAACTGATAAATTTACCAAGTCAGGTAGTAGAAGTACAAGGTTTAAGAATAGACAATTGCCAGTTGGAAACAGGGATGGCAATGCTTGACCTAGCTTTGGAGATAGAGGAGCAACCAACAGGCTTATCTTGCCTGTTTAAATATAACAGTGATCTGTTCGACGCTACTACCATCGAGCGGATGGCAGGTCATTTCCAAGTCTTGCTAGAGGGAATAGTTGCTAATCCTCAACAACAGGTTTCTCAATTACCTCTGCTCAGTGAAACCCAACAGCTTACCTGTGTTCTTATTGGACAAGAAAATTTTCTCATCCCCTGTGCAAAAAAATTGCTGGAGCGTGGTCATGCCATTACTGGAATTGTGGCAGCCGGTCAGGTGATTCATAACTGGGCCAAGGAACGAGAAATTCCTTCCATATCTTTTAATCAAAACCTGGTTGACTTTTTAAGTCAAGTTCCTTTTGACTATCTTTTTAGTATTTATAATCTTAAAATATTGCCAGCAGAAATTTTGAATCTGCCATCTCGGGGTGCGATTAATTTGCATAATGCCCTACTTCCCAAGTATGGAGGACTTTATGCCACTTCTTGGGCTATTTTTAATGGCGAAACCGTCCATGGCTTGACGTGGCACTGGATGACTCAGGGAATTGATGAAGGTGATATTATCAAGCAAATAAAATTGCCAATATTAGAGTCTGAAACTGCTTTTACATTGAAGATGAAATGCTATAATGCAGCACTTGAGTCCTTTCCCGAACTCATTGATGCCTTAGCATTTGACCGAATTGAAGCTCAGCCTCAGAATCGGGAACAACGCCTTTACTTTAATGCGGTGCAACGTCCAACTCCTGGCTGTGTCGTTGACTGGAACTGGACTGCACAAGCTATTGATGCTTTGATTCGTTCTCTCGATTTTGGCGCTTATCCAAATCCCTTCGGACTACCCAAACTTTATGTAACTGGAAATTTTTACCTGATTACCCACTTAGAAATTAGTAGCGAGGTTTCTCAAACACCCCCCGGAACACTGGTAGAGATTGAAAGGGACTATTTGCAAATTTCCACTGCTTCTCAAGATGTGATTGTGCGATCGCTCCAAACTCTGGAGGGACAAGATTTAAGTTTAAAAGACTGGGCTGCACAACTTAATTTGCAAGTCGGTTATTACTTGGAGCCACTGTCAGTAGTAGAAAATCAGCAAGTAGAGGAAATTGAAGCTTCTTGCTTGAGACATGAAGCCTTTTGGGTAAAGCAACTTTCTACCTGGGAACCCCTTGATTTACCGATTCCGGAACAGTCTCGAACCCTTGAGGCTGCTTTATATAAACGACAAAGGCTGTTATTTGAACCACCGGAAGTCCTTGATAAATTCCTATCTCAGACATCAATTGACTGCAGTCCACAAGACTTTTTGTTGACTGCTTTTGTTGCCTATTTGGCTCGTATCAATCAAAGCACATGTTTTGATATTGGTCTTGAAACTTCGACAGTTTATCCACTGTCAGCCAGCCTAAATCAACTTTTTACAAGTGTTATCCCTTGTCACATAGAAATTGATATTGAACAAACCATCGCCACAATTTTTGGTCTAGTCAAACAACAGATAAATCGAGCTAAGTGTCGCCAAACTTTTCATCGGGATATTGTAAGTCGTTATCCTCAGCTTACTACCTTACAACATTTTTCCATTGAGCAGCACCTACCCATTGCTGTGCATTTGACTGAGACATTAGCGGATTACCCCATAAATACCAGTCTTATAAATGATCATCATAAATTTGTATTAGTCATCGCTCAGAACGGTTCTTGTGCTTGTTTCTATAATAATAAAAACTATAGCGATATTGCTATTGAGAACCTTTGGCGATCGTTCACTGTATTCTTAGAGGGAATAGTTGCCAATCCTCAACAGCAAATTTCCCAATTACCTTTGCTCACAGAACGCGAACGGAATCAGTTATTAGTTGAATGGAACGATACAGCCACAGATTATCCCCAAGATAAGTGTATTCATCAGTTATTTGAAGAACAAGTAGAACTAACCCCCGATGCAGTAGCGGTAGTATTTGAAGACGAACAATTAACCTATCGTCAGTTAAATAACCGAGCCAATCAATTAGCCCATTATTTGCGATCAAGAGGAGTAGGGGCCGAAGTTTTGGTGGGGATTTGTGTAGAGCGTTCCCTTGAGATGGTGGTGGGATTATTGGGGATTCTAAAAGCGGGTGGGGCTTATGTGCCGTTAGACCCTAATTATCCTGTAGAGCGTTTGACTTATATGTTAGCAGATTCCCAGGTACCTTTACTGTTAGTAAAACAGAAGTTACAGAGCGGGTTCCCAGAACGCGAGGCTCAGGTTGTTTGCTTAGATAAAGATTGGTCGGTCATTTCTGGGTATAGCAAGGAGAATCTAGCAAGTCTTGCTAAATCAGCTTCCTTGGCTT
The DNA here is from genome assembly GCF_010671925.1 of Moorena sp. SIOASIH. GTDB lineage: Bacteria > Cyanobacteriota > Cyanobacteriia > Cyanobacteriales > Coleofasciculaceae > Moorena. Next base: position 316,725 of record NZ_JAAHIH010000008.1, on the reverse strand, counting down.
ATGTTATCTACACTTCCGGATCTACAGGAAGACCAAAAGGGGTGGAGATCGAGCATCGGTCTTTAACTAACTTCGTGCAAGCGGCCCAGACTGAGTACCGGATAAACCAATGCGATCGCGTTCTTCAATTTGCTTCGATTAGCTTTGATGCAGCAGCGGAAGAAATTTATCCCTGCTTGTTATCTGGGGGGACTCTGGTTTTGCGAACCGAGCCAATGTTAAGTTCTGTATCGACATTTTGGCAAACCTGTCGGCAGTGGGACATAACAGTATTGGATTTGCCTACAGCATACTGGCAGCAAATGATGACTGAATTAGAGACAGCAGTCAAGGGAGTGTTTCCTGAGTCAGTACGCTTAGTCATTATTGGGGGAGAACGAGCCCTTCCCGGGTTGGTGAAGAATTGGCAAAAGCTTATGGACGAAGTTCCTCAACTGGTTAACGGTTACGGACCAACCGAAGCAACAGTGGTGACAGCGCTCCACAAAATAAGGGCATCAGAGATTATACAGCAAGAGGTACCAATTGGACGTGCTATTGCTAACGTCCAAACCTACATCTTAGACCGCCATCTTCAACCCGTCCCGATCGGGGTTCCTGGTGAACTATATATTGGTGGCGTACAGTTGGCACGTGGCTATCTTAACCGCCCAGAACTGACACAAGAGAAATTCATCCCCAACCCCTTTCGCAAGCAACCGGGTTCTCGTCTCTACAAAACTGGGGACCTAGCCCGTTATCTCCCCGATGGTAACATCGAATTCCTCGGTCGCATTGACAACCAAGTAAAAATTCGTGGCTTCCGCATCGAACTCTCAGAAATTGAAGCCACACTGACTGAAAATCCCCAAGTCAAAGAAGCGGTGGTGATTGCCCGAGAAGATATTCCAGGAGATAAACACCTGGTTGCTTATTTTGTTTCTGGGGAAACTGTTCCCACCAAGAGCAAATTGCGTTCTTTGCTCAAGGAAAAGCTACCAGACTACATGGTGCCCAGTGCCTTTGTCACCTTAGAGTCTCTACCGTTAACCCCCAATGGTAAAATTGATCGAAAAGCATTACCAGCACCAGATATAGAGGTCGCGAGTGAAACTACTTTTGTTCCCCCCAACACTCCCACAGAAGAACTGCTAGGGGCAATTTGGAGTCAAGTTCTAGGAATAGAAAAAATCGGCATTCATGACAACTTTTTTGAATTGGGAGGACATTCTCTCAAAGGCACTCAAGTGATTTCTCGGATACAAGAAACCTTTTCACTGGAATTTCCCCTGCGCCATCTATTTGAATCCCCCACCATCAGGAAACTAGCTAAAGTCATAGAAACAACTGGTCAAACGGCCTGGCCAGCAGCAGAAATTACCCCTTCAGCAGCAGAAGCCAAATTAGCCTTATCCTTTGCTCAAGAAAGACTATGGTTTCTCAATCAACTCGAAGGAGAAAGCGCTACTTACAATATCACCAGTGCTTGGCTGCTGAGCGGCAATTTATCCCTGACCTGTGTTGAACAAGCTTTCAACGAAATTGTTCGCCGTCACGAAATTATACGGACAAGGTTTACTACGGAAAACGGGGTTCCGATTCAGGTAATTACCGCAGCGAAACATATAAAAATTGCTGTTGAAGACTTACAACAAATATCACAAACAGAAACTACCACCGAAGTTGAGCGGCGGGTATTAGAAGAAGCACAAACTCCGTTTAACTTAGCCACAGACTCCTTAGTGCGCGTCAAAATCTGGCGACTAGGTTCTCAATCCCATGTGTTAATGTTGACCATGCACCACATCGTCTTCGATGGTTGGTCAATGGGAGTATTCTGGCGAGAGTTATCGGTACTGTATCAAGCCTTCAGTAATGGTGAACATTCCCCATTAGCACCATTGCCAATTCAATATGCCGACTTTGCACTTTGGCAGCGAGAGTGGTTTAAGGGAAACCTGCTCGAAACCCAACTCAACTATTGGAAGCAACAATTAAAAGGAGCGCCACCCCGATTAGAATTGCCCTATGACCGTCCCCGTCCACCAATTGAGACCTTCCGGGGGAGTAGAGAGTCCTTTAAACTTTCTACCGAACTGACCCATAAACTGTATAATCTCAGTCAAAAATCCGGCTGTACCCTATTTATGACTTTGTTAGCAGCTTGGAGCAGTTTACTCTATCGTTACAGTGGACAGTCAGATATCCTAGTGGGAACGCCGATTGCTAACCGTAACCGTCGGGAAATCGAACCGTTAATTGGTTTTTTTGTCAATACTTTAGTGTTACGAACTCAATTCCCAGAAAATATCGGTTTTGCTGAGGTATTGAAGAGGGTTCGCCAAACCGCAATAGAAGCCTATGGTCATCAGGACTTACCATTTGAGAAGTTAGTACAGGAATTACAACCCCAACGCTCTTTGAGTCATCATCCCTTGTTCCAGGTGATGTTTGCTTTACAAAATGCGACCATGGGAATCATCGAAATTCCGGGACTGACTTGCACTAAGCTAGAAATGGAAAGTGTTGTCGCCAAGTTTGACTTGTTCCTGTCAATGAAGGAGACAAAAGAGGGATTAATTGGATACTGGGAATACAATAGCGACCTATTTGATGGGGCAACCATTCGTCGTTGGATTGGTCATTTTCAAGTCTGGCTAGAGGGAATAGTTGCTAATCCTCAACAGCAAATTTCCCAATTACCTTTGCTCACAGAACGCGAACGGCATCAGTTATTAGTTGAATGGAACGATACAGCAACAGATTATCCCCAAGATAAGTGTATTCATCAGTTATTTGAAGAGCAAGTAGAACTCACTCCTGATGCAGTAGCGGTGGTGTTTGAAGACCAACAATTCACCTACCGCCAGTTAAATAATCGGGCGAATCAACTAGCGCATTATTTGCGTTCAACAGGAGTAAAACCCGAAGTATTGGTGGGGATTTGTGTTGAGCGTTCCCTTGAGATGGTGGTGGGATTATTGGGGATACTCAAAGCGGGTGGTGCTTATGTTCCCATTGACCCAGATTATCCTACTGAGCGTATTGCTTATATGCTCAAAGATTCGGCAGTATCAGTACTGTTAACTAAAAAAAAACTAGTAGCTAGATTACCAGAACATCAAGGGCAAATTATTTGTTTAGATACTGACTTGGAAGTAGTCACTCAACAAAGTGACTTAAATCCCAACTTTACTGCTTCTGGAGAAAACTTGGCTTATGTCATCTACACTTCTGGATCAACAGGAAAGCCTAAAGGTGTAGCAATGAAGCATTTTGCTCTCAGGAATCTGATCAACTGGCAACGGTCACACACAACAGTTGCAAACCGGGCAAAAACCCTGCAATTTGCACCAATTAGTTTTGATGTCTCCTTTCAAGAAATGTTCTCCACTTGGTGTGCAGGGGGAACTTTGGTTTTAATCGAAGAGGAATTGCGACGAGAGCCAGTGGCTCTGCTAAATTTGCTCGCAAAAAAACAAGTGGAAAGACTGTTTTTGCCTTTTGTGGCTTTACAGCAGCTAGCAGAAACCGCTCAGAGTCAAGGATCAATTTATCATTATCTGCGGGAAGTAATTACAGCGGGGGAACAGTTGAAAATTACACCAGCCATTGCTAGTTTTTTCTCCCAGCTAAAAGATTGTACTTTCCATAATCATTATGGACCATCAGAAACTCATGTAGTAACAGCATTTACTTTAACGGGTTATACTAAAAATTGGTCAGCATTGCCGCCAATTGGGACTCCGATTGCTAACACCCAAACCTATATCCTAGACCAACATCTCCAACCTGTCCCCATTGGTATTTCCGGTGAATTGCATATCGGGGGTGCTGGTTTAGCCCGAGGCTATCTAAATCGTCCGAAACTAACCCAAGAGAAATTCATCCCCAACCCCTTTAGTAATCAACCGGGTTCTCGCCTCTACAAAACAGGTGACTTAGCCCGTTATCTCCCCGATGGCAACATCGAATTTCTCGGTCGCATCGACAACCAAGTCAAAATGCGTGGCTTCCGCATCGAACTCGATGAAATTGAAGCAACTCTAATTCAACACCATGAAATCCAAGAAGCTGTAGTCATAGTAAGGGAGGTTTTACCTGGTGACAAACGCCTAGTAGCCTACGTTGTTTCTCCTGGGGAAAAGGCCGACATTCTCACCACCAACCTGCGGGGCTTTCTCAAACAGAAATTACCCCACTACATGATACCCAATGCCTTTGTAGTATTAGATGCTTTGCCTCTAACACCCAACGGCAAAGTAGATCGGCGTGGCCTACCGGCACCGGATACTTCCAGGCAGTCGGGAGCCGAAACCTTTGTGGCACCCAGAGATTCTTTAGAACTCCAACTAGCCCAAATCTGGTCACAAGTTCTCGGTATCCAACCCATAGGAGTAACAGATAACTTCTTTGAGTTGGGCGGTCACTCCTTGCTGGCAGTGCGCTTAGTTGCAGAAATAGAAAAAGTCACTCAGACCAAACTGCCGTTGGCTGCCCTATTTCAATTTACAACCATTGAGGAAATTGCCAGTCTTCTCAAACTTGGAGTTGTAGCAGATAACCCTAACCCTAATCTATTTCCCGAGTTGTTACCACTGGATACAGATGAGCTTCGCGCCTTGTTAACTATTGTAGCTGGTCGAGAAGGAGCACGACCTCGACCGGATTCTCTAATGGTTGCTATCCGTCCCACAGGGGTGAAGCCACCGCTGTTTTACTGCGCTAATAGTGTCGGGGAAATATCTCCCCTTGCCCGCTATCTAGGTGAGGAGCAACCAGTTTATTTGCTAGAATCAGGTTATGTAGTTTTGATACAAAAACACAAACAAACAGAGGCTAATATTAAAGCGATCGCTGCTAGTCATGTTCGCGATATCCTGGAGGTATATCCAACTGGACCGATACTGTTAACAGGATATTCTTTGGGAAAGTTAGTAGCTTATGAAGTCGCCAAGCAACTACAAGAGCGCGGAAATAAAGTGGCTTTTCTAGCTATATTAGATACTTCGGGTTCAGGACAGATGTATCGCTACTATCTGCAAAAAATACAGCCGGATCTGATCAGAATGGAACTTCAGTTATTACGTGGTTTGTGGCTGCGTTTTGCTCGAAAGTTAGGCTCGTTTCTCTGGGAATTAAAAGACCATTTAACAGCACAAAAATCTATGTCTCCTGTGGGAGCAAATCAAGGAGAGTATCTTATGCAAGGCTACTCGGGTAAAATTACACTCTTCGTTACTCGGGTTGCTCGTGATCACCGTCACCACATTAAAATTCAGCGTTGGCTGTTTCCGTTAATGGGTTGGGAGGAACACGTTGTCGATCTAATCAGAGTTCCTGGGGACCATAAGAGTATGGTAAGGGAACCTCATGGACGGGTGTTAGCAAACAGGTTAAAAACTTGCATTGATCAGGCTTTGGCTGCTGAAGCTGATCGTGAGTAATTTTTAGTTGACAAGCAGCAGTTACAGTGGTAAGGTAGACCTTACAGTTCACCTAAAATTTAAATCCTAATAAATTCCAATAATTTAGGAGCCAGATAAAGAGCCATGCCGCTAGCATACTCAAACTATAATACCCTCGTCTGATCAAAGACCAATTTTTGTCTCTCCAAGCCAGTACACCAATAATCGATACTACAGTAGTCAAGCCTGTGGTCACAATGGGTAGATAAAGTAACGCAATCATCACAGGGGGGATTCCCAAGAAAAATTCCCAGAAATCTATTGTACTAATAGCTATCCCCATCCCAATCAAAAAGCATAAATTTAAGACACTAATCAGACCAATGATCAACTCCACTAGACGAGTATGTCGTGAAACTAGAGCTAAAGTTTTATTTTTGCGGCTAATTAATGGTCTAATTAGCCAAACTAAACATCCCCATAGGAAGATTAGCACACAAAATCCCACCAGTCCAAGCTGTAAAACAAGAGTTTCATACCAGGCTAACTTTTCATAGGTTAAATGGACATGACTACTCAAAGACATAGCAGTGATTTTACCCTGACTATCTTGCCGAAAACTTATATACATATTGCTGTCAGGATAGCGAAATAGGAGTGGCTCTACTTCCACCCATTTACTTCCTCCTGGAAATACAGTTATCGTGTGGTCTGGATTAGTTTTAATAGTAAATAATCGTCCAGATTCCAGCAAAACAATTCCTAACTTAACCAGGGATTTTCGAGGATATCGAATAAAGCGATAGCCGCCATTAATTTGTTTATATTGCTGTTTATATTGCTGTTTATATTGCTGCTTACTATTAGCTTCAGGGATAGATTCAGGGATAGCTTTAGTAATAGTTTCGGTAGGTGATGCAATGGTTTCCTGTACAGGATAATAACGATCTAAAAACTGTTGAACCAAGTCGTCTCGCAAATTCTCATTAAGACTGTTACGATTGTAAGCAATATAGAAACCTAACTTTTGTTCTGGGATTAAAAACATCAGATTAGTATACCCTGACATGCTACCGCCATGCTCAATTATCCGTTGATTATTCACAAAGCGCTCAAAAAAACCATAAGTAGATCCTGCCGCTTGAGGAATGTTCGGAAAATTAGTATAGTGTTGGCGGTGCATCTCCTTTACTGTAGTGTCATTCAGGATACGCTGTGTACCATAACGACCTCCCTGTAAATGAGCAATCATAAAGTGAGCCATGTCTTCAGAAGTAGTAGTTAAAGCTGTAGTAGGAACACTTTTATTACAGGTAAAGGGTTGCTTTATATAATTGCCATTTTGGTACCGATATCCCACAGCTAAGTTAGCTGCCAGCTCAGACGGTAATGGTTGCTGAAAACTACTTTGACTCATATCCAAAGGTTGTAGGATACTTTGGTCAATATATTGACTGAAAGGAATTCCAGTAACTACTTCGACTAAGTAACCTGCCAATGCTAATCCCACATCACCATAAACATATAATTGACCTGGTGGTCGCACTCGCTCTGGTAAATTTTCTGTGAGAAATTTTTCTAAGGATAGCAGCTTAGACTGGCAACGAGTGGCTCCGCCAATCACCCAAGCTACATCGAATCCATCAGTATGAGTTAAGAGATGATCAACTGTAATGGGCTTAAATTGATCAGTCTTGATTTGAAATTCCTTAAGATACTGGTTAATATCTTGATTTAGCTTAAGCTTGCCTTGCTCAACCAGTTGCATTACTGCTGTAGAGGTAACTAGTTTAGATACAGAGCCTACACGAAACAGAGTTTTGTTAGGAATAACCGGTATCTTATCCTCAAGGTTAGCGTAGCCATAACCTTTCGAGAAGATAATCTTGTCATCTTTTACTAAGGTAAATACGGCACCAGGAATATTATTTGCTGCCATTTGATTGACAAAAAAATTGTCACTAAATTCTTCTATATCCTGGAATTTAGTTAGTTCTAACTGGGAATCATCGGCTGTAGATACCATAGGCAAATCCCGGTTAGATACATCCTGAGCAAATACGGGAAGTACAGAAACACTAAGAATCAAGATAGCTAAACTTATTGATTGAATCAGCTTTAATAATCTATCTACTGTTTTTTTCACTAGTTTTATATTTGATATTTTTTTGATAAAAGGGAACAGGGAACAGGGAACAGGGAACAGGGAATAGGGAATAGGGAATAGGGAATAGGGAGTGTGGGGAGTGGGCGCGGGGAGTGTGGGGAGTGTGGGAGCAGTGGGAGCAGTGGGGAGCAGTGGGAGCAGTGGGGGGGGAGTCAGATGTGAAACTAGGATTGATGGATAAAGGGAATAGTAAAGCTAAATCTGTTACCTCTTGCCTATTACCTGTCCCTAATTCAACAGTCAACTAACATTCAACCTTCAACTAACATTCAACCTTCAACCAACATTCAACCTTCAACCAACCTTCAACCTTCAACCAACCTTCAACCTTCAACCAACCTTCAACCTTCAACCAACCTTCAACCTTCAACCAACCTTCAACCTTCAACAATATCCCAACGAAGCGGTGGGCTAAGAATACCTTTTTCGCTATCTTTTGAACGGACTAAAAGCTGATAGACATGCCAATGGTAGTCATAGGCATAAGCCCAATTTGGTTCATAAACCCCAACATCAACAAAATACTTACCACTGTTTAAATCTAAGCGGGATAGATGGAGTTTGATTTTTCCTTTACCTTTAATAACTGGTAATGATTCTCCCATCGTAGTACTGTTAGTATCAAGACAGATGTGACCATCTTCAGTGCTAATGATGACACTAAAAATTAGTCCATCAATTGGTTGCAGTGACAAGTACTTAATGTCAATGGCTAAGGAATCACCACTATTAATCTCTAAGCTAGGTAACAGCAGCACATCGGTAATTTCTACTTCTAGAGAGCCAAAGCGGTTTTCATTCATGCGCAGTTCCACACCAGACCTAGTCAGTTGGGCAGGTCTGTTGGGAGTGGGTTGCTGGGTTTGCGATCGCATTTGATTGACATACTGTCCTGCTACCACTTTTGGCTCACCGTAAGCCATGATTTGTCCTTGTTGTAGCCACAAAGCGCGATCGCAAAGTTGCTCAATTTGCTCGCTACTGTGAGAAATTAAGACAATAGCACAGCCAGACTCTTTCAACTGAGCAATTCGTTCCAAGCACTTAGCCTGAAATGTCAAATCCCCAACCGACAGAAACTCATCAACTAGCATCACATCTGGGTCTGTGTGGACAGCCACTGAAAACGCCAGCCGCATCTGCATCCCTGTACTATAAGTGCGCACTGGGTTATCGATAAACTGCTCAAGTTCAGCAAACGTCACGATTTCATCGAAACGCCGCCCCACCTCTTGACGAGTAAGACCTGCTACCACACCACTAACAAAAGCGTTTTCTCGCCCAGTCAAATCTGGATGGAAACCAGCCCCCAAATCCAGCAGCGCTCCAATCGAGCCATTAACCCTAACCTTCCCTTCATCCGGTTTTCCAACCCCACCAATCAAGCGCAACAGGGTTGATTTACCTGCCCCATTGTGACCGAGAATGCCTAGCATCTGGCCTGGGGAAACCGTGAAAGTAATATTCCGCAACGCCCAAAACCCTTCCGCTGCCATAATATGCCGAAAACCCGACAGCGCCGCCTCCATAATGGTAAGCGGTCGCTCAGGATGATAGTAGTTAAAGCGTTTACCGAGTCCTTGAACAATAATTGCATCAACCATCTATAATTCCTCCACAAAGCGATCGCTCTGCCACCGGAAAATTTGAATACCGATAGGTAAAAATACTGCCGTGACCAAAGCGATAACTAGCAGAGCTAGCCAATCCGGTGGTGTTCCTTTAATTAGTACAGCGCGATAGGCGGTAACCAGATGCACCATCGGGTTAAGGTAATAGAAAAACTGATAATTTTTGGGTACATTAGTAATATCATAAAAAATCGGTGTCACATAAAAAAGCAGCTGTAGAAGTACACCGATAGTATGCTGGGTGTCGCGAAAAGTTACATTAAGCCCAGCTAGTAGATAGGCTAAACTAATGGTAACGGAAAACTGAATAGCTTGTAGGATTGGTAACAGTATAATTACTGGCTGTAGCTGAACACCATCGATTAACAGAAATATAACTAATATTGGCAGGGCTAGAATAAAGTGAATCAAACCTGTTGTTACGCTCACCACCGGTAATATAGCATTTGGAAAACCCGGTTGTCGGATCAGGGGGCGATTATGAATAATCACTCCAGTGGCTTGGAAAAGAGACGTGTTAAACCATGTCCATACCAACAAACCAGAAAATGCAAAGGAGGTATATTGAGGAATATCAACCGACAATACAAAACGGAAAACAAAGGAAAATACAGCTAGCTGTAGTAGTGGATTAAGCAGCATCCAAGCTACTCCCAAAACTGACCGTTTGTAGAGCAACTTCATCTCCCGATTAACTAGCTCTCGTAGCAAATCATAAAGATAATAAAACCGCCACTTGGAAAAGTGTTTTATTTTGGATTTTCGATTTGGGATTGAAGACATTGGAGTAATATAGCATTTTTATTTGAGATGTAAAACTAGGATTAAGCTAAACAGGTAACAGGGAATCGGGAATCGGGAATCGGGAATCGGGAATCGGGAATCGGAACCCACCCCTAACCCCTCCCAGGAGGGGAACGGGAATCGGGAATCGGGAATCGGGAATCGGGAATCGGGAATCGGGAATCGGGAATCGGGAATCGGGAATCGGGAATCGGGAATCGGGAATCGGGAATATTAGGAAATATATCCAATTATTTTATGATCTATTTTAAAGCCCTATTTGACTGTAATAAAGCAGTAAATTAAAGCTTGATAGGGCTTTATTTAATCCATTGTGATTTAAATTTTTAGTTATTCAAAAAATATTCAAACCTTGATGAAATAAAAGTTTCAGTCTTTGGCTGAGATTATTGTTTTACGAGAGTGAAAAAATATTGTGATAATTTTTGTTCCCTACTCCCTGTTCCCTGTTCCCTGTTCCCTGTTCCCTGTTCCCTGTTCCCTATTCCCTGTTCCCTGTTCCCTATTCCCTGTTCCCTACTCCCTACTCCCTACTCCCTACTCCCTTTGCTATACGACCTTCACGTTGAACCCGCATATGGGACTGCCACAAAGACCAAACTCCAGCCAGATTACCTGTCATTTCCAACCAGATTAGGGAGATTGGATAATCGCTCCAACCTCTGAGCCGTTGATAGATGCGAGATAAATGAGCAAGTGGCAATCCCAGCACTATTTGTACCAATCCTCGCCAATCCCCATCCTGTAGCCATGTGGTCAGATTGTAAGCAACATGACCTTTACTATAGTTGTAAAGCTGACGATGTAGCTCTGCCATCTCAGTGCGATGCTTATGCCAGACATAAGCGCTTGGCTCATAGACCAGGGTGTAGCCAGCTTTAAGTACTTTATAGAATAAGTAAGTATCTTCACCAACTCCTGAAGGCATACCGGGACCGAGAGCTTCGTTCATTAAGCCAATTTTAGGATGGCTAAAGATACTGGCACGAAAAGCAGCATTAGCCGTTGCTCCTAACTCCCAAGTTGGTGCAGGCTGGTGCGAAAAGGATTCAAACCAATCTCCGTTAACCTCCAACCGCTCAAAGCCCCGTCCCAAGCCGCCATAATTTTCAAAAGACTGTTGGGCTAAGGTTTCCAACTGTAGGGGCAAAACATTACCTGTGACAATCATCACATCCGGTCTAGCAAAAGGAGCGATTAGCTTTTCTAACCAATCTGGTGGCACAGTAACATCATCATCCGTCGCAATCACAATATCCCCGGTACTAGCAACAAACCCAGCATTGCGAGCATAAGCTAGTCCCTGACGGGATTCACTAACTAGGACAACATCAGGAAACTCAGCAACCACTGGTGGAGTCCAACCAGAAGCGGGATGATTATCAACTACAATAATTTCCAATTGTCGAGTAGATTTTTGGGCAACTAGGCTGCACAAACACCTCCGCAAATCTTGGGGTCTGTCATAGGTAGCGATGATAATAGAGACTGGTATTTTATCAGGTAAACAGGTTAGTAAATCAGTCTCTTTATCCGTGAATTTATAGTGATTAGTTAAGATAGATAGTGCTTGATTCTGACAGTAATTCCTACTGAAGTTAAGGTCTACTTCGAGGAGCTTCCGACCAAACTGATTGACAATAACCTCAATTAAGCGATTCTTGCTAATCCCTCGATCAGGGTTAGCAATATCAACGCTACCTAAAAGCTGATCATGCCATTTCACAAAGACTCGTACTGATGAGTACTCTTTTACATCAGTTAATGCCTGTAAAGGTTCCCGTAGATCGACAGTCCGCACTGCTATACCTGGATTGGTTTTAATCCTTGGAATTTCTTCCTTAGTCAGAGCAGGAAATATATGGTCAGAAAAAATCGGGTAGGTATCACTATCTACATCAACTTCTGTTTCCCGTTCTTGCTCACCGAAAGATTGAGTAATCTCAGCAGCAGTGTGGCGAGCTTTGTGATAGCGAGTTAAACCAATGAAGCAGCCTTTTAATTCAGCCAGAATTAAATCCTGTGGGAAGCGAGTGGGATTTTTGAAACCAAGCCACAGACGTCTTAAATTCCAATACACTATCCACCAGAGCAAAATCCACAAGAAAGAAAGACACTCATCTGGATAGGCAAAGAGGCTACGGATACAGTAAGAAAACAGACCAATACTGTTATTAGTAATTTGCGTGCGCAACTTAGCATAATCCCGTCGATGTCGATGGCGCACTATGGCACTAGGCTCATAGACCAGGGTATGTCCTTCCTTAACCACCCGGAAAAACATTTCTAAATCACCACCACCATTAGTCACAGTACCCACATCCAAAGCAGGGTCAAAGAAACCAATATCATCAAATACGCAGCGGCGATAAGCCATGTTTGCCCCTGTACCGAATTGTCCAGTACCTAGGAATTTCCAAGGCATTTTGTTGCCTCGATTAACCTGATACCACTTACGCCTCATGCCTCGCCCGAAGCCGCCATACATTTCAAACAGCACTTGTGCTTCAGTTTCCAATTCATAAGGCACAACTAACCCAGTCACTGCCATAACTTCAGGATGTTTAATAAACACTAGCGCTAATGCTTTAACCCATCCTGAATCAACCACTACATCATCATCAGTATAGGCAATAATGTCTCCTTTAGCTTCAAGAATAGCTCGGTTTCTCGCCCAATCTAAACCCGGACGAGGTTCACAAACATAACGAACATTAGCATAAGTTTCCACCAGTTTCTTGGTGTCATCACTGGTGGGAGCATTATCAACAACTAAAATATCTAAGTAAGGATAATCGAGTTGATTGATAGCGTCTAAACATAGACCAAGATTAGCAGTGCGATCGCGAGTACAAACCGCAACCGTTACTAACGGCAACTTTCCCTTATACTCTGGTGGTGGCACATCCAACAAATCCTCAATACACAACCTTTCGCGTCCGAGGGGTAAGGATAATCCATTGTACAAAAGGCGATTGATAATCGTCTCGCTATGGTCTTCCAGAATACGTTTACTTAAGGTTTGTGCTGTGCAGTGACCATTAGTAATTGGTGCTTTAACATATCCAATTGGCGCACCATGGAAGCGAACTAGTCCTTGCACTCCCATATAGCCATCTAAACCATCAAGAGTAGTCAGGGGGCGGCTCAACTCAATGTCCACCACTTTGATTGGATAAAGCATAACCGAAAATCCCTTATATCATCAGCAGTAAACGGTGTAATAAATGTCCAACCAAAAGCTTGAAATATAGACTAAGTCGGCGTTTATTTAAATCAGCAGGACTTACCAATAACCCCGGTTTATTAACGTAATTACCGGATTTAAGCTTAGTGATAATTCTAAATAAGCTTTTAATGGACAAGATATACAACCCATAGCGAAAAATAGGCGTTATAAAATCCGCTTTTAAAGCTTGAGATAGCCAAAATAACGTACTGCGATCGCTACTACACTGACTACTTTGTCGTGCCAAATACATATAAAAACTACTCTTAGACAATCGATAAAGTGCTGCTGCAATCTCCGGATGCCTTTGTTGAACGTCACCTAGCATCAAACCATGAGACTTAGCCATTTGGCTGTAGTCGCGAGACATACTACTAAGAATCTTGCGATAGCCAATCAGAAATTCCGGCACAACAGCAAATTCATAATGTTCTGCAATTCGCAGATAGAGCTCCCAATCCTCACATCCCTGAGCCTGTTGTGCTTTCAATTGACAGTTGTAGCCACCCACGGTTTCAAAACAACAGGCGCGAATCACAGATGCACTAGCATTGCCTAAAAAGTTATGACATACCAGAGTTTTATAAACCTTTCCCTCTATAATTGAAGCACGGAAATCTCCAGTCAGTAAATTTTTGTCATCAATATCCACCGACCAAGCATAGACCAACCCTACCGCTGGATCTGTTGCCAAGAAGCGTTTCACTTGCTTTTCTAAATTTTGCGGATACCAAATATCATCAGCATCCAGGGGAGCGATATAGTCTCCCTTAGCGTTTTGAATCCCTAAATTACGAGCAGCAGCCACCCCTAAATTTGGTTGTTGTAGTAGAATAACACGCTGATCTTCCTCAGCAATAGATTGAACAATCTCAGCTGTCCGGTCTTGAGAACCGTCATCTACCACTATCACTTCCAGGTTTTTATAGGTCTGAGAAAGAACAGACTGTAATGTGATTTCAATAAACTGCTCTGTATTATAGGCAGGGATAATCACTGAAACCAGTGGTAAGCTATCAACTGTTTTAACAACCGACATTTGGTGATTTAAATTTTATATCTATACTTTTCACAGAGATAAACTGAGCTTTTAATTTAGCTATCAGCGTTTAGCTATCATCAAATGGGCTGACTATCCGCTGACTGCTGATAGCGGATGGCTGACTGCTCAACCTGTAGACACAACCTCTATTACAAGTACAGAGTTACTCAGTCAATTCAGGACTTTTTGAAAAAAAAATCCCTAATGGGGATTATTCGGTAGTTTTGTTAAAGCCAATCAACTAGTTTGTAAAACTTAGTGTAAGCTAATAATTTTAACTAAAATAATGTTAGACTAGTCGAGGGTATTATTGAGATGCAGAGTAACGATTTAATCTCAAAATATCAATCAGTAATTGAAGGTAAACTCTCTAAAGAATGGTTGACTCTGCTAGACTAACTATCTCCGTCATTATCCCCGTATACAACGGAGGGGAAGACTTTCAGCAATGTCTTGCCAGACTATCTCAAGCTGCACCCCCTCCCGATCAAGTGATTGTAGTAGCTGACGGCGATACTGATGGCTCATGGCGTTTAGCCCAAGACTTTGGAGCCACGGTAATTCGATTGCCCACACCAGGGGGTCCGGCTAAAGCCCGAAACCTAGGAGCAAAAGTAGCACAGAGCGATATCCTGTTCTTTATAGATGCTGATGTAGCAATCTATCCGGATACTATTGGTCAAGTGCTGAAAATCTTTAACAATGAACCTAATTTAACCGCTTTAATTGGTTCCTATGACGATGCTCCCGGTGCTGCTAATTTCCTTTCCCAGTACAAAAATTTACTCCACCACTACACTCACCAAACCGCATCTGAACAAGCATCTACCTTCTGGGGTGCCTGTGGCGCAATCCGTCGTGACATCTTTCTTGCCATGGGTGGCTTTGAGGAAAATTATCGTCAACCCTGTATTGAAGACATTGAGTTAGGCTATCGACTCAAGCAAAAAGGTTACAGGATTAAGCTGTGTAAGACTCTACGGGTGAAACATCTCAAGCGCTGGGGCATAATTTCTCTCCTTAGAGCTGACTTTTTCTACCGCGCCTTGCCCTGGACTGCCGTAATTCTCAAGGTTCGCGACGCAAGTCCCGAAAACTGTCGTGAGTTTATCAGTGACTTGAACCTAAAACTGTCTAGTCGTATTAGTGTGGTGTTCGTCTATGCTCTACTAGGTGCTTTAGTTACAGCTTATTGGTGGTCTAGTACTCTGATTGCTATTGCTACCTGTGTGTTTAGTCTTGCCCTGGTAGTACTCAACAGAGCTGTCTACCAATTCTTTTATCAAAAGCGTGGTCTACTATTCACTATAGGAACCATTCCATGGCACTGGCTGTATTACTTTTACAGCGGACTTGCGTTTGCCATTGGTATAGTTCGTCATTGGTTTCAAAAGTACCTACAACCTCGGATATACTTGCCTAAGCTATCAAGTTTATAGCAGGTATCAATTGGTTGAGGTACTTTCGTAATGGGTTTTAGGGAGTAGGGAGTAGGGAGTAGGGAGTAGGGAGCAACGGTAATAAAATTTAATGTACCTCATAAGTATGATAAATGCTATAAATTATTCTTTAAAAATAAACTAAAATAGAGTTTATTTATGAGTATAAAATCATTAACACTAACAGTTACTATCGACGTTTAAAATAACGTTTAACCTTAGGTTTAACCTAGAATTGCGATCGCTATGGAATAAAAATCGATATTTTCCTACTAAGCACTCACCACTAACGCACTCACCACTGACGCACTATTTTTAATCAATGGAACATTATCCCGTAGTGATTACAGGCGCAGGACCGGCTGGTCTTACTGCGGCCTATGACCTGGTTAAACAAGGCATTAAACCTATCGTTCTAGAAAAATCCAATAAAGTCGGTGGTATTGCTCGCACCGAAGTCTACAAAGGCTATCGCTTCGATATTGGTGGTCATCGCTTCTATACCAAAGTAGAAGCAGCACATCAACGTTGGCAAGAGGTTTTAGGGGAAGACTTTATCAAAGTTCCCCGCATGTCACGCATTTATTACCAGGGTAAATTCTACGACTATCCCCTCTCAATTTTTAACACCCTATCGAATCTAGGCATCATTACCAGTGTAGTTATTTTGCTCAGCTACTTGAAGGCAAAAATCAAGGCAAAATTGCGACCTTGGCGTGAACCTGAAACATTTGAAGAATGGGTAAGCGATCGCTTTGGTCGTCGCCTATACAGACTATTTTTTAAAACGTATACCGAGAAAGTCTGGGGCATACCCTGCGATAAAATTCAAGCAGAATGGGCAGCACAGCGTATTCAAAAATTATCTCTAAAAAGAGCAATCATCAATTCTTTGTTCGGAAGTCAAAATAGCAAAAGCTTGATTAAGGAATTTGATTACCCCCTACTTGGACCAGGGATGATGTGGGAAAAATTTCAGCAAGCAGTAGAGAATCAAGGTGGTCAGGTAAGACTGAATACTGTAGTGACTAGTATTCAACGAGATGGTAATCATATCAAAAGCATTACTGCTTGGCAGGATGAAAAAACTATCAGTATCTCTGGAGACCATTTCATCTCCAGTATGCCAGTGACAGCACTGGTTAAAAAACTCGACCCACCTCCCCCACCACCGGTAATCGAAGCAGCTAAATCCCTATCTTATCGAGCTTTTATTATTGTAGCACTGATTATTGATGCTAAAGACCTATTTCCTGATCAGTGGATTTATATTCATAGTCCAGAGGTGAAAGTGGGTCGCATCCAAAACTTTAAGAATTGGAGTGCAAAAATGGTATCGGATCCTAGCAAGACCTGTCTGGGTTTAGAATACTTCTGTAATGAGGGAGATGAAATCTGGAATCTATCTGAGACCAAATTGCTGGATTTAGCCACCCGTGAATTGGCGAGTTTAGGTCTGGCTGATGCTAAAGCTGTAGAGGATGGTACTGTGTTGCGCCAACCTAAAGCTTACCCAGTTTACGACCGTGATTATCGTCAGCATTTACAAGTGATTCAAGATTTTTTAGCAGACTTTGAAAACCTACAAACTATTGGACGTAATGGGATGCATCGCTACAACAATCAAGACCATTCGATGTTAACAGGAATGCTAGCAGTTAAGAACTTACTGGGGGAAAACCATGATCTGTGGCAGGTAAATACTGAGCGGTCTTACTATGAAGAATTTACCACAGAAGAGTTAAAGCAAAAACAGGATTCAGTAGAGGACTCAGTTTTTCAGCCTGTATAGGCTATATAGCAATTATACGACTTGTGAGGTACAAATATCTAGGTTTTAGGGAGCAGGGAGCAGGGAGCAGGGAGCAGGTAAGAGAAACCCACCCGTAACCCCTCCCAGGAGGGGAAGGGAAGAGTCAATAGTCAAACAGTTATGTGTACCTCATGAGTCCTAGAAACGCTATAGGGTTTGTATTTGAGATGTAAACCTGTATGGTCTTTTTTTTACTGTCCAATAAAACTGCTTTTGCCTCTTGCCTCTTGCCTCTTGCCTTTTTCGGCAATTCCTGTGTTTACAACCCAGATACAAATGCTATATAGGCATGTTCTACTTCATCACGACTTGGAATTTTCTACTTATTCCTTGCTACTTGATCGGAACTGCTGTGCTGAATGTACTCCAAGCAGATTCCTTTAAACGAGTTAGCGATCGCATTATTGCAGCAGTGTGGTTGGGAATCGTTGTGCTGTCCATTGCACTGCTAGCAACCTCCCTAGTATTTCCCCTCAATTCCTGGGTAG
This sequence comes from Moorena sp. SIOASIH, assembly GCF_010671925.1. Classification (GTDB taxonomy): domain Bacteria; phylum Cyanobacteriota; class Cyanobacteriia; order Cyanobacteriales; family Coleofasciculaceae; genus Moorena. The sequence continues at coordinate 298,725 of NZ_JAAHIH010000008.1, read as the reverse complement.
GCTGGTGTACCGCTGCTAGTCTCAGTTTATTGTCTCTGACATCACAACCTACCCGCGATCAAATTGCTAATCTATTTTTCATCCTGTTTCCCAACCTAGCCTTGGGATTGTTGACCTTAGAATTTGGTGTAGCAGCATTCACCAGCCGACAAGTAACTTGGATTGACACAGGTCTCTATCACTATGGAGCCATCCGATGGTTGTCCGAGTATGGAGCAGTGCCAGGTATCGCCCTGCTCCTTCAGCAGCTTGGTTTTACCTCATCGTGGTTTGCTCTCGCTGCTCCGTTTAACCCTCCAATTTTGGATGCTCAAGTTAGTGCCATCACCAATGGCTTTGCCTTTCTTCTCGCAACAGTACACTTTCTGATTGCTCTAGCTCAACTATTCAGCAATCAAGCACAGCTAAGTGACTGGTTTATCGTCATCTGCTCATTGATTCTACTCCCTCTGCTAGCCATATCCAGTCTGATGTCAGATATCCTGGTATCTCCATCACCAGATATCCCAGTAATTTTGATTACTGTAATCATCGCTTGGGTAATGTTAATCATTGCTCAGCATCGCTCATCATCCGTAACTCAGGAGAAAAATTCTAGTTTTAAAAATAAATTTAACAATAAATTTTACGATGAATTTATCCCACTAATTTTAGCAGCTGGAGCTGTAACTATAAAACTTACTTCTCTACCCCTATTATTAATATCAGTTATTTTTTATACTGTTTTCAGTAGGTTTTGTTTGCAACGACTAGTGATAGGTGGTGTAATCACGAGTTTACTCTTATCACCCATGTTTGCTGTCAATATCGTCACCTCTGGTTGCCCACTTTTTCCATCATCCTTCTTCTGTCTGGATTTACCTTGGTCTTGGACAGCAGAAGACGCTGAGGCAGTTGCTGAAAACACTCGCGGCTGGGGAACCTGGTTTGGCTCACCTCCCCCAAATTCCAATCCCTGGCTTTGGTTATTTTGGCAGTGGTTCAGTTCTAGTACTCTCAATCAAATTGCGACTGGAATAATTTTAATTTCAATTTTATTAGCCATCTATATTCTCCGCACATCAATCATTCATCGCCTCTGGGGTTTGATTTGGGTATTAGGGTTAGCCATTTCGGGAACCCTATTTATGATGCTCTATGCTCCTGTAATCAGATTTGGACTAGGATATCTAATTCTTCTACCTGCTTTATATATTACTATAGTTTTTAATCAAAAAAATGGGAATTTAAATTTCATAATCACTAAAACAATACAGCCATCCAAGTTATGGATAATTCCTAAAATTTTTAGGATAACTAGTTATTTAGCTTTAGCTGTTATAACCTTAGTTATTGTTCTGAATCAAAAAACGTTCTATCGACTGATTCTCCCTCCCCAGATGATGAGGTCAGATTTAGTAAAAAAACAAGTCAATGGTATTAATTATTTTTCTCCACAAGATATCTCTCCAGAAGACTATGAGCTATGCTGGTCTGCCAAACTCCCTTGTGCATTTGAACTAGAAGATAATATCCAACTTCGCGATCCAAACCGTGGTATTAAAGGTGGTTTTAGGAAAGGGAAAAGGGAACAGGGAACAGGGAACAGGGAACAGGGAGTAGGGAACAGGGAGTAGGGAGTAGGGAATAGGGAGTAGGGAATAGGGAAAAAATCCGGCGTTGCTGAATAATAGAATGATTTTAAGAGTAGGTGCGCGCCTCCTAGGGCGAGTAAATCGCCCTTGGGTCGCACCTGTAGAATGGGCATCTTGCCGTGGAATGGGCATCTTGCGTGGAATGGGCATCTTGGTGGAACTGGCATCTTGCGTGGAATGGGCATCTTGGTGGAACTGGCATCTTGCCAGTTTCATGCTTATTTTCGAGCGGGCAGGATGCCCACTCTACTCCTATCCATTACTTGATTCAGCAACGCCAAAAATCCTGTGTACCTTGTAGTTATGAAAAACGCTGTAAGCGGCTAGATTCCTAAATAGAAAAAAGAATACTATAGTCCCTATGCAATACTTCTACCGACTAACTATCTGGTAAGCATTCAGCTATCAGCTATCAGCTTATGCGTTACGTCCCAGCGTCGAAGCCTGTGTCACGCTACTTGAGGTGCTTTTGAATAAAAGAGGTAAGCATTCGTTTAAGCTCTGTTATGTCTGCTGTCAGGGATTCATAAAGCTGACGGCTGACAGCTGACGGCTGAATACTTACGCTGATATTACCTCTTGTTGTAATAGATATTGAAGTGCTTCAATAACTCGGTAGGCAGAAACTTGGTGATGTGTTTCGCTGAGGAATTTGGAAACTACATCACTGGCGATGTTGCCAGAGGTACAGAAATTACAGAGCAAGCGTAAATCCTTAGCAGGTAGGTACATGGTCAATCCCCTTAAGGTTTTGGCAATTTGAGGTGATTCTTGAAAAAGAAGGGGTTGTGAGGGCGCAAGAGTAATGCTACCTCTTCTGCTCTGCCAGAAAGGGGAATTAGACCAACGAGTTTCCATAGCATAGTATTTGCGCCGGTCTTCTAAATACAGTTCAAACTGGTGAAGGGCTTGAGATTCGTAGGTGCTCAAAGCTTGAGAATTACCTTTAAAATAATTTGCGATCGCATCAGCTGCTTTAATTCCCGACTCCAACGCCTTGTGAATACCAGCCGACGATAGGGGATCTAGGGTACAAGCTGCATCCCCAACAGCTAGCCAGCCATCACCAGTGATCTGATCTAAATACTGAGAATAGGCTGGCTGAATCAAAAGCCTGGATTGAGAAGAAGCGTTAGCACTTAATTCCTGCACGTACTGAGTTTTCTGGAGATATGCTGTCCAATTGGGCAATTGCAGGAGTCCATATTGCTGCAGCAGTTTGCGATCGCTCATTAAGCTAACAATCACCCGCTGATTAGGTAAACGAGCAGCATACCACCAACCCAATTCCGTTGCCTCTACTAAAGTGTAGTAATTTTGGGGAGCATCTGTTTCAAAGGTGAAGACACAGGCAACACCAATCAGCTGATCGATCCGGACTGGCTTTGCTCCTTGCCTAATGGCAAATAGGCTACGGCGTCCGCTGGCATCAACCACAAAAGACGCCTTGACCTGAAATTCTCCACGGTCTTTACTACGTAAGCTCAGAAGCCATTTGCCATCCCTTAATTGCTGCCATCTGATCACCTTAGTCTGGCGCATGAGGATCGCACCAACCTCTGCTGCCGACTCCGCCAGAGAAGCATCAAAACGCGATCGCTTTAAATGCCAACCCTGTCTACCAGGATAGAGGAAGAAATCATTAAATCCAAGTTCAGCACTGCCCCAAGCCGAACTACTACCTAAAGATGGCAGATGACCATCTTTTAAAAAGGAGTCCAGCACCCCCAATTCCTTTAAAATCGATTGGGTGTTGGGGGAGATAGTTTCACCAACTCGAAAATCATCCTGCTGAGATTTTTCAAAGATGGCAATCGGTCTTGCTCCCTGTTTCTGGAGAGCAAGGGCAGTGGCAGCCCCTGCAGGACCACCACCGATAATAGCAATATCAATCTCCGAAGGGAGGTGATTAGTCACGAGGTAAGGTTCGGTCTACTTCAGCGTAATAGGGTTTAGGCAAAGTACTAGGCCAATTCTGGTCATAGTGTGAAACTTCCAACACAAATCCCAGTTCATGCCACTTCTGAACCATGTCTACGCCATCGGGAAACATAACGTAATCGCTAGCATTTTGGTCGTAGTCAGTGCCTATCCAAGGCATCTGTCGATCCTTGATACTCTCGTCTGGTCCTTGCGTTTGGAAAGTAGATGTGGGAGTAGGATCGGAATAGACAAAGTATGGGCGCTGTGCAGGCCACCACCAAACAATACGGTCAAGAGGTTGAATAGAACACTCATTGAAATCTGCCTGCCAAGGCAAAGCCATAAACTTGGTAATATCCCCTGGCTCAACACCTTCGTCCAAGTTCATACCCAAGCTAAGGGGCTTATTTTCACTGTAGTTGATTGTTTTCTTGTTAATCCGGAAAGGCTCAGAGTAAATCTTGGGATTCCGTGAAATCCAGGTCATTTCGATTCCAGGAGAAAAAGCCCCTCCCACGCAGTTTTCCAAGCTAGCACAGGTAAGCTCTTGACCAGGATCTGCTACCTGAGGGGTTGGTGGTGTAATGTTTTCAAAGTATCCCTCTACCCACTGCTGAAGCATGAAATATTGGGTGTCTGTCAAGGTCAGATACTTCTTTGACTTCTGGCTGGAACCAGTGGCATCGTCTCCTGCCAAATAGGGCATCATCGGATAGCCAGTTTTCGGAGATTTCAGCGTATTTTTCTGGTCTGGTGCCCGGATTTGGTCAAAAAAGTATGCCCGTAGACCGTTGTAGTCTTGACTGGTATTTCCTAGTAAATCAGAGTCAAAGGTATGGGGTTTGGGCGGTATGGCAACTACCCAGGGCATCATAGAAGCATGGTCGAGAATGGGTTTGATGTCCGCCTGGAAGTTCGGTTTGTAACCCGTAGAACCCTTTTTCCAAAAACTATCCTCGTAAATATCTGGGCGGTATTCCATCTCCCGCACCGCCACATCAAAGATGGTATCGTACAGGGTGACCATATTGACAATCTCCGGGGCATAAGCAGGTGGTCCCACCAATACCCAAGCAGGAGATGCTTCTTTTTGAGTGCTGTCGGCAAAGGTTATTGTTGCAGAAACTGGTCCGTCGGAGGTATCATCCCACCAATAGTCATTGTTAGCATAATCCGTAATCTCTGGTTTTGCGTTGCTCGAACCAGCTTTACCGTATCCTCCTACTACGATCAGTTTACCATCAGAGTCAATTAGTACCTTTCCTAAGGAACTAATGGTCACGGTTGTGCTAGAACCATCATATAGTGGCTCCGGAGGATAGCGACTAGGATAACCAGCAGGTTTAGTTGCCTCGTTGAATTCCTGGGGAGCTGATGGCAGAGAAGTTGATGGTTCTAACGATAAGGTTCTGTAACCGAAATCGATGAAGAGATATGTCCGGTCTCCTGAATGTTCTGAATAATTACTGTTACGTAAAGGATGATTGGAAGCGTATCCATTTTCACCTTTTATAGTCTGGAACTCGTACCAACTAGCTTTTTTATTAGCTAAATGAACAGTCCAATCAATACTACTTATACCCAGAGAATCCATATTTGACTGAGTAACTTCTGTTACCTCTATCAATGTACTCTCATCTTCTGAGTAGGTGTATTTATAAAGGCGAAAACGGACTGCTTGGCGACGCAGTCTGCTCTGACTATCTCGGAAGTCAGTTTTTTGAAACTCACTTCCATCTGGCTTGATGGGAAGTCCTCCTCTTGTTTCTGGTTCTAGATAATACTCTTCGCTGTTACCAACACGAGCAATACCGATTGCAGGATGAATTTTATACTTAACTACCATTTTTCCTCCTCCTAGGATTATCCTCCATTTTTTGGGCAATACTAGCCATACTAGGGATAGCAGCACTACCAGCACTAGCACTATCAGCAATAGTTTCAGCATTTAAACTTGCTCTACTTGGGGTTTTATCAAAGGCTTGACAAGCGCTTCTCTAATCACTTCTCTACAAGTGCTTCTCTAGGGGAGTTCCCTCGATTTTTTTGCTGATTTTTTGAAGAGCTTCATCAAGTTTATGCCAAGTATCTGCCATGGCCCGTGAGACTTCATCCTGAGAAGACTTATCCTTAGGTAAGAGGGATTGAAGACATTTCTTTTTCAAGTTACTGACCTTAGCAGTAATTTCCTGAAGAGTTATTGATGTATATTCAAAACAAGGACCAGCAGTAGGACCAAGAGTTGAGTTGGTATCTGCCGAAATTGGAGTTTTCATTAACTGAGTGATCACGGTGGGAAATACACCCTGCATCAGCTCAACAACAGTTGTGAAATAGGCTTGAGTGTCTGTATTGTCGGCAAACGCTTGTTCCAACGCTCGGATCATCAGACTGTAGTCATCTTGGAAGTGACTAGCAAGCTCTTCAGCAGGTGTCCCTGTAAACTTCGCTATTGAGGGATTGGGCAACATCGGATAAGCTGATGGCAGGGGAATTTTCCCATCTGCGATATCCCTGAATTTAAAGTAATGAGATAACTCGAATGGAGTCCCTAGAATTGGACCGTAGGTACCATCGTTACGATGACCATATCGGTTATAGGTTCCATAGGGTTGCTTAGGCCGATACTCTGTGGTAGGAGGAGTTGCTCCTTCTCCCTGTTGTACGATTTGCTCAATTGCTTGCTCAGCAGTTTCGAGATTGGTTACTGCGATCGCTTTTCCACCACCGCTGCCAAAGTAGTAGTTAGTTTTCTGATGCTCAGGAGTTCCGGAAAACAGAGCTGCACTACCTATATTGGCGTCGAGATACTCAAACCCTTCTTTAATGGCTTGATAGATTTGCCCAATGCTGGTAAATTTCTCCCCTTGTGCTGGCAGGGGCTGATTAGACTGCATCGGTTCCTCAATCGCCATGAATGTCTGTTTGATTAATTCTGGAGATGCTGCCAGAATTTGCACATACGGACCCTCGTAGAAATTCGGCAATATATAGGTAGGATAGGTAATTTCCGAAATGTAAGGAACCGGAGCATTAACCAGACCATTAAACGGATCACTAGCTGGTTTGACGAATAGAGGAGTATAACCGATAGCCAGTAGCAAATTGCATACTAAATTAATATGCAACATTTCCTCCAACGCCACACTTCTGATGATTTGATAGGCTTCAGCTGATTTATCTTTCATGGAATAAACAGCTGTCAAATAGGGAGGAATGGTCGCAAACTCTAGATACAATGCTGCCTGAAGAGAACCCCTCAGCTTTTCCTTCGTAATAATTGCTTCATAGGTCAGTCGTAGAGGTTTTTGTACAGAAACTGTCATTCTTATCGCTCCTGTTGCCCTGATAGATAAAAGAACCTAGATCGCCTCAGGAATTATAGCATGTATCAATAGATACGAGAACTTAAATTTATTTAATAATTCCACGATCTATGAGTAGAGAGCTTTATAGCCCCAGGGTTTGGATGAATTTACGACAGGGTATGGTAGCGCAGGTTTTACAAGTGCTATATTTGATGTTTTTCAGTTGATATCTGAAACTGGAATCGATAGAAAAAGCGATGCAGTACTGTATAAAATAATTTATTAACTTGCTGTTAAGTTCCCTAAGACGGCATTCAATCCCTGAATTTACTAAGTTTATAGCGATTATCATAGGTAAGCTATCAGCTAATGGGCTAGATCACAGGCTAGAAGCCTGTGCCACGCACGCTACGGGAACAGCTATCAGCTATCAGTTAAAGGCTGACCGCTGACCGCTGACCGCTGAATGCTTACACAACACCAATATCCTCATTCCAAAGTTTAGAGTTATTCAGAATAAAGTCTTGCATTAATTGATAGCAACTATCGTCGTTTAAAACCTCAACAATCACACCTCTAGAACGGAGTAATTCTTCCTCACCTAAAAAAGTTTTGTTTTCCCCAATCACAACATGAGGGATCTTGTACAACAAAATAGCACCAGTACACATACTACATGGGGATAATGTAGTGTACAAAACTACATCTTGATAAAAAGAAGCAGGTTGAGAGCCAACATGCTCAAGAGCATCCATCTCGCCATGAAGGATTGCACTACCTTTTTGGACTCTCCTGTTGTGTCCACGCCCTACAATTTTACCGCCCTTAACCACAACTGAACCGATAGGTATTCCTCCCTCTTGGAAACCCATCTGAGCTTCTTTAAATGCTGCTAGCATAAACTGATTTACCATTCTACCTCATCACTCTGACCTACTGCATCTTGCCTATATATTACGACAAAAACTATCCTATTTTTAAATCGATGGCTACCAAACAGTTGAGACGGCCATAAAATAACAGCAAATTAATAAAATACTCTTTGTTGCTAATTTCTAAGGGATTCAGCTTATGCGCTACGCGAACAGCTAATGGTTACTATCACTCCACCCCCTCCAATAACAGAGCTACTTGTTCAGGTGCAGGAAGTTGATTCTGCAATTGTTGTGGTAACGTTGAAACTATTCGATAAGTAGCAACACCAATGGGTTTGTTTGACTCTTTCAAGGCATATTCCACAATGGTCTTATCCTTAGACTTGCACAGAATAATTCCTATGGCAGAATTCTCCTCTTCTAGCCTCACTTTGTCATCTAACGCTGCCAAATAAAACTGCATCTTGCCTATATATTCTGGCAAAAACTCCCCTATTTTTAAATCGATGGCTACCAAACATTTTAGATGGCGATGAAATAACAGCAAATCAATAAAATACTCTTTGTTGCTAATTTCTAAGCGATACTGACTGCCAATGAAAGCAAACATTCCTCCCATTTCCCGTAAAAATGGTTCGACCTTGGCTAGAATTGCTTGCTCTAACTGACGCTCACTGTACTGATCGGCTAGCTCCAAAAAATCAAAGATGTACTCATCTTTAACGGCTAACTTAGCTTGCTTACGAATATCCTCGGAAACTGTCTGTTCAAAATTCGTTTGATTCAGCAACGTTTTCTCGTAGGTTTGATTCTCTATTTGGTGAATCAAAACATTTTTTGTCCAGCCAAATTTCCGCGTCATCCGGATATAAAACTCTCGATGTAAGTCATTTTTACACTTTTGCATAATCACCAAATTATGACTCCAAGCAATTTCTGCAACCATTGGTTGCAGTTTTTCATTTTGAGAGTAGGTGAGATATAAATTGCGCATATTCCAGATATTACGAACCGAAAAGCCACTGATACCTGGAAACTTCGCTTGTAAGTCTTTTGCTAGTTGTTCTACGACTGACTTACCCCAGGTTTCTCCCTGTTGACGGGTCACAATTAACCGTCCAATATCCCAATAAAGAGTAATTAATTCCTTGTTGACTGCTTTGAGGGATTGGTACTGGGCCTGGCGAATGCGCTCCTTGACTTCTACTAGTAGTTGCCGATACTTCCCTGAATCCAAGTCACTCATCTGGTTTCCGATTCAACAACATTTGTCCAAAAGGTGATCTTGACACTCCCCGGTCTAAAGACGCGGGGATTCTTCACTCAACGATCTAACTTGCGTATAGCTGGCCGGAACCAGGAAGAGTAGAGGTCGGATCTCCTGAAGCGTTTAGGTTTTTGACAACCCAAGTTCCGGTGTGCCCCACCGTACTCAAGGCTCTTTTTAGGATATTTATGGCGGCATTGTGTTCGCGAAGCGGTTCCGAAGGAACATCTCTATCAAGTTCACATCCACATTTACAGGTGTGAGTCCTAGTTGATAGAGACTTTTTAACAACCTCACCGCAGTTGGAACAATTTTGGCTGGTATAGGCGGGATTTACTGCAACCGTTACCTTTCCAAATTTTGTGCCAAAATGCTCCATCCATTTCCTGAATTGATACCAACCTGCGTCATTAATAGACTTAGCAAGACAATGGTTTTTAGCCAGATTTTTTACCCTTAAATCTTCATAGGCAACCAGATCGTTAGATCGGACTACGCAACGCGCCATTCTCTTGGCATGTTCTTCACGCTGCCTACTTATTTTAAGGTGATGTCTGCCTAGTCTATTAATGGCCTTTTTACGGTTAGATGAGCCTTTCTTTTTTCTAGAAACTCTGCGCTGATAGAACTTAAGGCGTTTTTCTCCCGTCCTGTAAAAACGGGGGTTAGGTTCAGTGTTACCAGTGGAATCAGTATAGAACTCTTTTAGTCCAACATCCAGGCCGACAGCCGTTCCAGTTGGTTCTAATTCTTCTTTGATGTCAACTGAAATACAAAACTGGACATAGTAGCCATCAGCTCGACGGACTATCCGAACCCGCTTAATCTGTTTTTTATCGAAACGCCATAAGTCCCATGTACCTTTAATTTTGAGTTTTCCAATCCCCTTCTTGTCACTAAATGTAATTGACTTCTTGTCAGGGGACAACTTCCAGCCAGACTGTTTATACTCCACTGAACGGCAGTTTTTCTGGAATTTAGGAAAGCCTTTTTTGCCGGGTACCTTTTTCTTACAGTTATCAAAGAACCGAATGATTGATGACCATGCTCTTTCGGCACTAGACTGACGAGCTGTAGAGTTCAACTCATTAGCAAAAGGGAAATTATTGGCTAGAACTGCACTGTATTTGTTAAGGTCAAATTTATTAACCCCTTTATTGTCCATCCAATATCTGAGACAACTATTGCGAATGAATTTAACAGTCCGAATAGCCTCATCAATAGCGAAATATTGATGTTTATTTCCTTTCGCTTTAAACTCTAGTATGATCATCAGCTTCGACCTCAACTGTATCCATTTTTATTCTACAACACCTAGACTAAGATTCCGGATTTTTAAAGAATATTTTTCACAGGCGGCTAAAGCCGCTATTCGCTTTCATCCCCGGTCTAAAGACACGGGGTTTTCAGCGTTTCGATTTTTATAACAAACCTAAAGCAGTCAGCGGTCAGCGGTCAGCGGTCAGTCATTGGCCTTTGGCTGATAGCTGATAGCTGACCCCTGACTACTTAGTTACCCATTCAATTTTCGGTGTTGCTGATTCTGGGTATGATTGAGCCCCCCTAGCCCCCCAATTTTGGGGGGAACAAAACTCTTAAAGTCCCCCAAAGTTGGGGGATTTAGGGGGCTTGCCCAAAACCAAAAGATCCTGCATTGATACTTCAATTCAGCAACCCCCAATTTTCCCTCAAATCCTCTGTCGAGAATCCTCAATATCATTCCTTAGCTCCTCTAACTTCCCTTGTGCCTCTGGATCTTCCAAATTTAAAAGCTTTTGATAAATTCCCTCAGCAGCCTCTAGCCGCTCAACCGCTTCAGCAAACTCTTCTAGGTTGTGGGCAATCTCACCAAGCTGTTCTTGAATTTCTGCCTGCAATGGCAAATTATTAGCCTTTTTGGCCAGTGCCAGGGCTGTGCGGTAACGCTGCTGAGCCTTCCGCTTTAGTTCAATGCGCTTATACATGTCAGCTTGGAGCTGATAAATGGCAGCATTGTCTGTACCAGCTTTGATTCTTGTTTCTAAAACCTCAATGGCATTCTGATTGAGACAAGTGTTGGGATAATTTAGATCTTGGCAAGTGCTGTGATAAAGATGAGCTTTGCCCTGAGCTTTGGCATCTGCATCCAGATTTTGTGTCTCAATCTGAGCTAGGTTTTTCTTTAGCTCCTGTTCCTGCTCATCCGTCAGCAGGGTAATGGTGGGAGCTGGCTCTTGATTGGGATTTTCAGGTGAAGACACACCGGTACTAGCAGTTACCACAATAAAATAATCCCGATCCCGTCGGAGTTGGGAGCTATCAGGATAATCAACTATGGGTTCAGATACCCGTTTTTCCCACACTGGTGTTGCCAGATACTTAATAGTAACATCATAGTGGGTGGCTTCTTTCACCCCATGCCAGCGCAGGGTCAGGGGTTGATTAGGACGTAGTGCTGTATTCCTAGGACTGATCAGGTCGGGAAGGTTTTCGTTTCCTATGCCACGTCCAGGTGGAAGATCATCTCCCGGTTGGAACAATATTCCTGAATTTGAGCAACCTTCAGACACCTTAAAAGCTGTTCCTACAGGAACTTGCCAATTACTGAGATTATTGCAGGAAACTGTAGCAGAGGACTGAGGGTTTTTGACCCAGATCTGGTCTGTGAGCTTGAGGCGATCTCCTTTGTAAGCCCGACGATAACCAAACCACAGGCGACGTTTCACTTGAACATCTCCTGTGACAGCTGCGATGTAGTAGAGACCTTCAGCCGGAATAGTTGCTGGAGCTGCGATCGCGATTAGAACCGTGGAAAGTAGGGAGATGGAGAATAGACGTTTCCAAATCATGGCCTTTGTTTCTGTTGTTGAGCTTTCTGAATACGTTGATTAGCTAGATGTAACCAGGTGTCTTCTTCTGGAATCCAAGGATTTCCTATTCCTAAATCATTAGTTAGATCCAGCAATTTGTTTGGTTTTGAAATCCTGGGATTTCCGATGATTAAATTGCGACAATGTTCCCATTGCTTGAGAGATTTATTGGGAGCTTCAGGTTTTTCCTGGCGTTCAAGTACCTGAGCTAAAATACAAGAGGCAGAGGCACGATTGGGCAGATATTTGGCCACATCTGGATCCTTGGCAATGTTGATAGCTTTGTCCAGGGCAATTTTAGCTTCATAATCCCGGTTTTGTTTGAATCTTACCCACCCTAGATTTTTATATAAATTGTATTTATCCTGTGGATAAACTGATTGCTTGGTGGTAAGTTTTAGACCTTCAACTAAAAGGTTTGCCGCTTTAGGATAGTCCTTTTCTAGAATGTAGAGTCTGGCCAAGTTGTTGTATGCCCTAGGAATTTTGCCACTTACCGCCAGTTGGTACTCTTGCTTTGATTTCTTGAGCTGTAACCAGTCTTCATAGACTACGGCCAGTTTGTAATGGGCGTTAGCATTATCAGGATCAAGGGCAATCGCTCTTTGGTAGTTGGCTTCAGCACTACTAAGCTCACCTGCTTTATAGTGGTCGAAGCCACGTCGATCGTAAATACCTGAAATCCTGGGTAGGCTATACCAAAACCCTAGCAATCCCAACAGTAGAGCGATAGTGGAGAGAAACTTAGTTTCAGCATGAAGAAACTTGGGCACTTTCCAACTAATCAGCAATTCCTCAAAACCTTTTTTCAATGCTTCTGAGAAATCGTTATCTTTTTGGTCTTCTTCGGTAAGGTCACTTTTGGCTTTCAGCAGAGTGATCAGAGTTGGTACAATGATCGCGGAAGTGCCAACCACATCGAGACCACCACTTAAGAAACGACTGGCAATGTTGACTAGCAGAGCCAGACTCACACTCCAACTTCCAAAGGTCAGACCCTTAAACACCCAGTCGTAACGATCTAGGGGATGAGGAGGACGCTGTTGATCCAGATACCACCACCAGCCCTTAGGCTTTGCGGGTAGGCTGTGGCGATAGGTAGAAAGTTCGAGAGCTTGGTCAATCCGTTGTCCCTGTTGTTGGAGTTGGGCATCTAGCTCATGGATGCACTCTAGAAGCTCTGCAGGTATGAAGGGTTCCTGAGTGAGGGCATTGTTGAGTGCATCTCTGGCACACAGAATCTCTAGAGCTTGTTGATCAGTCAAGGGAGAATCTGTGGCTAGGGACTGGAGGGCAGCTCGATATTGACTTAGCACCAATGTATGATAGGGCATGCTCTTGGGTGTGACTTATAGCGGTTTGCGACTTTTTTAAATACATATTTATGGTTTTTTAGGGAACAGGGAACAGGGAATAGGGAACAGGGAACTCTGCAAATCGCTATATAGTGTTTGTATTTGAGATGTAAACCTAGGAGGTCTAGTTTTATTGGACAATAAAACTCCGGATCTCTTGCCCCTCTTGCCTCTTGCCTTTTGCCTCTTGCCTCTTGCCTTCTGCCTTCTGACTTCTGAATGGTTTCCAGTTACCAGAATTGATGAAAGCTGCCCAAAAATAGGGGTGCTGGTATTTTGGATTTTTTTGCCCCATCTCTAGTTGAGCCTGTCTCATGGCCTCGCTACGTCCCAGACCCTGATTTAACTTCTTATAGTAGGAGACCATCAGCTCTTTAGTAGACTGATCGTTCACTTGCCAGAGGCTGATCACCTGGCTTTGGGAACCAGCTAGCACCAAGGCTCGCCGCAAACCATAGACTCCTTCTCCTTGAGAGAGTTCACCTAGTCCCGTTTCACAGGCAGAGAGTACCACCAACTCACTACCGTAGAGATTCAGCCCCGATGCCTCCGAAGCTGTCAGTACTCCATCCTGGATTACATCGGCAAGGTTGCCACTCTGATAATTCTTAACCCCAGCCAGCACTAGTCCAGACTTGAACAAAGTCAGCCTAGACTGCAATCGGGGATTTTCTGCCACCAGAGAGTCAACCTGTTGATTGCCCTCAAAGAAGCCATGAGTGGCAATGTGCAGAATACTGGGACGATGGGCTTGCTTGATCACCGCTTCAGTTGCCTGTCGCCCAAGCCGGAGTTGAGCTTGGGGTAAGATTTCAGCAATGGCTTCAGCTTCATCTCTGGTTCCTGGTAGAGGCGGAAGCTTACGCTGGGGCCAATTCCCGGAACGGGTAGGGTTTTGAGGTAATTCAACCGTTTCACCAGGTTTTCCGAAAATCGGGGCAGCAATCAGCACTGGCGGCTGCTGAGGTGGGGCTTGAACAGGGAAACGCAGCACGTCTCGCCCGGAGGTAAGGTAGGTAAAGGTCAAGTTTTCAATCAGGAATTGGTTATTGTGATCCACCAGGGCTTCAAAGGGAATCAAGTTGAGAGCCCCATCCGGTGAAATGATTAAGTGATTGCTATTACCAATTTGTGCTCGGATCGGAGCCAGTATCGCTTTCTCTAATTTACGAGCAGCGTCTTTAACTTGGGAAATATGTATTCCAGGACTGCGGATAGCAGCGGTAAAATTCTTAATCAGTGGGTCTATTTCCTCTGCTGGTCCCAAATCAATGCCTTGAAAACTACCATCAGAGTGTAAAGTATAGACGGCATAGCGGGGCTTGCCCCATAGCTGATTTGGAGGAGCTTTGGGCTTGAAGGGTTTGTATTGGAAGAATTCAATCAGAACTGCATCAGGGGGCAGTTGAGCTTGCACAGCTTTGAGGGTAGCGACTTGAGTGGCCTTTCGGAATACATCACTCTTTTCCGAAAGATCCTTCTCTTGAGTTTTCTTTTTTTTCGTTAGTTCTTCGAGTTGGGTTTTATAGTCATCGGGAGACTGATTACCGGGACCTTGATTGTAGAGTTTTCCCAGTTGGCTGTTAGTTTGGTTGAGTTCGTCGAAGCGTTGCTGGTCTTCAGGGGTAAGGTTTTGCCGCAAGCGTTGCCAGCTATTGGTGGTAGTATCCAGAATACGACCTTTACGACGCAAGATTGTGGTTAGTGCTAAACGGGCTGCCTTTTGATGGTTGGGCTCTTGTTGGAGATGGAGGGAAATAGTTACATCTGTTGTATCAGAGATTGTGTTGAGATAGTCTTGTTTTTCAGACTCAGAGCCAGTCCGCAGATTGTCGTCGAGGTTTTTTTCTTCTACCTTTAACCCTTCAATTAGGAGGTTGAGAGCAGACGTAGGGTCTCCCTGGGCCCAGTCGAGTAATGCCAGATTATTGAGGCTTATTGCCACATCGGGATGGTCTTGACCAAGGAGTTTTTTCCTCAGTGCTAAGGCTTGTTGATACAGGGGTTCGGCTTCACCATATCTCCCCTGTGCCCAGTAGAGTCCAGCCAGATTATTGAGGCTGGTTGCCACATCGGGATGGTCTTGACCAAGGAGTTTTTTCCTCAGTGCTAAGGCTTGTCGATAGAGGGGTTCGGCTTCACCATATCTGCCCTGCCTTGAGTAGAGTGCAGCCAGATTATTGAGGCTTATTGCCACATCGGGATGGTCTTCACCGAGGCGTTTTTTCCTCAGTGCTAAGGCTTGTTGTAAGAGGGGTTCGGCTTCAGGATATCTGCCCTGCCTTGAGTAGAGTGCAGCCAGATTATTGAGGCTTATTGCCACATCGGGATGGTCTTCACCGAGGCGTTTTTTCCTCAGTGCTAAGGCTTGTCGATAGAGGGGTTCGGCTTCACCATATCTGCCCTGGCTTTCGTAGAGTGCAGCCAGATTATTGAGGCTTTCTGCCACATGGGGATGGTCTTGACCAAGAAGTTTTTTCGTCAGTGCTAAGGCTTCTCGCAAGAGGGGTTCGGCTTCACGATATCTGCCCTGGCTTTCGTAGAGTGCAGCCAGATTATTGAGGCTGGTTGCCACATCGGGATGGTCTTGACCAAAGAGTTTTTTCGTCAGTGCTAAGGCTTGTTCATAGAGGGGTTCGGCTTCAGGATATCTGCCTTGGCTTTGGTAGAGTAATGCCAGATTATTGAGGCTGGTTGCCACATCGAGATGATCCTCTCCCCAGATTTCTTGCCGAATCTCTAATGCTTTCTCAGCTAGGGGAATCGCTTCTGAGTACTTTCCTTGCTGATAAAGCTCTTCTACTTGCTGATTGAGTTGAGAGGCTTCTGTTAGGGATAACTCTTCCGCTGAAGCTTCTCGCCCACTGAGTCTGTAGCGTCCTCTCTCTTCTGGTTTGTCAGTTGTGACAATTACTGTGTAGGTACCTGTGCTGGGTAAACTCAAACTCACTCTAGCATTGTTCCCTTCTCCCCCATCATTATCTTCTGCTATCTTTTCCTGTTCGGGGTCTACCAAAATTAAGTAAGCATCAAACTCACTGCTGGTTAGCTCAATGGTAATCGCTTCCCCGGCTTTACCAGAAAAAGTGTGAATCTGAAAATACCTCCCGTTGTCAGCAGTATAACTTTCCAGATCCAAAACACCATTGATGGTCGATTGCTTCCCTTCACTCCCTGGTAAAGTGGGTTGTTGAGCAATGATACTTTGCCCCCAGCTAGACCTAGGGAAAGCCACTCCCATTGCCATCACACCGACAACGGTGGCTAAAATAGCTGCTCCCTTAACAGATAGGTTTTGATTCATTTTCTGAACACCGTTTGAGATACCCAATGAACCTCACGAGAGGAAGTGGGAGTGATACAGTAGTGTGCCACTCACTATTATTCTTCCACTGAAATTATAGCTATTGGGATTGATAGTAACCGAAGTATAGTTTAGTTAGCAAGTAGGATGGGCAGTGATTGAGACAGATAAGATCAGCTTGCAAAGCGCATTGGTAGGTACTCCTCACCGACGATTAATCCCAATGGTGCCAGATGTGAGTATAAACATTTCCACGATCACGAATTGTCTTAGAGGATATCTGAAAAGTTTTTTTATACTGAATTTTGCCCCCCTAGCCCCCCAACTTTGGGGGGAACAAGAGTCTATTTGCTTCTAAAAGTCCCCCAAGATTGGGGGATTTAGGGGGCTTGGATGTAGCAAATGAAACTTCTCATACAACCTCTTATAAAACTATATTCAATCAACGTTTTATCCTAATAACTTCACCTTTAAATATTTAGATGAAATTCCTTGATCGTTACCAGAGCGATAATTTTTACGTAAGCTATCAACTATCAGCTATTAGCTATTGGCCATAAGCGAGGCTACTGTTCGCGCAGCGTCTGGGTAGCGTAATCGGTGCTTTTAAATCAAATAAGCTGACGGCTGTTCGCGTAGCGTGAGCTTTTAGCTCACGGCTGAATTATTTTTTCCAAGCTTATTGAGTTTGAATAATTTCTGTGATTGGAATAGTTTAATTATCAGCAGACTCTAAGAATTTAATCGCACTCTTGCGGAATTTAATAGTCATTTTTAATCCAATCTGTCAGATCAGTCACGTCTTCAGTCTCATAGTCTTGAGGTAAGCCAAAAGTGGTGTCAAGCTCTTGTTGCTCTTGATCACTAACGTAAGGCATTAACATATGACAGAGTAAGAGTCTTTCTTCTCTCAAAACTTCTCGGATGCTTTCTTTTATCAGTGTTTTTAGAGGATATCTGAAAAGTTTTTTGATACTGAATTTTGCCCCCCTAGCCCCCCAATTCTGGGGGGAACAAGAATCAATTTGCTGTTAAAAGTCCCCCAAAATTGGGGGATTTAGGGGGCTTGGATGTAGCAAATGATACTTCTCAGACAACCTCTTAAGTCTTGAGTTTCCATAGCTTTTGAATTAAAGGTTATTTTTTATAATTATAGCGTTGTTTAGACTAGGGATTAAGGAGTAGGGAGTAAAGTAAAAAAAAATAGCCGCAGAAATACTATCCACGACTATTTCAATTTCTTATGTCACAAAATTAGCAAACCTAACCTGATCAAATCCTATCTGATTGGCCAAAGACCGCGCTAAAAAACCAGACCACAACCTTGGCCAGGGGGGAAACCCCCCCAGAAAATTAAGGTGTTATGGCAACAACCAATACTTGGTGATTGTAGTCCTCACTTCTCCTGGAACATCAGTCGCTTCCAAAGGCGTCCATTCCGCAATCTCTGCATAGCCTAGGGCATACAGCATTTGCATACTATAAAGTACTGATTGACGAGAACCTTTCAGAGTGTGTTGAGCAGGTTGTTTCTTGAAGTTTTGGCTGAATTTTTGTGACATCATAAAAAATCTCATTTCGGTTTATATTGATTATTGTAATGATTATAGTTATAGTTGTCAAGGGTTTTAAAAAGTTTTTTTTGGGAAGTTTTAGGGTGAATAAAAAATTAGCGTTCTGGTAGCGTTAGCTTTGCGGCTCTTCCCTCTGTTAAACAACAACCAATTAAAATCTTGATTGGGGGAGTAATTGTAATTATAGTTAGTAATTTATCAGCTGATTGGGGACTATAGCAATCCTATCTGATTCGTGAAATAAATGGGCTGTTTTAAGGCAGAAGGCAGAAGGCAGAAGGCAGATGATACCAGAGTTGGAGCTAGTTTTTAATAAGTCCAGTGATTTTACAAGCGATGCAGCGCCGCTCCCTGCTCCCTGCTCCCTTAGCTAAAGTGTTTATTTAGCATAACAAGTACGGAAGAGCCAACTTTTCCAGAATCACGGATGTCTCCAACACAGAAGAGGAAAAGAAAAAAACCTTCTGATTTGTTGAATTTTTGAGAATTGATAATTGGAATATGCCTGTCGTGTTGGCGTTGCTGATTATGGGTATGGTTTCGCCCCCCTAGCCCCCCAATTCTGGGGGGAACAAAACTATCAAAGTCCCCCAGAATTGGGGGATTTAGGGGGCTTTAATAAAACCAGATGATCGCGCATTCATTCCTTAATTCAGCAACGCCGTCGTGTTGGTACAAAAACTATTTTCTACTTTGCTCAGACAATTACCACTGGTGCTAAAAACTGGAGTTTGTGGACATCACCTCTGGGTCGGTGTAGATAATGGTTTATAGAGACACAACAAAAACCAGTGACTATTGAAACTCAACGTACTAGTCGTTTTATCGACCCCTGGCCTTATATTGCTATCGGGTCTACAGTACTGGTATTTTTTGCCTTATCCCATGGTTATCGGTTCCAGAAAACACTGCTATCTACTACCGTCAGTGCCAGGCAAGAGGAACCGCTGCAACTTCAAACACTGTCCCTCAAGCGCCAGCTGATTGGTGCTCTTCGCATTGAAGCTAAAGCAAAAATTCCCCTTAACCGATGGGTTACTTATGAAATCCAGTTACTCGATGGCCAAGGTCAACCATTCGCCTCCGCCATCAAGCAAGCCTGGAATGAATCAGGTACTTGGTATGATGATGGGGAGTCTGGTACTTGGCAAGACGATGACCTGTTAGGAGGACTTGATGTTCGCGCCAAGCAGGATGAGATGGTGACCATTGCCATTGCAGTTTTGGAGTATGGGGATACATCAGGACAAGTACTTGATCAACCAGTGCCGTTTCAGGTAACTGTCCAAAATGGAGTGATAGATACGCGCTATCTTTGGCCAGGTTTAGTGGGGACATTATGTCTTACCTTGATGACTTTATATGCAGCGCCATTAACCGGGAAAAAAGCCATCTTCAAAACGATTAACGATAGCGACCCCAGCGATCGCGCTATAGTCGGTGGTGCAAATCGCCTTGTGCGGGTTAGAGTTGATGTTAAGGCAGATGAAACTTCCCCATCGAAACTAGAAGTTCGCCTTTTTGTCAAGGACTCCTATGGTGAGGAAATCTATAACCGTTCGTTTCCCTTGCCTATGAACTATCTCAAAAACAACGGCAAGATCAAGAGAGCAACAGGTAAAGTACAAACATTCTTCCTGTTGGAATCTCGCAGTTCCTATGGTTTCTCCGTGGAAGTATGGCCAGATGCATCTGTCGATCGCACAACCTTGAGAGTTATTGATGGCAACCGTACCTTACAAAGCGTTGAGGTCGTAAAAATTAGCCCAACCGTTGATACGCCATTAATGCCTTAAAAACAGGTAGGAGAGTGTGGGATATCGAGAAAAAAATCTATTAAACAGTTTTAGCAGTGTCACGGGCTTCGAGCAAGATGCTCCCACTACTTGTATTTTCCATCCAGGAATTGATCCCATGTTGACCAAAATTTTGACAGCGACGACAGTTGCGATCGCACTATTTACCATAGTCGCAGGTTACACTCAGCGTTCAGCCCTTGTCCTGCGGGAAGAAAAACAAGAGAACTACTGGCCCCGACATCGGACCTATTTATCCGGTTACTATTATCTAGGTATTTGGGAATCGTCGCCCAATCGCTCAGACTATGGTAGCTTTCGCGGAGGCGGTCCGGCTACTGGGAAATAGACTATGGAAGATGCGATATCAGATGGGAAACCGATAGCTAACTCTAGCATCCCATCCCTCAAACCGGACCAGCGTTGGTTGCTGATGATTGCTGCTGCGGTTTCCTCAATTTGTGGACTAGCGGTAGAACTGTTGCTGGGAACTCTAGCAAGTTACTTGGTAGGGAATCAAGCTCTATCCTATGGTATTTCCGTTGGAGTATTTCTCGCAGCAATGGGTCTAGGGTCTTACCTGAGTCAGTTTATTGCTGTCAATCAGACCAATTCCCCATCTCTACAACACCAACTACTCTTAGTCTTTGTCAAAGTTGAACTACTCATTGCTCCCCTAACTGCCGTATTGCCTTTAGGACTATTTGCTGTATTTGTTAGCAATGGTTCCATCTGGCTGGGTTTATTCTTCGTCACTATTGTTCTGGGAGTACTAGCAGGACTGGAAGTGCCGCTACTGACCCGAATTCTGGAATTGGACAAAGGGGTGCGGGAAGCATTAGCAGGTGTTTTAGCGTTAGACTATTTGGGAGCACTACTGGGTTCCCTCGCTTTTCCCATCCTCTTATTACCCATTATCGGTTTATTTCCTACGGCTTTTGTCTTAGGGTCATTACCCGCCTTGATGGTGTTTGCTATTGGGAGACGCTTTCCCAGACTGCGGCCCTGGGGATATTTGGGTTTAACCCTAGGTATTCTCCTGTGTACCTTGGCTCCCTTAGCCATTCCGATTAGCGACAAGCTGGAAAATACTCTGTATAGTGGGCCAGTGATCACCCGCATCCAGTCTCCCTACCAACGCATTGTCCTAACACGACAAGGACAGGATGTTCGTCTCTTCCTCAATGGCGATTTGCAATTTTCCACCCTCGACGAATACCGCTACCATGAAGCTTTAGTTCATCCCGCCATGAGTGCTAGTGTTGGTAGGCGTCGGGTTCTGGTGTTGGGTGGAGGTGATGGTATGGCCTTGCGGGAAGTGCTCAAATGGCCAGAAGTCGAACGAGTCCTACTCATCGATTTAGACACCGAGGTTGTCAAGTTAGCTAGTCATCACCCTCAATTAGTCCAAGTTAACGATAACTCATTTTCCGACCCCCGTGTCGAAGTGTTGTATGCTGATGCTTTCATTAGGGCACCCGCACTCAACGAAACCTTTGATGTGATTATTGCCGACTTTCCCGACCCCGATCAAGAGATTATTGCCAAGCTTTATGCAGAAGGATTCTACCGCCGTCTCTTACCGCGATTAGCAGACAAAGGCATGTTTGTGACTCAGGCATCTAGTCCCTTTTTTGCTCCCAATGTTCTGAGTTGTATTGCCGCAACCTTGGAAAATGTCGGACTATTAGTTCATCCCTATGTTATAGATGTCCCCAGCTTTGGGCCTTGGGGTTTTGTGCTAGCATCAAGGCGATCGATTCAGCCGGACACCCTCAATTTATCGGTATCAACTCGCTTTCTCACCCCAGCCATTTTACACTCCTTGTTTGAGCTGCCAGGAGATATTAAGTTGGGTAATGTCGAGGTCAACCGCCTTGCTCATCCTGTGATTGTACGCTACCAATCTGACCCCCGTTGGGCAGCTTACTAGTGCAAGAAGGCTCCAAGGCAGTCCCGATAAACAATTTTTTTCACCATCATGCATGAAAATCAATCTTGCCTGACTCCTGTCTCCTATTTTCAGATTAGAAGGCGGGAGGCAGGAGGCAAGAAAGTACTGCTTGACCCCTAGTGGTAATTCAAAATTCAAAATTCAAACTTCAAAATAAAGAAAATCATAAATTTTGCAATTTTTTAATTCTGGAAGCCCCCTGGGTAATTAAAAATTAAAAATTAAAAATTAAAAATATAGAATTGTCCGAATCATTTTGAATTAATAATTTTGAACTTTGAATTGGAGCGCGTTAAGCAGCGTGACCATAGGTCAAGCGACGGCGGGTACAAGCCCCCACTGATTGTCATTTTGAATTAATAATTTTGAATTTTGAATTGGAGCGCGTTAAGCAGCGTGACCATAGGTCAAGCGACTTGACGAAGTCTTGTGAAAATTGCTTCAATTGCTGGGAAATACAAATGACTCCGATGCGCTCATTTTACCCAACACCTAAAACCATTAACCTAACACCTATCTAGGTTATCGCTTTGTTGTCACCCCGTGGGGTTAATAAAAAACAAGCAATACCGTAGTGTATATTTCAAATAATCGCTTTTATAAAATTAGCGATCGCGCTTATGCGATTGCGCCCGTCCAAAACTATTGATATTAGGGGATTGACAAAATCAATGGTTTGTAGTTTTAAGTTTACACAAAATTACCTTGATTTAGGAGGATTGACAAATCCTTTTACTTGTGCAGCTAGGCGTTAGCATATTTAAGCATATTCAAGCATATTAATTAAAGTTGATTAAGATTAAGGTTGATTAAGGTGCATTGTTATTGAGGAAAAAGCAAGTTAGTATCTGAAGGTTGTCAGCCGCAAACGTCTGATATATGTAGATACTTAGCACAGCTAAGTGCTAAAAAATTAACTAAAGGAGCAGAGTATGACTACACAGCCCAGAACACCAAATCCTGAAAATCCAGAATTTCAACAGTTTCTCGCGACTATAAATCAGTGGTACACTGAAGACACGAAAGGTTTTCAAACCTATTTCGATGCAGCGGTGGAAAATGTCAAACCAATTCCCGAGGAAATTTTAGAAGATGATCCAGACGGAAATTACACCTATGATTGGCGAAACAAAACAATAGATGACTTGTGCCAATTCTTTACAGATTGGTACGTTTGGGAACCATTAGTTCCCACTGGATTAGATTATATCCAAAAGTTTAGCTGGCTATATTATAAAAATGAATACGGCTTGGCCTTTGTGACCAAAGGTGCTGGTTATCAGATGACCGCATATTTTGTAGAAGTGCGCGGCAAATACTTTGATTCTACTGACTCCCAAGAACTTATTAAGACATGGGTTAATGAGCTTGGTGGTGCAACGGCAGTCTGTTCTGAGTTTTATTGCCCAAATCAGGAAGACCCTTATCTAGGATTTGAGAATTTTAATCAATTTTTTGCCCGGAATCTAAACCCAGAAGCTAATCCAAGACCGATTACTTCACCCGATGACGACTCTGTGGTCGTGGCTCCAGCAGATAGCGTTATCAATATGATTGTTAACGACTTAACCCTAGAAACAAAAATATCTGTAAAAACAGTATATTTAAATGTTGTGGAGCTTTTGAATAACTCAAGTTTTGCCCAAAACTTTGATGGAGGTACAGCTGTTTCTTGTATCCTCATGCCCGATACTTATCATCACTACCATGCACCTGTATCTGGCACGGTTGTAGAGTCTAACGAAGATGTCGCAGGCGAATATTTTGGTATCGATAATTTTCCGGGCTTGTTAAACGATGACAACGTTGGTTATGGATATTCCTACAGTGTATTTGAACATTTTCGTCGCGGCTATTTAGTGATCGAAACCGCCAACTATGGTCATGTGGCGATGATACCGGTAGGATTGAACACCATCGCTTCAGTGATATTTGAGGATCGATTCAAGAATGTCACTTCTGCAAGCCCCGTTCCGATTACAAAAGGCGAAAAAATAGGGTACTTTCAGTATGGTGGATCCTTAAACATTCTTTTGTTTGAAAAAGATCGTTTCCCCTCATTAAATATCCTACAAGGGCAGCAAATTGGATTCCTGCTTGGTGAAGCAGAAGCAGACGTGAAGTTAACCAAGACACGGAAGAGTCGTTTCTTGAATCGGATTGCTTATTTAGCCAGATAAGCAATTTATAGCAATTCTACGACTTGTGAGGTACACAATTTCTAGATTTTAGGGAACAGGGAACAGCGATGCAGCGCGGTCTTGGGGGTTTCCCCCATGAGCGACTGCATCAAGACGGGAACAGGGAACAGGGAAGAGATAAGAGGGAATAGCGATGCGCTGCATTAAAACAGGGAATCAACGTCAAAGAAGACTGTACCTCATGAGTCCTATAAACGCTATATCAGGGGGTTAGGGGTGGGTTCCTCTTGCCTCTTTTCTGTTCCCTGTTCCCTGTTCCCTGTTCCCTGTTCCCTTTGATTACACATCATCCCCCTCGGATACAAGCCCAGACCAAAAGCTACCAATATGTACAAACTGTACTAGGATCTGGTTTCACCGACTTCATCTTTTTGCCCTGATCGTAGTCAAAGCTTCCCTCACAAAAGCCACTTTCACTTTCCAACGCACAATTCACAACAGTTGTATAATTTTTGCGATGATGATTGTCGATAATCTCAAATTTACCCATTAAGTTGTCTCGAGAAAATGAAACTAGATAAGCATAGGGCAAATGCTGGTATCTTTCAGGTTTATATGGGACACAAGGAACTTTATCATAAACATTTTGGATACGAATAGTTCGTGTCTCCGGGTTTTGTTGAGGTGCCTGTTGTTGATAAAATTCTACAAATGCTTGGTTGCCTACACGAGGGGAAGCATAGTTGTAGCTTACAGACTTGATATCTGGTCTAGACAACGCCATATCAAGTGTGAAGAACGTGCTCAGTGTAGCTCCTAAACTATGGCCAGTAATATACAGAGTATCGATCGGTTTTTCAGATGCTTGGTATTTATCAACTAGGGCAAACACCTGATTCTGCATCGAGGGTGTGTTCCCATCACTATTGGAATAGATATGGTAGAAACCTGATTCAACCCTAAGCTCAGATGGCACTACAACATCTTCCTGATAAGGTAAAAATGTTGTATGATTAACACCAAAATTATCTATTAGATCCTCTGTCGAAGAAGTACCTCTAAAAGCAAATATATAAGTGTAAGGAGACTGCTGAGATCGAAACACTAGACCATAACACTCAACAGTTTTGTATTTATTAAAAATCGCATCAACACCAGTCCAGTAGTCTACAAAATCATAACCATCCGGTGGAGACACCTCAAGACACTCAGCAGGGTTTTGCTTATCAAAAGCATCATAAGTTAGACCGCTTGCTTGCGCTAAAACGATGGCCCTGGTGTGATCAAGGTCAGCAGTTGTGAGGTAAGTAATTGTCTTATCCATCACGCATGCTTTCATTAGGATTGCTATATATAGCAATCCTATCTGATTTGCGAAAGAAATGGTCTGCTTTAAGGCAGGAAGCAAACGGCATATGGCAGAAGGGAAGGGAGAAAGCACCAGTTTTTAACAATTCCAGTGATTTTACAAATACATTACATAATTTAGGATTGCTATATAGGCTCCCTCCCCACTAGCAAGGATGAAGCCCATGGCATTACTCTCGAGTCTGCTAAACTCTAGTCATGTAATTATTTTTTGCACAAAAGTCCCTACAATTGATGGCTGCCTCAGAATTAGCAACAGAGGGATGCACGGTACATTTAAGACGGTAATCACCAGTAAAAAACTGACAGTTAGAACAGGGAATTTGATGCAGTCGTTTGGCAACAGCAAAACTTTCTCGGACTGCTGACAAAACCGTCCAAGCTAGAATCATCGTTATCCCCCAAGCCAAACAAAAGCAAATCAGGTTTAGATAAGGCTGGAGGGCATAGATCAGTACGTAAAGGAGTTGAAACACAATTTATAGCAATTATTATTTGGGTGAGGTACAGAGTCCTGGGTTTTAGGGAGCAGGGAGCAGGGAGCAGGGAGCAGGGAAGAGGGAAGAGGTAAAACATTTTGTGTACCTCATAACTATGATAAACGCTATAATCTTTGCTCCGAATAACTAAAAGGGAATATCATCTAAATCTTGTTGATGACTAGGGTTACCAGAGGTTGGGTTTTGAGGAGATGAAGACCCAAAAGAAGACTCAAAACTTTGCTCAGTATTTTGTTCAGTGCTGGTATAAGCAAAATCTTGTTCGGTATTGCTAGGAAAAGACACAGATGACGACATCCGATGTTGCTCCATCGATACAACCTTATCATGGGTTTGGGGACGGGATGGTTCTGGGGTATGCTGGAAAGTTCTGTCCGAGGCCATGACGTGTGGCTCGAAGTGATCATCTGTTCCCAATTTGTGAATCCGGGAAACATTCAATTCTGCCCGTTTTTCCTTGAACCCTTCTGGTCGCTCAATCACATTCATCCTTAAGCTACCTTCAATCACCACGCGATCGCCTGTGGAATAGTTTGTTTTAATTTCATTAGCCAAATATTCCCCCCAACCTACCACTTTTAAGGTTGATGGGGATTCCTCAGCCTTGAGACCGGCGAATTGTACTAGCATCTGAGTCAGGGGTATCTGATTCTCTGAGGTGTAACGGAGTTCTGGATCCTGAATAATTTGTGCCATTAAAATGCAGCTGTTCATCTCGTATCTCCCTTGTCCTTTCAGTGTTGACTCCTTATTATAGAACAAGTGTACCAATACTTTTGGTTTTTCTTTGAGTGAACTTAACCTTCCTGGGGAGGGAGATGGTTATCATTTAACGGGGGGTTTTAGGGAGTCGGGAGTCGGGAGTCGGGAGTTGGGAACAGGTAAAAATCCTGTGTGGCTTATTAATAAGACAACCGTTATAGTCATCAAAACTAGCGCTATAGTATTAAAGTTTATAGTAGTGGTTAGTGCTTAGTAATTAGTTGTCTTTCAGAGCACTCTAACTAACCACTAATCACTAACACTAATCACTACCTACCAACAATTAACTAACTACCAACAATGGCGTAGCGGCTTTCCTTTGAGGTCTACAAACACTCTCAGTTTTCCACCGCTATGCCTGTTAACGTAAGCATTCAGCCGTCAGCTATCAGCCGTCAGCTTATTTTATTCAAAAGCTGTTCGGTGTAGCGTGCGCTGTGGGCATAAACTGTTCCCGTAGCGCATTAGCTGATAGCTGATAGCTGATACGCGACACGCTGATAGCTGATAGCTTACCTGTGAACAGCCGATCAATCCGATTTATGACACGGCTGAAGGTTGCGCTTCTACACCTTGTTCTTTTTCAACGAATTCCTGAACATGGTTGCGATAATGCTTGAGGTTTTCCTCGGCCCAATCCCGGTCATCGCTGTTGGCAAAAATATGAACCAAGGGTTCGCCAGCATCGGGTAAAATCAACACCCAGTTATCATTTTGCGCGTTGATAATTTTAACTCCATCAACAAGTTCGAGCTGCTCACTGGGATGGGTTTCGACCAGATGACGCATCAGGCTACCCTTAACTGTCCAAGGACAGCGCAGGGTAACGGTTTTGTACCATACGCGCGGGAGCTCAGCGCGAATATCAGCAAGCGATCGCTCTTGGACTGTCAGCATCTCGATCAACTTGGCGATTCCAAACATGGCATCAAAGCCTGGATGTAGTTGGGGGAAAATAAAGCCCATGTCCCAACTGCCTCCCAATACCACATTGGGGTTGCTTTGAGATGCTTCCATCAATGCTGTGGGGTTAGCTTTGGTGCGGATCACCTTGCCATCATGCTGTCGGGCAATTTGTTCCACCGCACTTGATGTCTGAACTGGAACCACCACAGTGCCCCTGGGATTAGAGGTTAACATAATATTGACCATCAGTGCAGTCAATACCTCACCTCGAATCGACATTCCCGATTCATCCACCAAAATCAGCTGTTCCCCATTAGCAGAGACCTGCACGCCAAAATTGGCTTTTAGGGCCTCGACCACCTGACCCAGCTGATTGAGCAAACTCTCTCGTTCTTCTGTGGAGATAGCTGTTTGTTTCAAACTGGCATTGAGGACTACTGCATCAGCACCAAATTTCGCTAACAGTCGGGGTAACACTGCACCAGAGACGGCATAAGCATAGTCAATAACTACCTTAGAACCACTGTTGCGAATTGCCTCTACATTGAGATGCTTCTCAAAGGCAGTACCGTAGATATCGATTAACTGGATCGGGTAGTTAACATTGCCGATATCATTGATCTGGACTCGTCTTAGGTCTTCTTTAAAGTAAGCCCCCTCAATTTTTTTCTCTTTACCCTTGCTGATATTAATTCCCTTGGCATCAATAACTTCGATCAGGATATGATCTGGTCGGTCAGGATGCACTCGCACATGGATACCTCCCTCAACCCCTAGGGTTGGTACCACGGTTCGAGCCACCGGAATTGCGGTTGCATCTAGGTTCTGGACATCGACACCCACAGACATCAATCCCCCAATCAAAGACCGGGTCACCATGCGACAGATACTACGCTGGTCACGGGAAAGTGATACTTGGGAGCCTAGTTTTAAGGTAGACCCATAAGCAGCTCCCAACTTAACGGCAAATTCAGGAGTAATATCGATGTTGGCTAAGCCTTGGACACCCCGCTGACCAAAAAGATTCCGTTGGGCAGTGTTGCCCCAAATTAAATTGATATTCAATGTTGCACCTGATTCTATAGTTTTACTTGGCCAAACCCTTACAGTGGGACTAATTTGAGCTTCTTCTCCCACTTTAGACAGGGAACCGACAACGGCACCTTCGAAAACTTGAGCACGACGGTCTACCCGGGTTCCCCTTGAAATGGTGCAGGCACTCAGATTAACCTCTTCACCAATCAACGCTCCATTCCAAATAATCGGTCGTTTCAGGTTAGCGTAGGCAGAGATGGTAACATTATCGCCAATTACTGTTCCTGCTTCGATGTGGGCGTTTGGACCAATCCGGCAGTTGCTACCAATTAGTACTGGGGTTTCAATCTTGGCAGTAGGGTCGATATAGGTATTTTGTCCCACCCACATTCCTGAGGATTGTTCTGGGTAAGCAAAGTCTAGTGTGACTTTATTCATTAAGCCGTCATACTGGGCTTCTCGGTAAGCCTCCAGGTGACCGACATCACACCAATATCCCTCAGCCACATAGCCATACATTGGCTCATCTTTCTCGAGGAGTTTCGGAAACAGGTCTTTGGAAAAGTCACATTCCTCATTTGATGGCAGGTACTCTAGAACCGATGGTTCAAGAATGTAAGTGCCAGTGTTAACAGTATCGGAAAAAATTTCTGAGGTCGAAGGTTTTTCCAAAAATCGGCGGATGCGCATTTCCTTATCGGTGATCACCACCCCGAACTCAACGGGATTGGGAACGCGAGTTAGGATTAATGTCGCCTTTGATTTCTTAGCTTTATGAAATTCGATCGCAGCAGTCAAATCAAAGTCGGTGATGCTATCGCCACTAATGACTAAAAAGGTTTCATTGAGTAATTCGGAAATATTTTTAACACAACCTGCAGTCCCCAGAGGCTGTTCTTCTTCTACCGCATAGGTCATCTTTACCCCAAAGTCACTGCCGTCTTGGAAGTAGTCCCGCATGACATCTGGGAGATAGTACAGAGTGGCAATGACCTCAGTGATATTGTGCCGTTTGAGTAGATTAACAATATGTTCAGCAATGGGTCGATTCAGGATTGGCACCATGGGCTTGGGCAGATCACAGGTCAACGGTCTGAGCCGTGTTCCTGAACCACCAGCCATCAGCACTGCTCGCATAATTCCTCCTCTTTTAACCCGTTAAGGGGTTTGATCATGTTGTCTACGTTCATTTGTCTTTTTATGGGCTTTTTTTAGTGAAGTACTTTCCTCCACAAACAGTGACTTGATCTGAAAACCGTGATTTTGGTATGGCCTAGTCGATAGTGATTCATAAAATAGTGCTTTCGACAAAGACTGGCGGAACCATAACTAACGACACTGGTGTCGCCAAGTTTCCTCCTCCCTGAGAAGAAAGATCGCGTGTTGACCCGCTCCTTCTTCACTCAGGTAATCATGACTACTGAGTTTGGCTAGTCTGTAACTCCTAAGGGTGACACCACAAATGAAGACTAGAGAAACTGGATCTGGATCAATGCTACTTTGAGCTGTAATCCGAATCAATTCGGTTGATTAACCTACACACTTATGGTATTGAGGTCATGGTCTAACACTGGCTTGATAAGGTAAAATTATCATTAATATAAAAATTATCTTATAAAAAGCACCGGAAGTGATAAACCATGTCACAATAGCCAAATGTCTTCTACCCAGATTCATGGACGGTAGTTAAAACCGGCCCAAGGGCTCGCTTCTCCTCCCTGTCAGGCGAGAGGCCTATCTTAATTGAGACGGGGTTTCCAAATATGGCAAGATTTTTGATGAATGGCTAACTTAATTGTCTTCGGGTTACTGGTAGTCTATGGGTATGGCGTGTGGAAATTCTGGAGGGGGTTTGAGCGGACTGACTTCAGCCGGAGTTTAACCAATCGGATAGCATTGTCACTGTTGTGGCCAGCTTTAATCGTTGCTAATAAGTCCTATCGCAAAAACTTTACTAAAGCCCTTAAGGGCAGATAGGAGTGGTAAATAGCAGTGGCGGTATTTGGCTGATTGGTGGAACCACCGAAAGTGTGACTCTGGCAAATGCGATCGCATCCAGGGGTATGCCCTGTACAGTAACCGTTACCACAACGGTGGCTAAATCCCTCTATCCCCAAACCCCAAATTTAAGGGTTCAAGTCGGGCGTTTAGATACAAATGGGCTAGAGCAGTTTTTGGAGAAGCATGGTATTGTAGCGATCCTAGATGCCTCTCACCCCTATGCAGTGGAAATTTCCCAAATAGCGATTTCAGCGGCTTGTGCTCGGCATATACCTTACCTGCGTTTTGAACGGCAACAGCTAAGTTCTCAGGTAAGTTCTGAACTAGACAATTCACCAATAATTTATCTCAATAGTTTTCAAGACCTGATTGCTGGTAACTATCTCCATCAGCAGCGGGTATTACTGACCATCGGTTACAAACATTTACCCTTATTCCGTGACTGGCAAGACCAATCAACCCTATGCGCCAGGGTTCTCCCGAGTGTTACTGCAATTGATGTAGCGATCGCATCTGGATTTAGCCCAGATCGAATTATTGCCCTGCGTCCTCCGGTACCAGCTGATTTGGAAAAGGCACTCTGGCATCACTGGGACATCTCTGTGGTTGTCACCAAGGCGTCTGGGGTGGCTGGGGGAGAAGATATCAAACGAGCCCTAGCTGCTGAGTTAGGCATCTCCCTAGTTATCATTACTCGCCCAGTTGTTGATTATCCCCAGCAAACCAGCAATGTATCTGTGGCCTTAGAGTTTTGCGATCGTTATGTTTGAACTCCCCCCCCTTAAATAACAGCTAAGCATTCAGCCGTCAGCTGTCAGCCGTCAGTTGTCAGCCGTGAGCTAAAAGCTCACGCGTGCGCGTTCAGCTTAAAATAAACCTATGCAGGTCTATGGCCACGCTACGCAAACGGTAGAATTTAATAGTTCGAGATTAATCAGAATTGAAAGTCTGGGGATTTGCCCTTGGCCAAGGCTGTTCGCGTAGCGTGCGCGTAGCGCATAGGCTGATGGCTGATGGCTGTTCGCGTAGCGTGCGCATAGGCTGATGGCTGATGGCTGTTCGCGTAGCGTGCGCGTAGCGCATAGGCTGATAGCTGTTCGCGTAGCGTGCGCGTAGCGCATAGGCTGATAGCTGAATGCTTAAAACCAAAGCTTAAACCATCGCTGGTTCGAGTAACTTGATATTAGAAAAGTTGAATTCAGTAGCTGTCCGCCCTTTTTCCTCAATGGCATAAACTACTTGACGAGTCATAATATAATAATCACCAACTTTATCAAAGCTGTCTTCAAACTCTCGTTTAGCCATCAAATCACCAGTTTTGGCATTGCGAAAAATGGCATTGTAGCCTGAAGAAATATACCCTTCTCCTGTATCTAGGCTATCGTTGGTATTAATTGTAAAAGCCATCGGACCCATAACCCGACTGACATGACAAATTTCCTGCCCTCGGACTTTATAGTTAGAGCCCATAGCATCACCCTTGACAAAAATTTCTACTGCACCAGTATAATCGTTTTTACCAAAGCTAAATTGGTTTTTACCATGGGCTTTTTCAAAAGATGACCGCTTGCGGTGGGTCACAATATCCCGCATCTGGTTATAGACACTTTCTTTGACCTTTTCATCATCAAACCCACTAACTTCAACACTGTGATCACCATTAATGCGAACTTGACCAGTGTATACTTCATCACCTTGCTTAATTTCGAGGTCAGCTTTGTAACCAGGAAAATCGTCGTCCCAGGTGTAGCGGTTTTCGTAAGCCGCCTGGAACACTTCACGAGCTGTTGCGTTTTCGATCATAGTCTTGTTAAGTCAACCGATATTTTTAGCTAATAGTTCCCACACTAGACAAACTATACTAGGGAAGTGTTACTATCCAAAGACTACTCACTAATCTCTGACGGTGGTTATTATAGCATTACTGCTTTATATAGAATCTTTAAATTGGGTGAGGTAGTTTCAGCTAACTTTAAGCTAAAACTAAATTTTCACCATTACTCCCAAATTGATCATGCTTTGGAAGAAGTCTAGGTAAGTTTAGTTTAAATTTTCCACAAAAAGCTGGCCAATTATACCGTTAGGTTTTATAAAATAATGAACTGTTAAGCATTAACACGATCAGCTGACTTTATTTAAATTCCATAGTTCTGACAGCTGCTCATCCTGTTCTGGTCACTAGGAACTATGGTTATTCAACAACCAGATTTGATCTAATTCTCCGGAGAGGATATCGCTTAAGCTTGCCAGCTTTCAGCTAACCCCCTAAGCCAATCAATCGCTTGCCAGCTATCAGCCCTTGATCATGCTAAAGTTACTGGGGGCGGTGATGGTAAGGGTAACCTTTTAAGTGGATGGTTAATCCATATCAGTTGGTTGATTGGAAACCATCACAGGAACTTGATAAAGAGGTACTGTGAAGGTAACTGTTGACCCTAAATTTTCCCCCATACTGAAAAAATTGACCACACCCCCCATGGTTTCAATCAGCTTTTGGGATATGACTAGACCTAAACCTGTGCCGCCATATTGGCGAGTGCGGGAACCATCCACTTGGGTAAATGTTTGAAACAGCCGGTCTTGCTGGTCGAGGGAAACACCAATGCCAGTATCAGCAACTCGAACTTTAACCAATCCTGGGAATTCCGTACCTTTGAAAGTTATCTTCTTTCGGATCACCTCAGCACTAACAGTCACCCCACCTTCATCAGTAAACTTAATGGCATTGCCCACTAGGTTTAACATTACCTGTAGCAGCCTTTGATAGTTACCATACATATCAATGCCATCATAGACATCAGGCATTTCAATTCTGAGGCTGAGGTTTTTGAGCTCAGCTTGATTGATCGTAAAGTCCTCAACTTTTCTAAACAGAGACTCTAATTCTACTGGAGCGAGTTCTAGCTCCATTTTACCCGCTTCAATTTTGGCAATATCCAGGATATCATTAATAATATTGAGCAGATGCAATGCAGAATTGTAGGCTTCTTGGATAAAATCCCGTTGCTCCTGTGGATCGTCTGCCATGCCATCAAGAACCAACTTGAGAAACCCAATCATGCCATTGAGAGGAGTGCGTAACTCATGGGACGTATTAGCCAGAAAATCACTTTTGTGGCGAGACGCTTCTTCAGCCCTTTCGCTAGCTATTTCTAACTCCTTGTAAAGGGTGCCATGAGCGATCGCTGTGCCGACTTGTTCAGCCAATTCTGCCACTAACTTTACTTCTGCGGCACTCCATTGACGGCGATGATCACACTGCTGTAGGCAAATCAAACCATTAGGTTCATCTTTATAGGAGGTTGAAACCACCAACACAGACAACTGTTCCCATTCACCGGAAACAATGTGTTCGACCAGCACTGGCTCCTGACTAGTGAGGGCTTGTTCGAGGTAAGGCTCAGAATCTAAGGGTAGCAGTTGTTTCGCCATTGACCGCAAGGGCTGTTGGCAATATTCTGCCTGCACCTTGGTTACCCGTGCGTCTGGTTTGTAATAGCAGACGAGGCAACGGCTTACCTGGAGTGCCTCCCCTAGACTTTGGGCAGTTTGTTGCCAAATGGTATCTAGATCGAGGGTACGACGAATTTGCCGGGCAATTTTGGTGAGTAATTTTTGATGGGGGTCTACACTTACGCTTGTAGGAGATTCCCGCCATTCCAATGTTGATGATTCCGGCAACAAGTGACCCATAACTAGAACGGTTGTTGCTTCGCCATCCGCTGGCAAAATAG
Organism: Moorena sp. SIOASIH; assembly: GCF_010671925.1. Classification (GTDB taxonomy): domain Bacteria; phylum Cyanobacteriota; class Cyanobacteriia; order Cyanobacteriales; family Coleofasciculaceae; genus Moorena. The sequence goes on along the minus strand of NZ_JAAHIH010000008.1, from coordinate 264,439 downwards.
GACTAATCACCAACTCAAAGGCAAAGGATCTGTCCTGGTAACAAAACGATTGAACACAACGTTCAGGGGTTCGCTGGCTCAAAATTCTCTGAAGCCTCTCTTGGTAGGCTTCGGCTTCAGTCGGGCAGAATGCATCTTCTAGGGGAAGTCCCACCACTTGTGTCAAACTCAGACCATATTGCTCAGCAGCTTGCCAGTAAAAAGAAAGGCATTTACCCGATGCCTCTTGAGTATACACCAGCTCACACCCTAAACCCTGCAAAAAGTTAGAATCACCTTGTGCACTAGCGGATTGCCTATTATTTATATATCCAGTTTGAAAACATTGAAAATTCACAGGTGCAGCCATTAAAAGAAACCTGGAAACTACAAGCAACACCGGGAGCCTCAGTTCCCGTTTCAACATGTAAATGCAACCACCCAACCCTAACGCACGAGCCAATGGCAACGTCTCAAAGTAGATGCCTTTACCTCTTGTCTATCAATCGTTCCACTCACCTCGGGGGGGCAGGGGCGGATTTCGGTCAAAGGTACGGGCTAATTCCTGATCTGTTCCCCTTTCACCCCTGAGCCATTGACGAATTGCCGTTTCTATTACTTTACTCGGATCATTAGTCAAGTGTTTGATTTGATCCAAGAGTTCCGTATCCAAATGAATAGAAATTTCTTCTTTGTCAGCTGAACGTGATAAATCTACGTTAGTAGCTTTGGTAGAGTCAAGGTGGTTTTCAAGCAAACCCTCTTGATGTAAGGCATGATCATTCATAATCGATGGGCTAATAACACTACTAATATAACTTTACGATAACTGACAAATAGCCTGGCTCAGTTATAACCATTCCAGGGATAGTACCCTTACCTCTGACGGAAAACATTAAAATACATTAAGTGAAGCATGAACTCAATAGACCAGTTATTGACTGGTAAATACCAATAGCTTATGACTGATGCCCCTGTCTCTCATATTCGTAATTTTTCGATTATCGCCCACATTGATCATGGGAAATCGACCTTAGCTGATCGCCTACTGCAAGCTACTGGGACCGTAAGCGACCGCCAGATGAAAGAACAGTTCCTGGACAATATGGATTTGGAACGGGAGCGGGGAATTACGATTAAGCTGCAAGCGGCTCGGATGAACTATACTGCTAGCGATGGTCACGAGTACGTTCTCAATTTAATTGACACTCCCGGTCATGTGGATTTCTCCTATGAAGTGTCGCGCTCACTAGTGGCTTGTGAAGGAGCACTGTTGGTAGTCGATGCATCCCAAGGTGTAGAGGCTCAAACTCTAGCAAATGTTTACCTAGCCCTTGAACACGATCTAGAAATTATTCCCGTTCTAAATAAAATAGACTTGCCTGGAGCTGAACCGGAAAGGGTAAGTACCGAAATCGAAGAGGTCATTGGTCTTGATTGTAGCCAAGCGATTCGAGCATCAGCCAAGGAAGGTATCGGCATACAAGAAATCCTGGAATCTATTGTACATCTAATTCCACCTCCAATCGATACTGTAGACCAACCCCTAAGGGCGTTGATTTTTGACAGTTACTATGATGCTTATCGTGGCGTAATCGTTTATTTTAGAGTGGTTGATGGCACTCTAAAAAAAGGCGATCGCATTCGCTTGATGGCATCTCGCAAGGAGTACGAAATTGATGAGCTAGGGGTGCTTTCCCCTAACCAAGTCCAAGTGGATGAACTCCACGCAGGTGAAGTTGGTTACCTAGCTGCTGCCATTAAGGCGGTAGCTGATGCCCGTGTGGGTGACACCATTACTTTAGCAAAAGCAGCAGCTATTGACCCTTTACCGGGATACACTGAAGCCAAACCGATGGTTTTTTGTGGCTTGTTTCCCACTGATGCTGACCAGTACAAGGATTTAAAGGAGGCATTAGATAAGCTCAAGCTCAATGATGCTGCCCTGAACTACGAACCAGAAACTTCCTCTGCCATGGGATTTGGCTTCCGCTGTGGTTTCTTAGGCTTGCTGCACATGGAAATTGTCCAAGAGCGCCTGGAAAGGGAATATGATTTGGAGCTAATCACCACTGCCCCTTCAGTGGTGTATCAAGTGACCACCAATCAGGGAGAAGTCCTTGAAATTGATAATCCGAGTACCTTGCCATCCCCCCAAGAACGGGAAAAAATTGCCGAACCCTATGTCCGGGTAGAAATGATTACTCCAGAAACCTATGTTGGGACTCTGATGGAACTCTGTCAAAGCCGCCGTGGGGATTTTAAGGATATGACTTATCTTGCCCAAGGACGGACTACTTTAATTTATGAATTACCCCTAGCAGAAGTGGTTACTGACTTTTTTGATCAAATGAAGTCTCGCTCTCGGGGTTATGCCAGTATGGAGTACCACCTCATTGGTTACCGAGATAATCCCTTAGTCAAGCTGGATCTACTGATTAATGCGGAGCCTGTGGACTCCCTGGCAGTAATTGTCCACCGAGACAAAGCTTACTATGTGGGTCGTACCTTAGTGGAAAAACTCAAGGAACTCATTCCCCGGCACCAATTTAAAATTCCTCTTCAAGCGGCTATTGGTAGTCGAGTCATTGCTAGTGAACATATTCCGGCTTTGAGAAAAGATGTATTGGCTAAATGCTACGGTGGTGACATTTCCCGGAAGAAAAAACTTCTCCAAAAGCAGGCAAAAGGTAAAAAGCGGATGAAAGCTGTAGGGACTGTTGATGTTCCTCAGGAAGCGTTTATGGCAGTATTGCGTCTTGACCAAGGCTAGAGGGGGGATTCAGTCATTAAAAGTCCAGACCTGAAAGCCAAGTACTAATCTCGGAATGCTTACTACCAACCAAGTAATTCTCAACCGGAAAGCCTATGAGAATTCGAGGATAACCTTCGGTAATTACGGAATTGGTTTTCAAGGTAGGTGAAAAACTATATGGAGAGATATATATCCGGACTTTTTGCCATAAATTAAGTAAAAATTGTCTAACTGGACACTGTTAAATTCAGAGGTTAGTTTAGGATTGATTTCACATCACAAAAGTTCAGTGGCATGAGAATACTAGTTACTGGTGGGGCTGGTTTTATCGGCTCCCATCTAATTGATCGTTTGATGGCAGAAGGTCATGAAGTTATTTGTCTGGATAACTTCTACACTGGTCACAAACGGAATATCCTGAAATGGCTGGCACACCCATACTTTGAGTTGCTCCGCCACGACATCACTGAACCGATTCGGTTAGAAGTTGATCAAATATACCACCTCGCTTGTCCAGCATCCCCAGTTCACTACCAATACAATCCGGTCAAGACTATCAAAACCAATGTCATGGGTACCCTATACATGTTAGGGTTAGCCAAACGGGTGAAGGCGAGATTCTTATTAGCATCCACGTCTGAGGTATACGGGGATCCGGATGTCCATCCCCAGTCAGAAGATTATCGGGGTAATGTCAATCCCATTGGGATTCGCAGTTGTTACGATGAAGGCAAGCGAGTGGCAGAAACCCTCGCATTTGACTACCATCGACAGAATGGTGTAGACATTCGTGTAGCCCGCATTTTTAACACCTACGGTCCTCGAATGCTGGAAAATGATGGGCGAGTCGTTAGCAATTTTGTGGTGCAAGCTCTGAAGGGGGAACCCTTAACGGTTTATGGGGATGGTTCACAGACCCGAAGTTTTTGCTATGTCTCCGACTTAGTCGAAGGACTAATTCGACTTATGAATAATGACCATACCGGACCGATTAATCTCGGAAATCCTGGAGAATACACTATATTAGAACTCGCTCAGGCGATTCAAAAAATGGTGAATCCTGATACAGAAATTATCTTTAAGCCTCTACCTCAGGATGACCCCCGACGTCGTCAACCAGACATTAGTAAAGCTAAAACTTTACTAGGTTGGGAACCTACTATTCCTTTGTCAGAAGGGTTAGATTTGACAGTGTCCGATTTCCGTAAGCGTTTAACTCCTCAAGAGGAAAACAATCAGATTTAATTAAATCAATCAACCTCAGGTCAGGGTGCCAATACTATCTTTGGCTCCAACCGTGAGACTTTCCTAACGTTTACTAACGATTGAAGTTTATATTAATTGAGGCATAGCTCCATGCGCGTTTGTGTAATTGGTACAGGATATGTGGGCTTAGTAACTGGCGCTTGCTTAGCCCATATCGGTCATCATGTAATCTGTGTAGACAACAACGAAGAAAAAGTTAAGCTGATGAAATCTGGACAGTCCCCCATCTATGAACCGGGACTGTCGGAAATAATGCAAGAGTCAGCTAATGCAGGTAGACTTGAGTTTACCACAGATTTGGCGGCTGGGGTAGACCATGGGGAAATTTTATTCATTGCAGTGGGAACTCCCCCTCTACCTACCGGAGAAAGTGACACTCGTTATGTGGAAGCTGTTGCCAGAGGGATTGGATCCCATCTTAAGGATGGTTACAAAGTAATTGTTAACAAATCAACGGTACCCATTGGTTCTGGAGATTGGGTACGGATGATTGTCCTAGATGGGGTAGCTGAACGCCAGAAATCTTTGGTAACTGCAGGAGGGCAAGCTGAAACTGAACCAGCAGAAGAAATTACGGCGGATTTTGATGTGGTCAGTAATCCAGAGTTTCTCCGAGAAGGTTCAGCAGTTTACGATACCTTTAATCCAGACCGTATTGTCCTAGGAGGCAATAGCGAAAAAGCGATCGCAATGATGAAGGAACTGTATCAACCAATTGTCGAACGCCAGTTTGCTGAAGACAAATCCCTTCCCCCAGTTCCTGTGCTAGCTACAGACCTCAGCTCTGCTGAGATGATTAAATATGCGGCTAATGCCTTTTTGGCTACTAAAATTAGCTTTATTAATGAAATTGCCAATATTTGCGATCGCGTAGGTGCTGATGTTACCCAAGTTGCCCAAGGCATTGGTTTAGATTCCCGGATTGGCAACAAGTTTTTACAAGCAGGAATTGGCTGGGGTGGTTCTTGCTTCCCCAAAGATGTCTTAGCACTACTCCATACCGCTGAAGATTACGGTTATGAAGCAGATTTGCTTAAAGCCACTGTCAGTGTCAACAAACGCCAACGTCTACTTGCCGTTGAAAAACTCCAGAAAGAGCTGAAAATCCTCAAAGGTAAAACAGTAGGGCTGTTGGGTTTGACCTTTAAGCCCAATACTGATGATATGCGGGATGCTCCTGCTCTAAATCTGGTCGAGGAACTAAACCGACTCGGGGCCAAGGTCAAAGCCTATGACCCAATTATTTCCCAAACTGGGATGCGTCATGGTCTATCTAACGTGATTGTCGAAACGGATCCAGAACGGTTGGCTGATAGCTGTGATGCTTTAGTGTTAGTTACAGATTGGGATCAGTTCCAGAAGCTCGACTATGGTAAAATGGCTGAGCTGATGAATAATCCGGTGATCATTGATGGTCGCAACTGCCTAGATCGGATCCAGCTAGAACGTGCTGGTTTCTCCTATTTGGGAATTGGTCGTTGAAGTCTCCCCCCTCCTCATAGAGCGAGGATTGATTGTCAACCTAAAGTTGTTAGAGCAGCAGCGGTATTCGCATCTTATTTTGAAATGCCTACTGGATATGAAATTGATGGGATAAGTATTTTTGCTTATGAATGAGTAAGGCTTCTAGAATTTAGATGCTTTTGCCCTGGTTAGAGCAGCTGATTAACTGCATCTGTCAACCCTGAGGTTTAAAACTTCCGGACGCACCTCTGAGTTGGGACAATCAATTTGTGTTGTTACTTACTGCTCCAGGGAGGAGGACTTTCCTGGAGCACTTTGATCACCAAATTAGCGGCATCTTTTAGGATTTTTATGATAGTCAGTTGATCTTACTGATCTTTCAATTGCCATAAGTAAAATCCTGTACTAGAATTACTGAGGGGTCTGACCCCTCAATTATTTTGTAAAGACTAGCTGAGTACCGTGAGAACCCAACTGTATAAAATTGAAACCGCTCAATTGTTCTTACTGGTTCAATCAGTAATGGCTGCACGGCACAGCTCACTATTCTTTCGACTCAAAAAGCCTAGTCCCATTACTTGTTAATCAATTCCACTCTGTGATTGTCTCGCAATCTGCCTCGTCTTTCCTATAATCCCGTAGGGACTTCGGGAGGTGCGACCCAAGGCCGGGGAACCCGGCCCTTGGAGGCGCGCACCTTGAGGTACGACCCAAGGCCGGGGAACCCGGCCCTTGGAGGCGCGCACCTTGAGCGAATTTAATTTTTAATGGGTCAAGGGCACCTAAGGATGTTAAGCCTGAGAAATTGGTCCGGTTACTCTTGTGGGTTTAACTAATTTTAACCGATTTTCTCCGGATTTTGATTAACAGTTGTCAATTCCATCCCCAAAGCTAAAAATCCTAGTTGTTGGGATTTGCCAACAACTTTGTGTTAAGACTAATGTTGGTGAAGTTCTACGAACATAACCACAGTCAGCACTACCCACAGGAGGGTGAAGGGACATCAAGCCTCTAACTTTAGTTAGCTGAGCAGTAATGACCATTAAGATTGGCTAAGTTATCGGCAAGTGTTCAAGTCCTACCTTGGAATACGTGATAGTTCCAAGCTCTAGAACCGAAACCTTAAACAGTCCTAGCAGGGGTAAGACAGTGGGTTTTGGATAGTATCCATCGATAACATTGACGAAGCGCGAAGCGATGTGCTAAAGCGCACGGCCAACATTATCCCCTCAAAGAGGTTTTGCAGGTTTCCACCCAAAAAATCGGCACTTCCTCAAAAGGTGAAGTCAGGGAGCTGATTTGGTTGTTAAATATTGGGGGGATTAGATATCTATGTTGATGGTTTGATGGCTTCATCGATGCCAGCAACCATTGACTATCAGCAAACCTGATCAGTAACCCAAGCGTGATCTAGTTGGCGACAAATCGAGCTAAGCACTAAACTCTAGTAATGGTAATTTTGGTGATAGTTTTGGCTTAGATCACTAACAGTCCAGGAAAATCTGAGGTATCTGAGCTAATATTGGTTCATTTTTCAACAAATCTGAGCCAAAATAATCTAAAACTGGGTGTGTCCTAAATTTTTGACCATAACTGGTCAGGCAAGATCAATGAGAGTGGAGGTAGTATGAGTCGCCCAAAACCAAGCCCTTTCCTAGAGCGGCGACAGGGTTTACAGAAAGGATTGATTAGTCAAAAAACCCAGACAATCCAGCAAACAACTAGTCAATGTCTGAGATGGATAGTCAAGAATGTCCTTCTATGGATGCAACTACTTAGTACTGGGTCATTCGCCGTAGTCTGGATGCTGTCCTTGAGTGCCATTGAACCAGCTCAGGCAACTGCTATATATAAACATACTAAGTTCTTAGAGCAGCTCCGGACAAATCAGAGCAATGATTCAGGTCAATCCGTTAGTGAGGAAAGTGAAGAAGTAGCCCAAAGCAAAATTGTAGCACTAGGAAAGCTTGGAAGTCAACAGGAGACAATCCCTGAGCTAATTAAGACCCAAAAGTCTTCTGCACCAAGTACCAAATCCACCAGAAAAGTGGCTTCACCTGTGCTGCCGCACGCCTTATCCCAGACTGAACAAGCAGCTAAACGGGCAGCTAAGCCTAAGTTAGGGTCACGCCAGTCAAGGGCTACCCCTAAGGCTATCCCTCCACTACTTAAAACCAAGGCTGTTCAGCCAAGTTCTGCCGCTACCAGGCAAGGAGATTTACCATTATCTCGGTTGCAGCAGCAAAAATTAGCCAAACGGGAGTCTACACCCAAAGCTGTTCCTGCACGGCTCAAAACCCAAAGCTCAGCTACCCCTCGAAGGACTCCCTCCAAAAAAACCGCAGCTGCTCCAATCCAGCCGACGGCTACCCCCCAGCCAGAGGATATAGCCAAGGTTCTTCCAGCACGCTTCAAAGGCAAAAAGTCGGCTTCACTAACTTCACTAAGCAGTAGCGGCAGGGAGAACAGAGCTACCCTACCCCAGCCGAGAGGTAACCGCCAGGAAGGACAAGCAACTAAACCCAAGTTCAGGTCACCCTATGCAAGGTCTAGAGCTAGGGCAGTCCCAGCCTTCGGAAAAGCCCAAGCCTTGGTTTCTCCAAACACCACCACTAGCAAAAAGGTGGGTTCTCCAATTCCTGAGTCATCTGACCAGCCTCAAAAACCAGGGAAACTGGAGCTAAAACCAGAACAGAGGGATGGGTTACCAAAGTCATCCCTCCCCAATAACACTAAAGTCTCTCATCGACCTAACCCTGACTCTACCTCGAAACTAGGCTCATCAGTCCCTGAATCGTCGCAACTCAAACAGAGCAAACCAGCTAACTCTAAGCTAGTCACCCAGAAGAAATCTGCTGACACTAAAGCTGACACTAAAATAGACCAGTTAGCTTTAACCCCATCACATCAAAAGCCTCTAGTGTCATCATCGGCGTTGCTAAACCTAGAGCAAATAGACTTAAAGTGGACGGAGTTCAAGCTAACCCAACTGTTGCCCTATGGCAGCAGTTCGAGTGTAGATTTGCAAGGAGTAGTCCCAGCTAACTGGAGCAACTGTCAAACAAACACATCCTGTAATCAGCTGCTGCCATCCCTAATTCCGAAGTTAGTTCCAAATAGTGCCAACTCTAGCTCGAACCAACAGACAACCTCCCAAGCAAAAACCGCACCTTTGCCAGTACCAACAGACCCAATTCCGTCCAATGCTGGTAAACTTCCCAACAAGTTCAAGCAACTACCTCCTTCCCCACCAACCCTGCCGGAACAGCTAGGGCAAGGAACGGCCACACCCCTATTTCTGAATAACTACCAAAATCAATCGGTAGGACAACTGCCTGTCTTCCCACAAAGCAAGACACCAGCGCCATTGCCAGCACTTCCTAACTCGATGCCGTTGGGAAGCAATACTCCTAACCCGAATTGGGGCTATTTCCCTTACGTGCCACAAACGGTACTATTGATGCCGATGATCCCAGGAGTAACTGGGTCGATGCCGTTGGGTACGAGTAATGGGTTACCTGGTCAATTGCCATACTTACCACAAACGGTACTATTGATGCCAACGGCTGGGTTCGGCATGTCAACCCCCCAGGGAATAAATAGTTATAACCCTAGCTATAACCCTAGCTATAGCCCTAGCTATAACCCTAGCTATAACCCTGGGTTAGGACAGCTACCTTATTTGAGAACTACACCGGCTCCCCTGCCAGCTCCAGTCAATCCCATTCCGATGGGGGGTACTACCTATAACCCTGGCTTCGGTCAGTTGCCCTACCCGAGACCTATGCCCGCTCCTCTGCCAGCCCCAGTCAATTCCATGCCCATGAGGGGTAGTCCTTACAATTCAGGTTTAGGTCAGCTGCCCTATCTGAGAAGTTCCCCATCCCCCCGGCCAGTAGTCCCGATCAATCCCATTCCGATAGGGGGCAGTAGTTATGGCTTGGGCTTAGGTCAGCTACCGTATTTGAACAATATTCCAGGGCAGGTACCAGGGCAAGTCATTGCGATACCAATGATGCCCAATCCCAACATCCCTGGCTTGAGCCAGTCTCCTTTTCCAGCCACCCCTCCAGGTCAGGTACCAGGTCAATTCATCCCCATCCCAGTGGTGCCGAATCCCAACACCCCTGGCTTTGGTCAATCTCCTTTCCCAGCCACCCCCCAACCACCCCTACCAGGGCAAGTCACTCCGATCCCAGTGGTGCCCAATCCCAATACCCCTGGCTTTGGTCAAGTACCCTTCTTGCAACCAGCACTACAACCCTGGCCACCGGCTCCTAACTCAAACCTGAATCGACCAACCTCTCCCCCAACTGCCCAATCCCCCGGTCGCCCGTTGCTGCCTACTACCGCTCTCACCCCAGCATCCTTGCGTTTCCAAGGCAGCTTCGTGAATCAAGGGGAAAATTCAGTAGCCAGAGCTCGCTTGGACGGAAACTATGTGCTAACGCCCCAATTCCTGTTTGGAGCTACCCTAGATCTGACTAGCGAAAATGACCAATTGGTAGACTCACCTAACGAAGGGGCAACTATCAATCAGTTGTTCTTTACCGCTGCTCCTGCTAGCACCTTACCCACTCTGCGCTTTTCTGTCGGTCAGTTGGATTTAACCTCCTACTTTGATCGGAATAGTTTTGCCAAGGATGGGGTAAGCCATTTCTTTAATCCAGTTTTTCAAACTAATCCAGCCTTGAGTGCTACTGCGATCGCATCTCGTCCAGGTTTATTGGTTAACTGGGCAGTGACAGACAATATAGAAGGCAAAGTTGCTCTGTTTTCATCAGCTGAAAGTCTGGAGCGATTTGACCTCAATGGCTTGGCTGGAGAAATTGGTTTGCGCTACGATAATGTGATCGTGCGAGGAACCTATGCCTCAGGCAGGGATGGTGGTGCCAATAGTGGCTTCCGGGAAATTTTCTCCATCGAACGGGGAAGGGATGACTTTGGCATCAACAAGAATGATGATGAAGAAGCATTTGGTGTCAATGGCGAAGTGTTTATTCCTGAACTGAATATGGGCATATTTGGTCGCTATGGGGTTTACCGCAACCGGGATTTGGATGAAGAGGGAAACACCTTCAGTTTCGGAATCACCTTCTTGGATTTGTTTTCTAAGAATGACCGGGTAGGATTAGCCTATGGTCGGGATCTCTCCAATGAGGAATTGCGCCAGGAAAATGGGGATGATGTACCAGATGTCTTAGAGCTATACTACGATTTCCAATTTTTACCTAATGTGCGGCTTGGTTTTAGCCTTCAGCAACGCAATAGTTTAAAGGAAACGTTTGCCGGATTTCGATTGAAAACCGATTTTGATGTAACTCCTAGAGGTAGGTTGACTCAATGATTCTAGAGGAAGGCAAAAGGAACAAGGGAAAAGGCTTACCCCCCATAAAGAGCGGAGAATCTTCGGGTCAGAGGCAAAAGGCAAAGGGACTGGATTCACCTTGCCATCAGTGCCGCCGTGTGGTAAGGTCTTTTCCCATTTACCTATTACCATTGACCGTTTACCTCTTACCCTTAACTGTTTCCCTTTTCCCTCTTGCCTTTTGCCTTGAGGCAGTTCAAGCTCAAACTACTCCGGTGCCGATTATCAAAGCCTTTAATCTGCTCAGGGAAGGACGAGTAGAGGAGGCAATTAAAGAGTTTGAGCAAGCTGTCCAGCGTTATCCCCAATCCATTGATGCGAAGATTGGCCTAGCCATCGCCTACCGCCGACAGGGATTGATTGACCAAGCCTGGGATGCCTATCAACAGGTGCTCGCTGAAGACCCTACCAATGAGTTAGCCCTAAGTGCAGTAGGTCTGTTCGGGACTTATAAACAAGAATGGCAGGCTCAGGGAATTGAAGCCCTTACGGTCTTGCTCGATATTAATCCCAATGATACAGAAGCTCGTGGCAGGCGAGCTCTGCTGTATGGTTATCAGCAACGATTTGGTAAAGCGATCGCAGACTATGAAATTGTGCTGCAAACGGATCCTACTCCAGATGTGCTAATAGGGGCAGCAGAAGTTTACACCTACAACGGTAACCCTCAAAGGGGTCTGGAACTCTTTAATCAATACCTCGCGACAGGGAATGTGATTAGTGGCTATGCTGTCCTGGCTTATGCCCAATCCTTAAGGCAAACTGGTAATGCGGCTCAGGCGGTGCAGGTTCTGGAAAACGAGTTAGTGGGATTCGCCCTAATCGATCAGCTGGATGACCTAGGCATCCAAACCCGAGCCGCCCTCTCCCAAGCCTATGCTGAAAATGGACAAATCTCTGAAGCCTTGGCTGTATTAGAGCCTTTACAAGGTCTTCCTCAAGCCACATTGCCCTTAGCGCGATCGCTAAATGAAATTCGCAATAAAAATCAAGATCCAGCCCTCGAACCCCAAGTCTCTATGCTCTACCGCCAGGCACTGGCAGAGAATCCTAATGACCCTAACTTAATTCGGGAGATAGCTGATGTGTTCACAGGCATACCCAGCGAACGGGCAACCGCATTGCAGCTTTACCAACAACAGCTTGCCTTCGAGCCTGATAACCGTAGTCTGATGATTAAGATCGTGGGTCTGGAACGTCAGACCGGGTTAATTTCTCAAGCGGAATTGAGCAACCGTCTAGCGACCATACTGATTCCCCTACCTACTGAACCCAGCGAATTGCAAGCGGTGGCAGAAGCCTTGATCCCGATCGAGCCGCCGGGGCCAGAATTTCTATCTATTTACCAAAATATCCTGGCATCTGGGGTTAACGCCCCGTTTTTGTACTTTCGGATCGCTCAACTTTACATTGAAGCCAATGACTTGATCTCAGCTAGAAATGCTTTGGCTATTTATACTGCGACACCCCAGGGAGCTGATGATCGGGCAGTACAGTTGCTAGCGGCAGATATTGAACGTCGTGAAGGGAATTGGATTGCTAGCCGTCAGCGTTACCAAGCCTTAATTGCCAGCAACCCACAACGGGATATTCTCAATGGTGCATTGCAAGGATTGTCATCTATACTTCTGCTACAGGATAGACCAGGGGAAGCTGTGGCAATTTATGACCAACTAGTGGCGCTCAATCCTAGTGATGTTAACCTACAGCTAGCACGAGCTACAATTGCGTATCAAGCGAATCTGATTCCAGAATCCCAAGCTGAGGCATTTGTCTACTATTGGTTGCAGACACAACGCAATGTGCTTCCGCCCCAAGAACTCTTTGCTTTAGTTGGTGCTCTACCTGCCAATCCCACACGGGAACCCCTATACATTTCGCTGCTGCAATCTGAACCAGACAACATACCAGTAAACCGCCGTTTAATTCAGGTTATTGCTCAGCGTAGTCCAGAATTAGCTAGAGCTCAGGTGATTGAATTAGTCAATCGGGCTCCTTACTCCGTTCAAACATACTTATTGCAGGGAAGATTGGCAGAAGCGATTGATGAGTTAGACATAGCAGAACGTGCCTATCAGGTGATTTTGACCGCAGAACCAAGTAACACTGAGATTATTGCTGCTTTAGGTGGTGTTCGTTTCCAACAACGACGCTTTGACTCGGCCAAGCAACTCTATTATAGGGGTCTTGCGATCCAACCCCTGGATTTTGGAGTACGTCGCGCCTTAGTTGGACTAAATCAGACAGAAGACTTCAAAGTCAAAGCCCTAGAACAGTTGGAACAGCTACGACTGGAGGAATTCAGTCGAGGGTCTAGTACTGCTACCCTGTCCCGTCAGAGACAGCAAATCCAAGAAGGATTTCTTTTTCGCCGGGGTTTCCAACCGCCTTGGGAACGTTTTGATTAAGGATAAAAAATGAAGTCTAAATGAAGTGTCAAGTGTCAAAGATGAAGTCTAGATGAAGTATAAAGGATGAAGTGTCAAGGATGAAGGATGAAGGATGAAGGATGAAGTATAAAGGATTAAGGTATGGCAAGGGAAAATCCCAAATGGCAATTAGCACTTAACAAGTGGTAATTTTCTAATCACAAATGAATAATCCAGACATTTAAAGCCTATCTCTGAATTCAATAATTCTGAACTCTGATGTTTTTAGGCTAGGCTGATGTTCAGACTTCTTGCCTTACAAGACCACATTGGATCAATCTAGAAGCTTGTATCCAAATATGTTTGAGCAGTAAATGTTTGAGCAGTTAATTAACGATGTCATACAACAGCCGTCAACGTTTATTTATGGGTCGCACCCTCAGCGTTTCTATCGTTACTTTAACCATTATGTTGAGTCTATTGGGTTGTGCTCCCCATCAATTGTCAAGACGACCGTCTCAAACCCCTTCACCACCCCAGTCATCACCAGGCAAAACTTCTTCAGTCTACCGTGAGTATCCTGAGCCAGACCCTCCGAATACTGCTTTACCTATAGACGAAAGCACTATCATAGCAGAAAGTTGGAGTGTATACAAACAGAAATTTATTCAAAAAGACGGGCGAGTCATCGATTACGAAGCTAGCGATCGCTCAACCTCTGAAGGGCAAGCCTATGGGATGCTGCGAGCGGTGATTGCCGATGACCCCACCACCTTTGCCCTAACCTTAGAATGGTCTCAAAACAATCTCAAACGCTCAGGAACTAATGGTACTCTCGAAGACCAACTCTGGGTGTGGAAGTGGGGTCGTGATCAGAGCGGTAACTGGGGTGCGATTGACAGAAATTTTGCCAGCGATGCCGATATTGATGCAGCAACAGCATTAATTCTCGCTTCCCGTCGCTGGAATCGACCGGAATATCTCGACTTAGCCTTAACTAAGCTGGAAGATTTGTGGAACTTGTCCACCAAAGAGGTAAGGGGAAAGCGCTATCTTCTGCCAGGTCCTGTAGCAGCTTTTGTCCCTTCTCCATCAACTGTATATCTCAACCCCTCATATCTTGCTCCTTTCTCCTTTCGTCTCTTTGCCCAAGTTGACCCCAACCATGACTGGTTAAGTTTGGTCGATAGTAGTTACCAGGTGTTAAAAGAGTCTTCCCAGGTTTCTGCTGTAGGCTTACCCAGCGATTGGGTAGCCCTTGACACCGAAACTGGTAAATTCCAGCCATTGCCACCAGACAGTCCACTCAAAAGTTCTTATAGCTTTGATGCCTACCGAGTCTGGTGGAGGGTTGCTTGGGATGCAGCTTGGTTCAATACCCCAGAAGCATTTTCTTATCTCGGTACTGCCACCCAGCATTTGCAATCCCTGTGGCGTTCTTCCTCAAGGCTGCCCGCCAGGATTGATATCCAGGGAAAACCAACGGTGACTTACGAAGCCACTTCCCAATATGCCATGCTTTATTCTGCCCTACGTTTAATTGAGCCAGCCATGGCTAGGGAATTGATAGAGCAGAAACTAATACCACAATATCAGGAAGGGATTTGGGATGATCAATCGGCCTATTATACCCAAAACTTAGCTTGGTTAGGGTTATTGCCTACCACAGCCATCGACCGCAACCTGTTAAATCCGAGTTAGTGACGGGAATAGTGGAAACATACCAGTAACTATACCGATAACTATACCGATCAATCTATACCAATCAATCAGGTGATACAGGTGACAAAAATGGTCTCAATCGTTAAAGTTAAGCCTAAACAATACAACTTATCTTGATAAATTAATGGTTATCTTACTATTCTCCTAGTATTCTCTATAGTTACAATTATGAAATTCTTGTTTCGCCGCTCCCAACCCCAAAATCCTACGACTAATCATCAACGACGTGCTCTCTATGGTCCTAGATTATCCTTGTTGCTGCTATGTGCAAGCATGGTCTTAACCCTCGGCATCGGTACTACCCTAACCAGAGCTCAAGGGGACGGTAACCTCAGAAAACAGGAAGACCAGTTCATCCAGAAATACACCTTACCCAAAACCCCCACTAAGGCTCCAGTCTACAAACCTAAACCGCGACCTCGGCCTCGGCCAGCTGCGCGACCTCGACCAAAAGCTGCTCCGGCAGCGCCACCACGAAGACGCTCTAATCGAGCCCCAGCCAGGGTTGCTCCCGCCCGACCTCGACCAGCTGCCCGACCTCAACCACGGCGGACCCAATCACGCTCCCAGTCCCGACCTCGTTCACAGCCCCAATCTACCCCAAATCCGATTGCTTCTACGCCGAATATCCCATTAAGTGAGTACATCTTGCAATTTAACCGTTCTCCGATTGTAGGCAATCGCCTCCGTATGCGGGGGGTTTATTCGGAAGCAAGACTGGGCTTTACCCGTCCTCGGGGTTGGAAGGTAAAAACCGCCAAAGCCTTAATCCGTTTCCAGCATTCACCAGCCCTGATTGCAAATCGCTCTAACCTGACCTTGCGGATTAATGGCACCAGTGTGGCAAGCGTCCCTCTCAACCGCAAGCAGTCTCAGGTGGCTAACGTCATGTTTGCTATCCCAACGACCCTGATCCAGGACTACAATGAACTTTCCCTAGTAGCCCAGCAGCACAACACCACTGGCTGTACGGATGGAGGGGATGCCACGTTGTGGACTGAGGTTTTGCCGGATTCAAAATTAATCTTCCAATACCAAGTTGAACCTATCCCCCTAAACTTCAGTCGCTATCCTTATCCTTTCTTTGATCAACTCAGCTTAGATGCCAATCGCATGGCTTATATGTTGCCGAAGGGGAATGTCCAGACCCGATCCGTGGATTCCTTAGAATCTTGGTTGACTGCTGCGCCTCGTTTACAGGCTTCCCTAGGCAGGTTGGCTGACTTCCGTCCCATTACCACCCGTTTGGTAGAGACTATCGACGAATTAGAGTGGGGCGATAGTTTAGTTGTGATTGGGACTCCTGGAGATCAACCGGTGTTGAAATCTTTAGCACTGCCCTTTACCTTTTCCGGGAATCAGATTTTAGATGGGAATCAGATTCCCTTACCCGATGATGTCGGTGTGCTGGCACTTACCACCGTCAATGATGGCAGTAACCCGGTCTTGGTGGTGACTGGCAATGGACCAGATGGCGTGAAAAAGGCTGCCCAGTTTTTAGTACAGCCAGATACCAGTAAACTTGGCACAGGTCAATTAATTTTCGTGGATCAGGTTCGGGATGTACCAATACCATCCTCTCGAAATTGGCCTGGTTATTTGCCAGAAGAAAATTCCTTTACTCTCGAAGACATTGCTACTCAACCCAATGGTAAACCCTTTAAAGACGTCACGGTGCGAGGGACTTCAGCACCACCGGTAGAGTTTGATTTTCGTGCCTTACCGGATGATCGGTTTAAACGGGGCAGTTCCATGAATTTAGTTTACAGCTATGGTCCCCAGGTCAATCCTAGAACTTCTGCGGTAGAAGTCTTACTAGATGATGTACTAATTGGTGGTAAACGCTTGAGCAAGAGGGATGGCTCACAGCGAGAAACCCTCAAAGTGGATCTTCCTGCCAATCTGATTAAACCCACCTCTAAAATCAAAGTCGCTTTCCGGCTTAACCCCAGGGAACCAGAGGAGTGTGGAAAAATCACCGATCAACAACTAACCGGTACGGTTCATGCTGAGACCAACTTCAAAGTTAATCGGGAGACGTCAGTTCAACTACCTAATCTAGAACTGTTGCAAGCAGGTTACCCATTTGCAGCTCCTCAAGATTTGTCCAATACAGCGATCGTGTTGTCAGAAACACCATCTGATACCGATCTGCTCACCCTCCTCTCTATCAGTGAGCGTTTAGGACGTCTGAGTAAGGCAGATTCAGTACAGCTGGATGTTTACACCATTGAACAATTGCCTGATCAGATCAGGAGGAAGCGCAATCTAGTCGGAATTGGCACCAGGGATGAATTTCCGTTTCCAGAGGTATTTGAGTCAAAAGGTTTGCGTTTGAGTAATGCTCTAGGACGTCAGTGGGGTGAAGCTAGTGTCCAGACTCTACCGGATAGTGAAGGGGTAATTAAAGAAATCATGTCTCCCTATAACAATCAGCGGGTACTTTTGGCTTTGAGTGGTCAAACGGAAAATGGCTTAGACCGAGTGCGGCAGATTCTCACTAAAGATTCTTGGTTCTACCAGTTGCAGAAGGATACGGTTTTAGTTAGTAGTTATCTCCAAGACCCTGCTGGTTATGACCCCGATGCCTATAAGCTACAGTTCTTAGAACTAGCCCGTTCTAAAAAGCGCATTGAAAAAACCTCTGCCCTTAGTAAAGCATCGTTCTTCCTCCAACGAAACTGGTGGTTCCTAGCTTTAGGTATTCTAGGCGTAACCTTCCTGCTTTATGGCATTAGCCAGTTGTACCTCAAGCGTGTCACAGATCAAAAAAGTCATTAGTAATTAGTGATTATTGATTAGTATTTAGTCTTGATTAGTCTTTAGTTTTGTTTGTCTATTAGATTAGATGAGATTAAAATTTCACTGACTGACTAATCACTAATTAGTAATCAATAATCGCTATAGAAACTATATAGCATTTAAAAATAGATCATAAAACCAAATGCTGATTTATAAATAACAAAAAAAAAATACTGCGATATCTTTAGTAATGTTCCCTGTTCCCTGTTCTCTGTTCCCTGTTCCCTGTTCCCTGTTCCCTTTGTTAATCAATATTAGTTTCACATCTCAAATCAAAATGCTATAAATTGCTATGTCTTTTTCCTTATTTAAACAATCGCGATCTAGGCAAAATCGCCCTCGTCGATCCCCTGTAATTACATTACTCGTTGATCGCCTGCCTCGGTTTTTTGACCGAGTCCTAGCACGGCTAGGGTCCAATCACTTGTGGTGGCTGGTTTTGCTGCTGGTGTTGCTATCCATACCCCTGATTACTACACCCCTGACAGTCAGGCAACAGGGGGTTGTAGCGATCGCACTCATCTTGGTTGGTCAAGTGGTAGTGCGCACTGAAGCCAAACAATCTGACAAAACAGTTAATGAGTATTTTCATCTGTTTTTAGTATGGCTGAGCCTGGTGACAACCATGCGCTACTTATACTATCGCTTTGCCTATACCCTAAATTTTGATACTTGGATCAACGGGTTTTTCTGTGTGCTGTTGTTGGGGGCGGAATTGTATGCAATTCTAACCCTAGTGCTAGCTTATTTTCAAACCCTAAAAATCAAAGACCGAGAAACTGTTGATCTGGCTAACTATCCTCAAGACCAATGGTTCAGTGTTGATGTTTACATTCCAACCTACAACGAACCTGTGGACATTGTCCGCAAGACAGCACTAGCCGCTCTGGCTATGGACTATCCGGAGGATAAAAAACAAGTCTATGTCTTAGATGATGGCAGAAAGTATCCAGAGCGTCGCAAAAAGTTGAAGCAGATGTGCGAAGAAATCGGCTGTAAAATGCTGATTCGACCTAACAATGATCATGCCAAGGCAGGTAATATCAACACAGCGTTTAAGACTACCAAGGGCGATCTGGTATTGATTCTGGACTGCGATCACATCCCAGCGCGAGAATTTCTGATCCGTACAGTCGGGTTTTTCTACAACCCAAAGGTATCCTTTGTGCAAACGCCCCACTGGTTCTTTAACCCCGACCCCTTTGAGCGAAATCTGCAGACTAAGGGTGAGATTCCAGTGATGAATGAACTCTTTTATAAAGTACTGCAAAAGGGCAATGACTTCTGGAATGCTTCATTTTTCTGTGGCTCAGCAGCGGTAATTCGCAAAACCCATGCGCTGGAGATTGGGGGAATTGCGGTTGAAACCGTTACAGAAGATTGTCACACGGCCTTCCGGCTCCATTCACTAGGTTATGAGTCAGTGTACTATGACCAGATTATGGTTGCTGGCTTAGCCCCTGAAACCTTTGCCTCCTATGTGGGTCAGCAAGTGCGTTGGGCAAGGGGAATGGCTCAGATTTTACGGCTAGAATTTCCCTTGTTGAACTGGAAGGCAAAACATCTGACCTTAGGCCAGCGGATTTGCTATTTTTCAGCCACCTCCCACTTCTTCTATGGCTTTCCCCGCCTGATTTACGCTGTAACTCCCACTCTGTTCCTATTGTTTGGCATCAATCCGATTCAGGGTTTGGGGATAGAAACCTTATTTTATGCCTTCCCCCATCTACTGATTAGTCTCAATGCTAACTATATCACCTACAAACAGGTTCGGTTTTCCTTCTGGAACGAGGTGTTTGAATTTGTGATGTCATTCCAGACAGGGTATGTCACTCTGATGGCGGTGATTAACCCCAAGCTAGGTTCATTTAATGTAACTGACAAGGGGGTATCGATTAGTAAGCGGAGTTTTGATTGGCAGTCAGTACAGGGCCTTTTGGTAGTGACAGCTCTAGTTATTGTTGCCTTACTAGCTGTTCCGTTTTGGCTGCTGCTCCGTCCAGAAGATACAGAGGCGGTCTTGGTTAACGCCATGTGGTGCGTCTTTAACTCGGTTCTGCTGATAGCAGGTTTGTTGGTTGCCTTTGAACAACCCCAACAACGCCCCAAACACCGCCTGCTACGACGCCTTCCGGTGACAATTCACACCACTGACCAGAGTTGGCCAGGGGAAACGGTTAATATATCAGAAAGCGGAGTTTTAATTGCTTTAGATAGCTGGCCGAACCTACCTGATCAAGTAGACCTAGAAATTGTCGGAGATTACGGCAGACGAGCCTTTGTTCCTGGACAAATTATCCGCAAGACACCGATTAGTGACCATCAAGTTCACCTTGCGATTAATTTTATCAACCCCACTCAAGCTCAGCTAGATGATTTAGTCTTAGTAATTTATTCCGATGTCAGGGAGTGGTATTCCCAGAAGCGTGCGATCACAGACCGACCCATGGGCTCCTTAGGTTTCCTAGCCACTGGTCTGTTCCGTTCCTTCCGAGAGTTGAATACCCAAACCACTACTAAGGTGCGTAAACAGATTAGGGCTACTGCTCAGCTTTATTGGGAAGGTAAGTTTTACAGTGGCAGGGCAACTGAAATGGGAGTCATGAGTTTACGGGTTGAATTAGACCGCAGCACTGCCTATTCTGACACCACGGAGCAAACTAGTCCATTGCTGACACCAGAAGATTTACGGAGAATGGGGAACGACGAACCCTTCGTTGGCTTGCTATTGAGTCAGGAATCCACTAACCAGTTACCACAGCGATTGTTGGCTCAAATTGTGGATGTCGAAGATTTATCCGATCAAGTTGCTATTGAGTTGAAGTTCCCAGACCAATTAAAGCAGAAACAGGAGACCAAAATTAAACAGCTTTTGAAGGTACTTTAGTTCAAGGTTGAAGGTTGTTCGCGTAGCGTGGCCTTTTGGCCAAGGTTTAATCAGGTTGTTCGCGTAGCGTGGCCTTTTGGCCAAGGTTTAATGGGTTTGAAGGTTGAATCAGGTTGTTCGCGTAGCGTGGCCTTTTGGCCAAGGTTGAATCAGGTTGTTCGCGTAGCGTGGCCTTTTGGCCAAGGTTGAAAGCTCATGGGGTAACAACAACCTTTATCGCCCTGATGCCAAGATTTGCTTGGGTTTGTAGTCAGACCCTAGCTTGTTGGCACAGAATCCCAAATGACGACTTTGACCAGGTTCGATCAATCGTCCCCAATCCAGGGGGGTGACCACATAGTCTTTAGAGGATTTAGAGTTTTCCCTGTTACGGGGTTGGAAATTACCATTCCAACTATTGTTAATCGCAGCTTGATTCATTTGGAATGTTAATTCCCAGTCTTCAACCTTATTACTGCTCTCATTGATAACCTGTATGCCGATGCAAAATCCTTCTTGCCAATCTGAATGCAGGTTAGGTACCACTTTTAAAGGGACACGGTTTCGAGTCTGTGACCTTGTAGAGAGATTAGGGTTAGGGAGATTAGGGCTAGGTTCCGGTGTTGGTATTGGCTCCCTTAAAGCTTGGTTGGTATCGGGTGGCGGTGAAGGTAAGGGTGCTATGCCCCTGGGTGTGGCACTGGGGGATGGTAAAGGTAGTGGCTCCTTTAAATCTGGATTGGCAAGGGGTGACGGTAGGGGTAGGGGTGTAACTGGCCTTGGTGTGACAGTTGGTGATGGTGCAGGTGACTGTGCCGGTAAGGGTGCTGGTAAAGGTGGGATTACACCAGGGTTGGTACGCAGGTTAGGTGGGGGTAGTGGTGCCACGCTCCTGGGTGTAGGATTAGAGAGGGGTGGAGGTAGTGGTGCCACGCTCCTGGGTGTGGGATTGGATAGGGGTGGAGGTAGTGGTGCCACGCTTCTGGATGGCTGCCTACTTGGTTTTGGTCTAGGTATTTGCCCGATTGAGCTGGGTTGGGAATTCGGCAATGGCGTGGGGATTGGTTTGGTTATGCCTGGTGGGAAACTTGGTCGCGGTATGGAAATTGAGGGGATAATCGGAGCAACTCCCACGTTCGGGGCGAAATTGTTGGCAATTAGCAGTCCCTGAAGCAGTTGTTGCTTAGGAGCCTCCACACTCTGCCAATCATCTTGCAGGATCCCGCCAGTATCCCCACTATTGGGATTCCAACTCCAGTAGGCAAAACTTAGATTGTTTCGATTAATGTAATCTACCAGCCGCCGCTTCCAAACTCCCTCTGTTGAGTTAGGGTCTACTTCTTTACCACCGAATTCTCCGATCAAAATCGGCGCAATGCCTTCTCTAGCGATATAGTTCCAAGCAATTTCCCAGCGGTATTCCAAATTGTTAGGAAAACTAGGTTCTGAAAACCAACGGTGATTGAAGACTCCAGGGCCATATTCATGGGGGGAATAGACCAGCTTATTGGGATTAGACAAACGTACTGGATATTCCCTAACCCCTTCCAGATTACCCCCATTCCAATGGGTCGCTAGTCGTTGACCTGGAACATTCTTTTCCACACCTTCAACAACTATCAGCCAATTGCGGTTGACCGCAAGAATGGCATTACCAGCCCTCTGTGCTGCCAGTCGCCAGTCAGTGGCGAGATCGTTTGTCCCCCAGCTGGCTGGACCATGGGGTTCATTTTTCAGGTCTGCACCAATCACATTAGGCTGATTGCGGTAACGATTGGCCAGCATTTTCCAGGTTTCTATCCAATCAGTTTCCGTAAACCCATCCCCATACCATAATGGAGGAATACGTTGGTCATTGAGTCGGTGACAGTCCAACAAAATTAATATGCCTTGCTGCTGGGCTTCCTTGATAATGGCATCCATGACCTCCAAGGGCGATTTACCGTAAAGCTCCCGATTGCTACCGATGTTGAAATCAATGCCACTGACCTCTGAGGCTCTTAGGGATTGGATAGAAAACGGCAGCCGAATCATGTTGTAGCCCAAGCTTTTGATCTGCGCCAACATATCCTTGTAGTCTCGTTTCCACAACCCATGAGGAGCATGCAACTCTGTCTCAATCCCAAACCAGTTCACCCCTCTGAGTAATATCGGGCGACCTAGGGAATCAAGTAGTTGTGATCCTTGGGTAGAAAGAGGTAGCTGCATGGTTCTTGCAGCATTGGCTGCATCAACAGGATGGTGAGAAGGCAAGGTTAATTCCATCAGGGATAAAAAGACTAACGCTAAGCCAAGACCAATGATTCGCCAAGGAAGTGTAAATTTGGTTCGCTGGTACTTAGGAAGCCTACTATGCCCAGGCTTGCGCCGTCGAGGCTGCCCGAAATGGCTGATGATTGTCAGCAGGATAGTTGATAGGATGCGGGCAACTCGGGATATGTGCCGGAAAAATCTAGACATTGGTTTCTACAACAGAAGAGGTAGAGTTGGTTACAACTAGAGGTGCGACCCGTGGCGAATTTAATTCGCCAAGGTCAAGCGCACCTGAGAACTTGAGATTGAGCTTCCGTCACCCTGGCTAACTCGAAAAACTAAATTAAGCCACTATACTATATATAGGGCAATGGGTAGGTTACGATAGACAATCCCTTAATATCAATACCCAAAACTAGCCCTAATGTCAGTGTATCTCCTCAAAACCGAAACCTGACAATTACCCTGCTTAAAAATCCTGTAATGCTTGATGGGTAAAGGCTAGAGTCGAAATCAACTAGGGATTTCTGGGAGGTTGTCACACAACCTTCACAAAGTGTCTTGACAGATTCCAAAGACTAAGTCAGGGCAGGTATTAAAAAAACTCAACAACTTTTGGGGGGGCATACAGTCAAACCCTTATTGAACATGGGTTTTAGTTTCATAACCCTTTTTAGTTTTCCCCACATCCACGTTGAAAACCATCGCTTTCTCAGGGAGTATTCTGACCTACATAACCTTTGAATTGTAAAGTTCTCAGGTGATCACTAGGAACTGCAAGTTTCAATCTAGAAGGGGTTTATATACCTTCACTACTTATTTCTATAAATATACCTGCACTACTTATTTCTATAAATATACCTGCACTACTTATTCATGTAAAATTCATAAACTTAGTGAAGGGTTTCATGAAAGTTTTATGAAACATGGGGTCACTACGGATTAACTTAAA
This sequence comes from Moorena sp. SIOASIH, assembly GCF_010671925.1. Lineage (GTDB taxonomy): Bacteria > Cyanobacteriota > Cyanobacteriia > Cyanobacteriales > Coleofasciculaceae > Moorena. The sequence continues at coordinate 240,643 of NZ_JAAHIH010000008.1, read as the reverse complement.
GAAAAGCCAAAGTATTAAGGGGTGTAGCTACAAAAAACTTCTGCCGCTGACCACTGATAAGTAGTGAGCCCAAGACTAAGCTCTTGACAATTTGATCAAAACTTGGCAGAGTTTTGCACGGCTCAGGTTAAATGGCTGATGCGGCAACTATCCAAGGAAACTACCCATTATGACATCTCCGATTAAACAATTTGTCCTGAAACCGATCGTATTTTCAGCTGCACTGTTTGCAGTCCTAACCATACCACTAGCTTGGTTTGGCTCTGAAGCTTTGAATATCCAAGTGCAAGAGGAACCTGTGTTTGATGGTAAACTAATGGACGTAGCTCCACCTTACTTGGGCTTAGCAGCGCTACTAAGTCTGACTCTAGGAACTGCTACGGTGGCGATGACCGGATGGCGCTCTGCTGACCGCAACCGGTCTGATATAGAGGCACAGTTATCGGGTCTTGAGCAAAATCTCAAGAAAAAGGAGGAATTGTTAGAGACACTTCAGCTCTCAGACTCTAGGTTAGATGCTTCTGGACTCAGGGAGTTTACCTCAGAGAAAGACACTTCACTATCCTTGAACGACAACTACCAGCCCATTAGCAATCTTGAGCAAGTCACTTCCGAACCTTTGCCCAAAAACTACCATCCGATTCCCGAAACTGGGTCGGTAACTGAACCAGTAATAATTACCACTCAAACAGTGGATCATGAACCATCCACTCAATCCCCCACTAAACCTGACTTGGACGTGCGAGCCGCTACGGCTAGGTTTCCATCGGTTCAATCATTTCTAGCCTATGCTCCACCCAATGCTGCTCAGGATCCACAGATGAACCCAACTCCTCTTAATGGTGATGAGTTTGACCAACTCTACACTAAAGTTCAGCATCTTATGTCTCAGATGGTCGCTGTAAAAAAGGCTATGGAAAGACGGTCACCGAAAACCTCACTCGAGTAGTCGTGATCAGATAGCTACCAAAAAAACTTGGTAATGGCTAATTCCTAGATATTGATAGTTAAGTCATATCAAGGGTTAGTCATTATCTTTTCTTACCAGTCAAAACAGAATCTTACGACGTAATGTTTTAATAAAAGCCCTAATCACCTCAGCTCCAGTCTTTCTAGTCTGTTCATAATGTTCATGTGGATTGCTTCAATAATTCTATTGCTTCAATAATTCAAGGTCTGACTCCTAAAGAATCCTCGTCACAAAGCCTGCGAGGAGTGTCCATATCAGTACTGAATTGCTTGAATGCACCCTGACTATGCACTGACATCATATGCACTGACATCATATGCACTGACATCAATTAAGCTCAGAATGATTGGAAAGCATTGCTACAATGCGGTCGAACCTTTTCCTATTTTGCCAACCTAGCCATAGGGGGAGAACTTGGGCTTCTGCTAATTCTAGTACCAAGGATTGAATTTCTTGGTCAGATGCCTGTCCATAAAGCAGTAGTACTAAGAACCCATTGAGTTGCCGTGCCATTGTTTTAGCTTTAGGTAAGGCATCTATAGCTTCAGTCCAATGGACAGGGAACATCAAATGAAGTGGCTTATCGTCTCCCATGTGGATTAGAGTGGGTTTGAGGAGATTGCAAGTGCCATGAGGTCCCTCGTACCACGGGCGATGATTTTCTAGGTACGCAGCTTCTGACTTTACCCAAGTATTCATTTTGTACCTCTAAGTTTATGATAGCTCTTATTTTCTTTATGGTAATTGATGAAAAATGGATTCGCTAAAATTAGTTGTAGTCTACAACGAACAAATCCCTTGAGAATTTATCCAATGGGATCATAATGTATTACCATTGGTATCCCTAGGGAATAGGTCTGGTTATCTAAACCCTAAATTTATGTAGCTGTAGCTGTCGTAATTGATTTGTGCAAAAGAACATGGGTTGATAGTCTTTACTCAGTTATGCAATTTTATAACGCTTAAATTAATTTAAAAAAAATCCATATTTGGCAATTTTTTTTGAGGTTTACTCAAGTTCAATACTAATTTAGTTTATGGCCAATTTTGATTGAATTTTATTCCCCCATCTGTTAGGCTGGAATAACTTACCAGGAAGCGCGTTTTTCCAGTTATTGCTCTGATCAATAGTCAAGATTTATAGTGACAGTAACCTGGGATGAACCAGAAAAATTTACCTTTACCTTTATCCTTTACTAACATGTACACCTTGAATCAGGATTGTGATGGCTACAGGACAAGGGCTCATCAAAAAACTTGATCTCAAAAACCCTGGATTAGGTGGTGACTCCTATTAGTTTTTATGGTTCCTTGAGGAGGAATACTGCTTTGGATTAACAAGTATAGCATTTTCAGGTGAAATGAAAACGCGCTTATTCCTTGAGAGCTCCTAACTTATATATAGCGCTATAGTTAGTTAGTAATTTAGGGAGTAATGCGATCGCGTAGCGTGGCCGTAGGCCAATCGCATTTTTCCCAAGCCAGCAGTCCCTCACCAAGATGAAATTCTGAAACTCTCACCAAAGAGGGACTTTTGCATACATGACGTTTGGCTTCTCAAAAAAGGTACCCACACGGGTACTGTCCAAAGCTGGTGGCGAAATCCATACTCAAAATACGAGTAAACAACACACAGGAAACGCAATGACCAGACATGGCCAACTCTCAGCTTCAGCTAGCGTTTATCAAGTTCTACTCCATTGATGGCAGCACACTTCAGCAGAGCAAGCCCATCGATACGACTTTATCTGATGCGCTATTCCAGCTGCCCTTTGTGCCAGCTGATACACTGTCTTCTCTAGCTCAGCGAAACCTGTTGCGGCATCTGACCAAAGACCCTGAGGGCGCAAGCCCCTGGATTCTATCCATGGGGTTAGCCCGAACAGGAATTTATTCCCTAACTGCCCGAAAATTTTCGTCCTAAGAGCTGTTTGTAAACTCGCTGTAATCCTTGTAGGATAAGGCTTGCGCTAAACTAGAACAATTGAACTATTTAATACCAAAAAGACAATCATAGCAAGGCTTTCAAGCTTCTTAATATTTACTTGACAAATCAGCTCTAAGATATCGACTATAATAGAAAGCAATGCATCAATACCAAGGAGGTGATTTTAAGTGTTGGTTATGGAATTTAAGGCTGTCCTTAAAGAGCCTCAAAAGTTGGCAATAAATGAAGCCATTAGAACGGCTCGTTTTGTCCGTAACAAGGTACTTCGGTATTGGATGGACAATCGTGGAACAGGGAAGAAAGAACTCTATCGATACAACACTCAACTAAGGGAAGAGTTTGAATTTGTTAAAGACCTCAATAGTCATGCTTGCCAAGCCTCTGTTGAGAACGTAGAACGTGCTATCAAACGTTTCTTCGATAACTGCAAAAAGAAAATTCCTGGAAAGAAGGGTTATCCTCGTTTCAAGAAACATTCTAGGTCAGTGGAGTATAAGCAATCTGGATGGAAGTTATCCCCAGATAATAAGTCCATAAAATTCACCGACAAGAAGGGTATCGGAAAAGTCAAGCTCAAGGGTACCTGGGACTTGTGGAGATTCGAACAAAAATTAATCAAGCGAGTTCGTATTGTCCAAAAAGCCGATGGTTACTATGTCCAGTTTTGCGTCAAAGTAGACAATTCAGAACAATTAGAAGCCACTGGCTTGACTGTTGGATTGGACGTAGGCTTGAAGGAATTTTATACCGACTCTGACGGATACTCTGAACCTAATCCCAGGTTTTACAAAAAAGGTGAAAAGCGCGCCATATTTTATCAACGTCGAGTTTCTCGAAAAAAGAAAGGCTCTGCTAACCGTAAAAAAGCAATTAATAGACTAGGTAGGACACACCTTAAAATAAGTAGACAACGTGAAGAGCACGCCAAGAGACTGGCGCGCTGCGTAATCCGGTCTAACGACCTGGTCGCCTACGTTCGCGCAGCGTGCCGTAAGGCAAGATTTAAGAGTTAAAAACCTGGTTAAAAACCACTGTTTAGCTAAGTCTATTAACGATGCAGGTTGGTACCAATTTCGAGAGTGGTTAGAGTATTTCGGCCAAAAGTTTGGTCGGATAACTGTCGCAGTTAATCCAGCCTACACAAGCCAAAATTGTTCCAGCTGTGGTGAAGTGGTCAAGAAATCTTTATCGACTAGAACCCATGCCTGTAAATGCGGGTGTCGGCTGGATCGTGATCACAATGCTGCTAAAAATATCCTAACCAGAGCCTTGGGTACCGTGGGGCACACGGGAACTTATCAAAACGCTTGGGGAGATCTGTCCTCTACTCTTCCTGGTTCCGGCCTGGTTGAGCAAGACGGGTCTATGAGCCAAGAATCCCCTGCCTTCTAGGCATGGGGAGTGTCAACTTTAGTCTACCATCAGGACAAGCTGTTTCGAGAGTTATTGAGCCTGACCACTGATGACCGCTAACTGAATTATGGGAGCGTGGTGTAACTGGAGACTACAACTTGATAGGCTGCTATAAAATTATACCAATTCACTGCTATCTATTATTGCATAAAGGTAAAGATTAAGGGGAAAATGTAAAGGTAAAATCTTTGACTTTTTTCCCTTAACCTTGAGTATAGTAATTTGTAGTATTCATAAGTATTGATCAAGTGAAATGGTACCCACAATTCTTGCTCTCGACTTTGACGGTGTTCTGTGTAACGGACTATTAGAGTATTTTCAGACCGCGTGGCGTACATACTGTCAAATTTGGAAACCCGCCAGTCAAACACCACCCGAGAATTTAGCATCTAGCTTCTACCGCTTACGACCTGTGATCGAAATCGGCTGGGAAATGCCAATATTGATTCACGCGCTGATTCTCGGTATTTCAGAAGACGAGATTTTGCAGGATTGGTCAACAGTTGCCCAGTCTATCGTTAATTCCGAGACCTTAGACAGAACCGATATAGCTAAGCAGTTAGACACTATTCGGGATAAATGGATTACCACCGATTTAGATGGTTGGTTGAGTCTACACCAATTTTATCCTGGTGTGATTGAGCGGTTGGATCAAATACTTTCCACAAATACCACACAGCTATATATTGTTTCTACTAAAGAAGGACGCTTCATCAAGCAGCTATTGCAGCAACAAGGTATTAACTTACCACAAGAGAGGATTATTGGCAAGGAGTCCAAACGACCCAAACATCAAACCCTACGACAATTAATTGAAGCTTTCCCAGGGGAAGCAGTAACACTATGGTTTGTGGAAGATAGGCTTAATAGCCTTAAATCTGTGCAACAGCAGCCAGACCTCAAACCGGTGAAACTCTATCTAGCTGATTGGGGTTACAACACCAAAGCTGAGCAAGAATCTGCTTGTAATGACCCGAGAATTCAGTTGTTGTCTCTTGAGCAATTTTCCCAGGATTTTTCAAATTGGCTCGATTAACTATTAGATATTAGGTAAGCATTCAGCGGTCAGCCGTCAGCCGTCAGCCGTCAGCCAAAAGCCTTTGGCTGAAGCTACTGATCGGTGCTTTGTGGCACAGGCTTTGGCCTTTGGCCACGCTGTGCGAACGACGCTGTGAAATAACTCAGATTAAAAAAATGGTTAGCTGTTTTATTCAAAAGCTGATAGCTGATAACTGAATGCTGACGCTATTAGTCCTTCTGGAAGGGAAATTTAGGTTTTGTCAGCATTTCAGGGAACTCTATAACTATCACCTCTGAGATTGTCTTTTCAACCAGAGGTGAAAAGGATTTTGAATAAAACGCTTTTCGGTTAGGGTTTCTATGGGATGCGACACCTAATTTTTAAATTCTGGAACTGGTTACTAAACCTAATTTTTCAGAGAATAATCCTGGTTCTAACGATCATGTTTTGCCTGGGAGTGGGAATTGCCCTCTCAAGTATGTCTCGTCTGTCAATGGATCTAATTGAATCCCACGCACTAGAGTATTCAGCCTTATCCGCTCAAGTTATTAATCAGGCACGTAACCTCTACAGTACTGAGGTGGTTAGTCGTGCTCAAACTGTTGATGGGATTACCGTTACCCATAACTACACCACCAAAAAAGGGGCAATTCCTAATCCAGCCACCTATGTGATCGAACTGGGTTCGCGCATCAGTGCCAATGATACGGGAGCTTTAATCAGGCTTTACAGTGATTATCCGTTTCCCAATCGACAAGCTGAAGGGGGTCCGAAAGATGATTTTGAATGGGATGCACTCAGATTCTTGAGAAAATATCCCACTCAGTCATTTTTTCGCCAAGAGCAGATCCAAGGTCGTTCTTCATTTCGATATGCAGAAGCCATCATTATGCAGCCTAGCTGCATTGCTTGTCATAACAGCCATCCGGATAGTCCCAGGATGGATTGGAAAGTAGGAGATGTCAGAGGTGTTTTGGAAATCATTCAGCCTCTAGACAAATTTGTGGTACACACACAAATGAGTCTGAGGAGTACATTTATCACCTTAGGAGGACTATCTGTGTTGGCACTCTCAGGGCTAATGCTGGTTATCGGTAGATTGCGTCAAACAGCAAAGGAATTAACAAGGCGGGTTAGGGAACGCACGGCTGAGTTGGCTGAAGCTAACCAAGATTTAGAAAAAAGGAATCAAATCATTAGTCAGATTTTTGGGCGTTACCTCAGTCAGGAAGTGGTAGATAAGTTACTGGAAAAACCCGAAGAATTGAAACTGGGAGGCCAGCGCAAAACTCTGACTATACTAACCTCTGATTTAAGAGGATTTACAGCGCTATCAGAACGATTACTTCCGGAAGAAGTGGTTAAAATTCTCAATCTCTATCTGAAACATATGTCAGAGGTGATTACTAAATACCAAGGAACCATTGATAAGTTCATGGGTGATGGAATTTTGGTTTTGTTTGGTGCTCCTACGGCGAGAGAAGACGATACAAAACGGGCAGTGGCTTGTGCTGTGGCGATGCAATTGGCAATGGTTCCTGTCAACGAAACGATGAATGAGTGGGGCTATCCACCTCTAGAAATGGGTATTGGTATCAACACAGGTGATGTTGTGGTGGGTAATATTGGCTCGGAAAAACGCACCGATTACAGTGTAGTGGGTAGCCAAGTCAACTTAACCTATCGCATTGAATCCTATACCATAGGTGGTCAAATTCTGATTTCACAATCCACCTTTGAACAGGTTAAGTCAATCGTGATTACTCACGGGCACAAACAGGTACAACCAAAAGGGGTTAAACAGCCAATTACTATCTATCAAGTTGTGGGTATTGGTGATGACTACAATCTATTTCTACCTAAAGAAGACGAGAATTTTTTTTACCTTCCTAAAGCCATCCCACTCACCTACAAAATTTTGGAAGGAAAGCATATCGGCAAAAATCTTTTTCTCGGAAGTTTAGTTAAGCTTTCAGCTAAGGGAGCGAAAGTGCGTTCCTACGAGAGACGAAGAGAGGATTTACCAGTAGAACTAAGTAATATAACCCTGAATATATTAAATCAATACCAAGCAGAATATAGTGATGATATCTATGCTAAAGTAACGTCAATTGAGACAGAAAATCTAGAGTTTTATATCCGTTTCACATCCCAACCTCCAGAGGTAAATAAAAGGCTTGATGCTCTCTACAATTCGATAAATGATACAAGTGAATATAAGGCGTTAGGTATCAACAGTTAGCCGTCAGCTAGGGAAAGGCAAGAGGCAAGAGGCAAGAGGCAAGAGGCAAGAAAGTATAGCAATTATCATAGCTATGAGGTACACAATTTCTAGATTTTAGGAACTATTACCTACTATGTATAAGTGTTCAACCGAACATGATATTAGTAGGGTTTTTGCCAGAAACTCCTGATGAAAGTTAACCGTCTTTGTAGGAGAAGATTAAAATGATTGTCACACCAACTGGTTATGTTTTACAGTCCCCGAGGTATCCCAAACTTACCTGATCTCACCCATCTATCATGAGTTAATTGAGTTTGGCAGCAAATTACTCAGTGTATTGGGAGTGCTGGCGCTATTCATACTTGCTTTAGGAATTGTGATTGCGCTGCTGAGCATTGCCTTGCGCCGTGCCGAGCCAGAGCAAGCAATTTTTGTGGGAGAGTGGGTGGTGCGCTATTCTGCTCTACTGCGGGGATGCCAACATGGGGTGGTGATTTTGGCAATATTAGTATCAGGTTTCTTTCTGTGTTCAACTTTAGCCAATCGCTACCATCATTGGGAACAGGATCGGGTAGTTCAAGTGGCACACACCGTAGCTGGGTTACGACTGGAACAAGCGGCACCCCAGGTTCGCTATGTGATCGAGGAACCTTATACTTACACCACTACAATCAAAGGGAAACCTGTCCAGATCAAGGATACTCGCCAAATCAACCGCTGGCTAGCCCTGAGTAGCTCTGATATTGAGGTCAAGATTGACCAAATTCCTAATCTCCAAGACCATCGTAATAATTACCGCATTGACTTTGCTGCTGACTACAAAGTCACCAACTCCCTTGCAGAAGCAGAAGAGCTATTTTTTGAGGTGAGAAAGCCTTACAGCTACTCGCTGTTGCAAGATTTCCGAGTAGAACGGGAGGGTGAGCGGTTAAAACCCACCAATCCGGGTAACTACAGTTTTCCATTGCGTCTAGAACCGGGTCAATCCACCAGTTTCCGTGTTACCTACCAAGCTCAAGGGGGACCACGGTGGATTTACACAGCTGGTAGAGAATTGGTGTCTAACTTCCGCCTCACAGTACAGACAAATTTTCCTAAAGCTGACTTCGCTAGTGGGATTGCTCCGACTGAGACTAGTGTCGAGGGGAAAACTACAGTGTTTACTTGGAGATTTGACGATAATGTTTCAGTGCTAAACCCCTTTGGAGTATTCACAGCTACTGATCCAGTAAGGAATACAGGGGTGATTCCTCGTCTGCTGTTGTTAGCGCCTGGGTTGTTTCTGTGGTGGTTGCTTCTGCTGTATTTATCTGTACCACTGCACTTACGAAATGTGATGATTGCTGGGGGAATTTTCTTTGCTTGTCTGCTCACCCTGACTTATCTGAGCCGAGTGATGAATCCTCAGTTGGCTTGGACTGGTATTTCTTTGGTGTTGCTGGTACTTGTTTGGGGGTTAGGGAAAACCCGTTATACTTCTTCCGCAGCAGTGGTGTGTACCATTGCTGGAGCGATACTACCTGTGTTTGGGTTACTGGTTCCTTACAGTGGTTTGACTTTGAGCCTGGCGGGATTGCTCTCTACAGTATGGTTGGCAGTCAGGAATTGGTATGGTTTGTGGCAATTTAATCTAGCAGATTGAGCTCCTGTGGGGGAAAAAGGTTAAGCAGTAAGCATATGCGCTACGCGCACGCTGCGCGAACAGCCGTCAGCTGTCAGCTGTCAGCTGTCAGCTGTCAGCTATCATGCTAATCAACGGTCGGTAGTAAACAAGCTGGGGGTGCTGGTACGGCTGGTTGAAAATCCCTGCTCGTTTTACTGATCCGAGCCCGTGCAGTTAAAGCGCCTGCTAGCTGATGGCTGATCGCTGATCGCTGATGGCTGATCGCTGAATGCTTACGTTATGCGATCGCAAAATTTCCTCAACCAGTTCTCCCCAAGCCCCCTTCAGATTTTGAATGTAATCCTAGTTGTGGTTTATAGCCAGGACTTACGCGGTTAAGTTGATTTCGCCCCCCTAGCCCCCCAAATCTGGGGGGTAATGATGTCAAAGTCCACCAGATTTGGGTGACCCACGGGGGCAAATGGGTAAGTCCTAATAGCATTCAATTGAGAACTGTTATAAATGCATGTTGGCTTAACACAGAAAGTGCAATTAAACAGTACCCAAAAGGGTACTGTCAGCATTGGCTGTGATTAAGGAATAATAGGTAAAGAAGCCGTGACTACCAACTCAACATTGCTTATACATGTAGCAGTTTGCAGCCATCGTCATGGTTCGCCGACCAAGACACTCAGCTCATGTGGCAAATGGTGAAGTATGACACTCACCTTTAAAGTCTTACCCAGGGAAATGCATTAACTCAGGCTTCCACTCCAATCAAAAAACTAGCTATAGCATTCAGGTGTGACAAGCAGCCTTGTCAGCCTTCAGTTATGCTCACTTCATCCCTGCTAAGGTTCCGGCTAGTGGCTAATTCCAATCCCCCAATAATTACAGATTACATCCATTGTGGATAAAGGAATAAACTATGGAATTTGATCTGATCATTGTTTTTTGCTCATTGTTTTTTGCTCAAACCTTTATGCAAGCTTTATCAAAGCTTTATAGAGTTAAAGGTTTAGTAATTTTTTCGTGAAAGCGATAACTTTTAGATAACCACTAGTTTAGTGATAAGTACTTGGATCAAAGTTTTTCAATTAATGTTAAAATTTGTAACTTTTTAGTCCATCGGGTTGGATCAAAGATGGGAAATTTTTAAGGATTGCTTAATGGTATACCGTTGATTTTGATCCGACTACTTATATAATCTTCTGTGAGAGATAATTCAGCCATCAATACCAAGAGTTGATTCAACTATTATTGAACGAATAATTACTTACATCAAGGTGGAAACTATCTGTCTTGGAACTGTAAGTTGATTGCGATCGCTTAAGTCTTGGGGTCTATATAGGGTTTCTAGCTCATTAGTAAGCATTCAGCAGTCAGCCGTCAGCCGTCAGCCGTCAGCTAAAAGCTGACGGTACTTGAGGTGCTATCAGCTCAAGGCTGACCGCACCTCAAGTAGCGTGGCACAGGCTTCGAGGCTGGGACGTATCCCATAGGCTGATACCTGATAGCTGATTACTGACCGCTGATAGCTGATATCAGCGGTCAGCCGTCAGCCGTCAGCCGTCAGCCATCAGCTGATAGCACCTCAAGTAGGGTGGCACAGGCTTCGACGCATCGGACCTAACCCATAGGCTGATACCTGATAGCTGATTACTGACCGCTGATAGCTGATAGCTGATAGCTGAATGCTTACATTCAATGAATGTTAAAAATGCCCAATTTGGGGCTGTGGGAAATAGAAAACCGATTGATATGAACAACGAGCAAGGTAAAGACGCCAAAATTCCTCAAAGTTATTATTTAACACCGTTCCAACGCAAACTACTCCAAAAAAGCCTAGAAGAGGATTTACATGAGTCCTACCGTCAGCGGATTCAAATTATGTTATTGGCAGATGAGGGCAAATCTCAAACGGAAATTTGTCAAAGCTTGGGGTGTTGTGCCGCAACAGTAAGACATTGGATGCATATCGCTCGTAGTGGGATGGCTCACCAATGGCAGGATTGTCCCATTGGTCGCCCCAAGGCAGTTAATGAGCAGTATTTAGAACGTTTGAAAGAACTGATTAACCACAGTCCCCGGGATTATGGTTATTCCTTTCGCCGCTGGACAGTGAATTGGTTAAACAAACATCTGGCAAAAGAATTGGGGATTGAACTCAGCAATCGTCACCTACAACGATTGCTCAAGGAGATGGGATTATCGACTATACCAACACGGAGAAAGGTTAAATCAGCTAGGGGACAAGAAAACGATGGTCACAGCATCTTAATTTCTGACCTGAAATCCGCTAATGGCTCTGAGTCCAATAGTTTTTGGTTATTCAATCCCAGCAACATGGCATGAGATGATGGTTCGACATATATCTAAATCTAATCCACTGATTTCCCCTCAGCAACTCGCCCATACTCTAGGGCATTCTCTTTCAGAATTAGAGGTATCACGCTGTCTCAAACAAATAAAATATCGTGAGCCAACGGTCGGTCAATTTTGGCAGTCAACAGATGCTGAGGCTGGCATTTATATTGTGATTTCCGGAAAGGTCAGACTGATTAATAGTGCGGGGGAGTTAATTACCAACTTACAAGCTGGAGCTTCCTTTGGGGAGTGTACTTTCTTTCCAGAAGAGTCTTTTGAGTCTTACTCAGCCAGAGCATCCCTCAAAACTAAGCTCTGTTATCTAACTCCGGAACTGTTATTTCCCCTGATTAGCAAACATCCCCAAATCCGCGAGCATTTTTATCGTCAGGCCCAAGGGCAAAATTCCCTGCTGATGCCGTCGGAGAGTCCTTTGGCAGAAGCAAAGAAAGGGAGAGTGAGGGAAGTAGAAGGAGTGGGGCAGAAGAAAGATATCCCCACCTCAGGAGACCAAAAGCCCAGGCAAACCATTAGCAAAGCTTACTTTCCTAGCCCTACTCAAAAAGTTGGTCATTTGTGGCAGCGAGTGATCCGACGCTATCCGTTTTTTGCCCAACAGAGTGGTTCTGACTGTGGTGCTGCTTGTCTGGTGATGATCGGTCGTTATTGGGGAAAACGATTCAGTGTTAACCGCTTGCGAGATATCTCTAATGCCGACCGTAATGGTGCTTCATTGCGGGGACTATCAGCAGCAGCCGAAAGTATTGGCTTTTCCACTCGACCGGTGAAAGCTAGTCTGGATCGACTGGCAAAACAACAGCTACCTGCGATTGTCCACTGGGAAGGAAAACACTTTATTGTTGTTTATGAAATTACCCCTAAGCATGTGGTAATTGCTGACCCTGCTCTTGGTCAGAAAAGTCTGAGCCACCAGGAATTCAAAGCGGATTGGACTGGTTATGTACTGCTACTGGAACCCACAGCAATCCTGAAGGATACCAAAGAGAGTAAGACCTCCTTCTGGCAATTTTTTGAATTGGTAAAGCCTCACAGTGTTGTGTTGCTGGAGGTGTTTTTTGCTTCCCTGATGATCCAGATATTTGGTCTGATTACACCGATATTTACCCAGATAATTTTAGACCGAGTGGTGGTGCAACGGAGCACCCTCACCCTAACTGCTGTCGGGTTAGGATTGCTGATGTTTACTATGTTTCGGGTTGCGATTACCGGGTTGCGGCAATATTTACTTGACCACACCGCAAATAAAGTAGACCTAGCACTAATTGTGGGGTTTATCAGCCATACCTTGCGATTACCTTTGGGTTTCTTTGAGTCTCGTTTTGTGGGTGATATTACCTCCCGGATTCAGGAAAATCGTAAAATTGAGCGGTTTCTTACCGGTGAAGCGTTATCTATCCTGCTAGATTTACTAACAGTTTTTATCTATGTGGGGTTGATGTTTTGGTACAGTTGGAAGATGGCGCTGCTAATTTTGGTGATTGTACCACCTTTTTTCCTGCTAGCGTTGATTTCTACACCTTTTTTAAAACGAATTTCTCGGGAAGTATTTAATGCGATCGCAAAAGAAAGCAGTTATCTGATTGAGGTGCTTTCTGGTGTCCGCACTGTCAAGTCTACAGCAGTTGAACAAACGGTACGCTGGCATTGGGAAGAGTTATTAAATAAAGAGGTTAAAACTAACTTTTCTGGGCAAGTGATTAGCAATCGACTCCAGATTTTCAGCAATACCATCGAGGGGTTAGCGACTACGGCACTGCTTTGGTTTGGGGCATGGTTGGTGATTCAAAATCAGCTCACCATTGGGCAATTGGTGGCTTTTAATATGTTGCTGGGTCAGGTGATCAGGCCTTTCCAGCGGCTGACGCTACTGTGGAATGAATTTCAGGAAGTGGTGATTGCCATGGAGCGCATCAATGATGTGCTGGATTACCAACCAGAAGAAGATTTGCACTATCAAGCACGGCAATCATTACCTCAATTGCGCGGTCACATTCGTTTTGATAAGGTCACCTTCCGCTATCACCCAGAAAGTGATACCAATGTCCTGGAAAATCTTAGTTTTGAGGTCAAACCAGGGCAAATGGTCGCCCTAGTGGGGCGCAGTGGTTCCGGGAAAAGCACCATTTCCAAGCTGATGTTGGGGCTGTATCTTCCCTCAGATGGGAAGGTGTTGATTGATGGGCAGGATATCACCAGTCTTTCCTTAGGCTCCTTGCGCCAGCAAATTGGTGTGGTGGATCAAGATACGTTTCTGTTTGGAGGGACAATTCGAGAAAACATTGGTCTGGCTTATCCCTCAGCTAGCTTAGAAGAAATTATGGCAGCAGCGAAACTGGCCGGTGCCGATGAATTTATCCAAAAACTGCCCATGGGCTATGAAACCGAGATTGGGGAGGGAGGAGGGATGTTGTCTGGGGGACAGCGACAGCGTTTAGCCATTGCTCGCGCCCTGTTGGGAAATCCCCGCCTATTAATTTTCGATGAAGCCACCTCCCACCTGGATGCAGAATCCGAGCGGATTATTCAGACCAATCTCAATACTATTCTCAAAAACCGCACCACCCTAGTGATTGCTCACCGTCTCTCTACCGTACGGAAAGCTGATTTGATTTTAGTGCTCGATAGAGGGGTATTGATTGAAAAGGGTACTCACGAAGACTTAATGGCAAAGCGAGGACATTATTTCTATCTGAATCAGCAGCAGTTATAGGGCAGGGAGTAGGGAGTAGGGAGTAGGGAGTAGGGAGTAGGGAATAGGGAGTAGGGTGTGGGGTGTGGGGTGTGGGGTGTGGGGTGTGGGGTGTGGGGTGTGGGGTGTGGGAAAAAATTCGTTGATTACTCTTGCCTCTTGCCTTTTGCCTTTTGCCTCTTGCCTCTTGCCTCTTGCCTTTTGCATCTGATTAAAGCTGTTTGACCCAGTGGTGCGTTACGGAACGGGCTGTTCCAACTCTGGCGACGAAGCGGAAACTGATTGCAAGCCCGTTCCTAACACACCCTACGGCTCTTCCCTGCTCCCTATTCCCTGTTCCCTGTTCCCTGTTCCCTGTTCCCTGTTCCCTGTTCCCTGTTCCCTGTTCCCTGCTCCCTACTCCCTGCTCCCTACTCCCTACTCCCTGCTCCCTACTCCCTACTCCCTGTTCCCTGTTCCCTGTTCCCTTTTCCCATCAATCCTATGTTCACAACTCAAATACCAAAGCTATATGCCTGAAAATCATACATTGAATGGACATAGTCCTACTCAAACTATTGCAGACCAGCGTGGCTATGAGGAGTTACTCACCGAAGAAACGACTTATCAACCTAGGAATGAGCAAGCACTCCAGGGTCATGACTGGTCTTATGCTACTAAGGAACTGCTTGATACATTACCCCAGGTTTGGACAAGGGGATTACTGTATTTTTTGATAGTATTTATCGGTATTGCTTTACCTTGGGCGATATTCGCTCAGGTGGATGAGACGGGGAAAGCCAGAGGAAGATTGGAACCTACGGGGGAAACTATCAAACTTGATGCTCCCGTGGCAGGAACGGTAGCAGCAATTAAGGTGAAAGAAGGGGAATTGGTAACGGCTGGTCAAACCTTACTAGAACTGGAATCGGAGTTAGTTAGCACTGAACTTCAGCAGGAACAAAAAAAATTAGAAGGGCAACAGAATCGCCTGAATCAATTAGAGGTGCTGAAAAACCAATTGATACTGGCTCTGCGTACCCAGGAGCAACAAAACCAAGCTCAAGAGTTAGAAAAACAGGCGCAAGTCGAGCAAGCACGGCAGAATCTGGAAGCGTTCAAGTTCGCCTACAGTTTACAAAAAGAAGAACTATTGGCACAAATAGAGCAGGCACGAGGGGCGATAGACTCTAGCAAGGTTGCCTATGAATTAGAAACCATTCGTTTAGAAAGTGCTGAGGAAAAAATTCCCCGTTACAAAAACGCTTATGAAGAAGGGGTTTTGTCAAAAGAACGCTTTTTAGATGTGCAACAGTCAGCCAAAGAAGCCCAGAAAACTATCATCAGAACTGAATTAGAAATAAAACAAGCTCAGTCTCGCCTTAAAGAGCAACAAGGTACTTATGAAAAGACGATTCATCAAGCATCGGCTGATATTAAACAAGCTCGCCTGCGCTTGCAAGAGCAAGAACGGAGTTATAAAACCTTAGTTCATTCTGGTAAGCTAGCTTTACTAAAAAGTGAGGAACAACTGAATAATATAAACACCCAAATTACTACCCTCCAAGCCGAACTATCCCAGACTAAAAGTCAGATTAAATCCTTGGAATTTCAGTTAAATCAAAGGATGTTAGCCGCCCCGATCGAGGGAATCGTGTTTCAGTCCCCGATCAAAAGTGCCGGGGCTGTAGTGCAACCTGGAGATACTATAGTCGAGATTGCTCCACAGGGATCCTTCCTTTCCCTGCGGGCGCAGATAGCTATTTCAGAAAGTGGGTCGTTACGGGAAGGAATGGCAGTAAAAATTAAATTTGATGCTTATCCTTTTCAAGACTATGGAGTAGTAGAAGGAAAAGTAATCAAAATTTCTCCAACCTCCAAGCTGACGGAAACGGAGCAGGGTAAAGTGCCTACTTATGACTTAGAAATTAAACTCAATAAAACCTGTATGCCCACACCAAAGGAATGTATTGCTCTCCGCCCAGGAGACACCGCAACAGCAGAAGTCATTGTCCGACAGCGTCGGATTATTGATTTAGTTCTGGATCCATTTAAGAAGTTGCAGCAGGGAGGTTTGGAATTGTAGCAATTATCAATTGGGTGAAGTACAAAGTCTTGGGTTTTATTAGGGAGTAGGGAGTAGGGAGTAGGGAGTAGGGAAAGAGAGGGAGGTGTGGGTAGTAGCCCCCTAAATCCCCCAAGTTTGGGGGACTTGAATGGGATGGGGTGGGAGTGTGGGGAGTTAGACAAAATCAGCAACTGTCGTGGAAACCCCCAAGACCTCCCGATTCCCGATTCCCGATTCCCGATTCCCGATTCCCGATTCCCTACTCCCTACTCCCTACTCCCTACTCCCTACTCCCTACTCCCTACTCCCTACTCCCTACTCCCTACTCCCTACTCCCGACTCCCTACTCCCTACTCCCTACTCCCTACTCCCTACTCCCTATTCCCTATTCCCTACCAATTAACAATTACCAATAAATAATCATGTTACCAGCTATTACGATTACCACTGAAGATATTCTTCACCAAGTCCAGCTAACCTGCCAAATTCCTGACATTATTGAAGGGATTGTGAAGCGCAAGATTATTGCTGCTACTGCTGAAAGTGCTGACATCCGTGTAGAGATTGAAGAACTTCAAAAGGCAGCAGACCAATTCCGGTTAATGAACAAACTTGAGAATTCCGAGGACACTTGGGCATGGCTGCAAAAATATAGTCTGTCTTTAGATGATTTTGAAGAAATAGTGTATACTAATTTGATGGCTGGTAAGGTAGTTGAACATCTCTTTGGGGATAAGGTTGAACCCTATTTCTTTGAACATCAGCTGGATTATGCTGCTGCCGTTATTTATGAAGTGGTTTTAGATGATAAAGACCTAGCCATGGAACTGTTTTATGCCCTGGATGAAGGGGAGACAAGTTTCTATGAGATTGCTCACGAATACATCCAGGATACTGAGTTACGCCGCTCTGGAGGATATCGGGGAATTGTTAAACGTCAGGAGTTTAAGCCAGAAATTTCTGCTGCTGTCTTTGCTGCTGAGCCGCCACAGTTGCTTAAGCCTATTGTTAGTTCTAAGGGAGTGCATCTGATTTTGGTTGAGGAGATTGTTAAATCGGAATTGGATGGGAAGTTGCGGTCTGAGATTATGTCTGATTTGTTTACTGGGTGGTTGAAGGGAGAGATTGGGGAAGTTGAGATTGTTAATAATCTGGATTAAAAAATATGCTTGAGTTCTAATCTTCTTACTCTTCAGGGATTAAACCCACATTCTGAAAGTGCAATAACACCTCCATAATGTGGTGTTAACTATGATATTTCTACCTTAGGCAGAGAGATGCTAACTAATAGCAATCAGACGCCAAGGTAGAAATATTTTAAGTATAAATATGGCTCTTACGTACTTGTTATGCTAAATAAACAGTCTGTAACAGGGAACAGGGAACAGTGGTCAGAGGCCGTATTCAGAAAATTTTGTTAGTTGAATAGCGGAATTTTCCCTGTACAGTAAGCTTTTGGAGTTTTTTAACTCGACATTTAGCATAATAGGTACTGAAGAACCATAAATATTGCAAAAGTTCGGTTTTAGAACTCTCTGTTCCCTGTTAAGATTCCACGAAGAAGTTTTACTGAGCTGCTAGTTGCATTACGTAGTAGTCACTACATTTGCAGCAAACTGGACTAGCCCCTATGATACGGGTTGTTTCACTCTCTTCATTCAGTTCCATCATAAAACTTTCTGAATCCTTAAACAACTCAGCGCCAGTTAGATTAAGAGCTGAAAGATTGTTGATCTTAATCTTAGCCATGTGGATGTTTCTCCAATAATTAATCTGTGTTCTTTATCAGGAATAAAATAGTAATTTATTATTCCTGTTTTAATCCTATCCAAATTCAATTTAATCTGTCTAGTATTTTTAAAACTTATTGATGCTAAACCAAAAACACTTTTGTCATTAAAATATATGTCATTCCCTACTGCTAAACCTATTCATAGCTCACAATTAACCTATCCCAGTATTCTGATACTTAACCTCTCTCTAATTTAGGTAATCAACTAAAACATTTATGTCCACAAAACTAGTGAAACTGGGAAAAACCATAAAAAAAAGCCCAAGAGTACTCTTGGACTAAAAGACTAAGATTAGTTTCTACCAGTTTGATGAAGGGGAGACAAGTTTCTATGAGATTGCTCACGAATACATCCAGGATAATGAGTTACGGCGCTCTGGAGGATATCGGGGAATTGTTAAGCGTCAGGAGTTTAAGCCCGAAATTTCTGCTGCTGTTTTTGCGACTGAGCCGCCTTGCTTAAGCCGATTGTGAGTTCTAAGGGAGTGCATCTGATTTTGGTTGAGGAGATTGTTAAATCGGAATTGGATGATAAGTTGCGTTCTGAGATTATGTCTGATTTGTTTACTGGGTGGTTGAAGGGAGAGATTGGGGAAGTTGAAGTTGTTAATAATTTGGATTAAGTGGTCAATTTGCTTAGGTTATTATTATAAATTTATTGCTCGAATTGTTTTGATTTAAAAGCTCAGGACTTACGCAGATGAATAAATAATAAATACCAAATCCGGTTATTATATTATAGGTGATTTACCTAAATCATCAAATCAATTATAAGCAAGGAATTTGATTGTTTTGAATATAGTCTTAATTAAACCGGATTTGGTATAAAACCCTATCAGTGAGATGAGTAGAGATGAGCAAATTTGCTGCCCACCCTACCTATGGAATTGGTACTTAAGTCTTCAGCCAAAGGGACAGCGACTGACCGAAACAAGTATCTCAAGACCTTGTTCGATATAGGTTATGTAATTTTGAGCCAAAAGCTCATCTTTAAGCAAATTAATAGGCTGAAATACCCACATCAAGCAAATGCTTCTCCATTAATTGCAGTCTTCTGGAGACATACTTGAAGAGTATGACAACAACTGTCAGTTACGCATACAGCTGTCAACTCACAAACTTCACAACCACCCATTACCATTTGTTCGCTTTCATCACTCAGCTCCGTCATAAAGCTTTCTGAATCGTTAAACAAATCAGCGCCAGTCATATTAAGAGCTGAAAGATTATTGATATTAATATTAGCCATGTGGATGTTTCTCCAATAATTAATCTGTGTTCTTGACCAGGAATAAAATAGTAATTTGTTATTCCTGTTTTAATCCTATTCAAATTAAATTTAATCTGTCTAGTATTTTTAAAGCTTATTGATGCTAAATCAAAAACACTTTTGTCATTAAATTATATGTCATTACCTACTGCTAAACCTATTCATAGCTCACAATTAACCTATCCCAGTATTCTGATACTTAACCTCTCTCTAATTTAGGTAATCAACTAAAATATTTATGTCCACAAAACTAGTGAAGCTGAGAAAAACCATAAAAAATAGCCCAAGACTACTCTTGGACTAAAAGACTAAAATTATTTTCTATCAGTTCGATGAAGGGGAGACAAGTTTCTATGAGATTGCCCACGAATACATCCAGGATACTGAGTTACGTCGCTCTGGAGGATATCGTGGAATTGTTAAAAGTCAGGAGTTTAAGCCCGAAATTTCTGCTGCTGTTTTTGCGACTGAGCCGCCTTGCTTAAGCCGATTTTCAGTTCTAAGGGAGTGCATCTGATTTTAGTGGAGGAGATTGTTAAATCGGAATTGGATGGAAAGTTGCGCTCTGAGATTATGTCTGAACCCTTCAGGTATTAAACCTACCTACTGCAGGTGTAATCACACCTGCAGTAGGTGGTGTAAAATATAACTTTTATACCTTAGGTAGAGAGATATTAACTAATAGCACTCAGAAACCAAGGTTGAAATATTTTACATCATGAAATTGTTGTTGAATGCTTAAGCTTTATTCAAGGTCTCGCCGCCGCATATTATAATAGATTTTCCTTGGGTGCATATACCGCAACTATTTTGTTTCCTCAAAGCAAGACCTCCTAGGATAGCCATTTGCTCACTTTCATCGCTCAGCTCCGTCATAAAGCTTTCTGAATCGTTAAACAACTCAGCACCAGATAGGTTAAGAGAAGAGAGTTCGTGCACCTTAATATTAGCCATTTGAGTTTAACTCCAATAAATTTGTGTGATTGGTGTTGATGATAAATTAAGCTATTGATGCTTGATTTATAGTTGAATACTATCCATTTTTGGTATTTTTTTAATAAAAAAATCATATATAAATATGACATAATAAATACATTTTTTTCTGGTTTATGCCATTTCAAAAAACCGTCGATATTAACTCAAATAATAATTCGTGATTAAATAGCATTTAAATCACTACTTAATTCCGCCATAACTAAAACAATTATGTCACTTAAACCAACCAAGCTAGTAACATTTACCTACTTAATAATGTAAATTTTGCCTAATCATTTGATTGACAGTAGTTGACTAGACAAAGTCGAGCTTAGGCAAATAAAGAACAATCAGCGCCAGAAGATGCTGACGCTGATTTCCAAAGTAAACTTATGTATTAATCAGTTTATGAAATTGTAATTTTGGCTTAGGTAGGGTAGAGTAATACTCCCAAATCAGAACAGAAGTCATTAATCGTAAGGTGGGCAGTGCCTACCAACGCCCTTTGCAAGCTTCATGATCTGTCTGATGCACTGCCCACCCTACATGAACTCCACCTACCACTTGGTGACATCAACCCCACCGACAAAGTTCATTTTACTCCCAAATTAGAACAGAAGGTAATGATTCTGGAGAGGTTAAACGCAACAATTGATAACCTACACCTGCGCTTCCCTTGAAAAAACTAGGACTGAAAACGGAGTTAGGCAAATGAGGGAACAAAGCATATGCTCCATTTTGTTTTGCCCTGTTAACTACCGATGCAGCCTGTGCCCTAGCTGTGTTTAGCCATTCCTGGTTGCCAAGTTTTTGGAATGCGACGACAAACAGTTCATTTCTGCCCAAACTCCCGCAGCAGAGATGGTCTACATCTATATTAGATATTGCATACTTCTTGGTGGTGTCCAATGCTACCTCAATGTCAGAGTAAATTTCCTCTGTCTGTAGAATCGTTGAACTGCCTAAACGGGCTAATCCAATCCCCACGCTGCCGTGACACCAGGCATGCCAGAAATTAATTTGATTTGTTTGTTCCAATGAAAGGAAATATGGCCAGTTTCGGACTGATGTGTCAAAGACACTGGTTTCATATTCAATTCCTTCTTGTGCCGCTTCCAAATAAACTTTGTCTGCTGTGGCAGCATATAGGTGTAGTAAAGAGAAGGAATTACCTGCTGCACCGTGAGAAAATCCGGTTAATGGGGTTTTACTGATTGTCTTCCAGGCTCTAGGGGCGGTATCAGTTCGCTGTGATAGGAGATGATTGCCACAGGCTACTGCTATGTCTAATAGCACTTTCTCTCCTGTCTGTTGATACAGAGTTAATAAGCCCATGATTGCCCCCGCTACTCCAAAAATAATATCCAGGGTTTGATCGGCAGCAATTACATCTGCTGTAATTAGTTTTGCAGCTTGCTGGGCATCGTCGAGAAGGGCTGGCTCTTGGAGAAACTGACTAATTTTAACCAAACTGTAAATGATCCCACCTAGCCCGATTAAACCGAGGATACCACCTAATTTGATTCCATCAAGTCTTAACTGCAACAAGCTTCGGTCGGCTTGTGCTTTCTTAAGAGACTGACGTAAAGGGGATAAAGCTGCCAAAGCTACCTCTTTAAATTCTGGCTCACCAGTAATTTTTCCTAGGGCTGCTAGGAATAGGCTAACTCCAGCTCGCCCCGTAAATAAGGAATCATCCAATCGCCCAAGTTGATAGCGGTGCGCCTTGGATATGTAATCTAAATCAATCCAGTTGCAGCCGTCACCAGTATCAATCCTATTGGCGACAAGACTCTTGCCAATTGCTATAGCTTCGTCCAGTAATTCCTCAGGATTCAATGAGGAGAATTGGGATAAATTCCCCTGTAAAGCAGCACTGTTCTTAGTCAAATGGGCATACTTGGCATAAAAACTCGCCCGAATCAATTTAATTTGCCGGGCTAAATCCTTGTCATCAAGACTTGGGATTTTAGCAATTAACCGTTGGTAACTGGATGTTTTAAAGAAGTGCTTGATTGGTTGAGCTGATCCTAACTCTAGGGCATCACTATGACACGATACCGTGAAATAGGGAATATCTAGCTGTTGTAAAGAGGTCGTTTCTGCTCCTAATAGTTCTTTAAAGTCTAAGTTTTCTTCACCCATTAAGTAGTGACGGCTGAGAAAATCGATCAGAATGCTATAGTCGGCGCCATTACGCAAATATTGAGGACTGAGGCTGCGTTTCGAGACCATACCATAGGTTAGAGTTGGGCGCAGCATAAATCGAGACTTTAAACATTGTAAGCCACAGAGGAGACTTTTTTCCCCTAGGAGCATTTCCCGATTTTTAGTTAACAGGTGATAGATTTCCTCAAAGCCAGTGACAATTTCCTCAACATAGTTCTTAGCTGAGACAGTTTTCCCGTCTAGAATTACCACATTAGTCCCGGCAGGAATAATCACAGAGTTGGGAGCTAAATGCATCCCATCGGTGTTAATAAATTTCCACTCCCGAGAGGAATTTATTTGCTTTGGCCAAATATTACCTAGGACGCTGGAATCTTGAGGATTTGCCGAGTAGATATCACCTTCCCAACCAGGTAAAAAGCCTGTATTCAGGACTGAATAGTTAAACCAGTCTTCCGATTCAGTCGCGCTCTGCTCTACAGGATGCATCAAGAGGTCACCATCGATAAGAATAGGGTATTCACCACTAGCAACCACATTTTGATTATCACAACTACTTGCTCCTAATAGATGGAGCAGTGATAATAACATCCCTGCTCTTTTATAGAAGCGTTGAACTGCGGCTTGATTTTCACAAGGTTGCTGCTCAATAAATTCAACCCATCCATATCCCTGGCGATTGAGAATCTTAGTTAATTTGAAGGTTAAAGATGTTTCCTGGTGGTTGCACCAGTCTAGTAACTGATTGAAAGCAACATCTAAACCCAAGTCTTTGGGCTTATATACTACTTTAATTCCGGAAGAGAAGGTAAGAGCTAAAACCGAGCGTCTACCATGATGGGGATTGGAGAGGGAAGTCTCAATTGTTTGGACGTTTCCTAGGCTTACATGATCAGAAAAGGTACGTTCAATTGCTGATAAATCCTGTTGTAGACGTTGGATAAACTCAGTAGTAGATTCTACCCATAAATCAAGGGTTGTCGCTATCAGGCGACCTAAGACTGGGTAGCGATTGAAAAATGCCAGCCCCCCATCTTTGAGAAGATTTTTTAAAAAAGTATTATAAATAATCCGGCTTTCTTGGGGAGTCGTTTGGTTAGCAGGGGGGTGAGCTTTCCGGAATGTGTTAAATTCAAATAGTAAGGTTTCTGTTCCCAAATTAACCAGTTGTTGCAGCAAGCTCCTTTCTAGGGCAGCGTAGGCTTCTTGGCTCAACAACGCTTCTGGACTATTTGCCGATAATCGAGTAGATAATTTACTGCGGCCTACTCGGATAAAGGGTAAATAAAAGTCTTCAAACGGTAAGGGATTTTGGGAGTCAAGTGGAGAGTTATCTTCCCCTTCTAGGGTTAGCCATGAAGCAGCGCTAGTTTCAATTAATTCTTTGAGGGTTTCTGCCCAGGTTGGTAAGGTGTAATCTTCTCTAAACTCTGCTGTTCCTAGTAAGTTACGGACTGTAGTTAAGTCTAATCCATCCCACTGAAGGCGCTGTTTAAGTTGTTGTTCTCCTCCCAGGAGTTTAGACCAGGTGTTGAGACGTTCTTCAATCAGATCATTATCTTTTTGGGGAATAACATTCTGGTAACAAGGGTTATTGATCCGCTCTGATAAAAATGTGGCGTTAATGGCTATAGTCGCGATTGGTGATATTTGTGACCCTATTACTGGCATGGAATAAATCTCTCGACGTGGTAATTTAGTTATAAAGTTTTTTAAAAAAGGTTTAATTTTTGATTACTTGGGTAAATATATAAAATTTTTCAATTGGCTGAGGTAGCTTGTCCTGGGTTTTAGGGAGCAGGGAGTGGGGGAGTGGGAAAAAATCCTGCTTACCTAATCAGTATCAGAATTGCTATAGAAGAAGAGGTCTCGAAGACAGGGACATCGGGTAGTGAAATCTTGTTAGCCTCTTGTTGAACCTCCCCTAATGAATGTGTGTTGTTGACTCTGTTGTCATCATACTGTGATTAATTGAGTTTGTTTAGTTTTTTTATGATTTATTGATGCTAAAGTAAAAACAGTTTTGTCATAAAGTTATATGTAGTTATAGCGGTTTTCAATTTGGTGAGGTACAGATTACCTGGTTTTATGTGACAGGGAAAGAATCCTGTGTACCTCATTAGGCTAAAAACCGCTATATCTGCTGCTAAACCTATGAATAGCTCATAAGTAACCTATAAATCACCTTTACCAGTCTTGTGATAGTTAACGTCTCTATAATTTACCGAATCAACTAAAACAGTTATGTCCACAAAACTAGTGGAGCTGATAAAAACCATAAAAAATAGTCCCAGACTACTCTTGGACTAAAAGACTTAGGACTTACGCAAATCCCTCAATTTAACGCTACCTGTAGGGTGGGCAAGGTTTTGCCCACCTTACCCATGGATTCTGTGCGTAAGTCCTGAGACTAAAATAATTTAATTATTTTCTGTTTATTCTTACCTAGAATAAGGCTCAACTCCTTATATCTAAACAGTTGTAACTATCTTCATAATTGGCATTGAGCTCAACATGCTGCAAAACAATCCCTAGCATAGAAAACTGCCCAAGGATCGCGCGTATTGCTGCAAATCAGGGAGGTTAAACCTCCCTGAACTGTGCCACTGGTGCCCCAGGTATCGAAACTGCGGCCACTCCTGCTGCAGGAAGCTTGACACAAGGCTGATGCCTAAAGAGCTAAAGCCCTTTTGTGTGTGACTACGTAAGCATTCAGCCGTCAGCCGTCAGCCGTCAGCCCTTGGCCACGCTACACCGAATAGCTTATTTTATTGAAAAGCACCATCTGTAGCACCATCTGTAGCACATAAATACCTCAAGTAGCGTGGCCACAGGCCAAGGCCTGTGGCCACGCTACGCGAATGGCTGATAGCTGATAGCACCTCAAGTAGCGTGCCCGTAGCCCATAGGCTGATAGCTGATAGCTGATAGCTGAATGCTTACGTGACTACTCCCTGTGATCAGCTTAAGCTATCGGCTCAACAAGGATCTGGAATGACGATAATGATAATATCGTCAATGGCACCTCCTGCATCAAAACCCCCTGCTACTTTAAGTTCCTTGTCTTGGAGATCTTTGATAAAACTTTCAGTATCAAGAGACAATTGAGCACCAGTAGGCTTAATATCATCAATTTTGATGTTAGCCATTTGAGTTTTACTCCATTATGTGTGTCGTTGACTAGGAATCAATTAGTAATTTTTGATTCCTGTTTTCATCCTATTAAAAGTAATTTCGTATATGTATTATTTTTATAGTTTATTGATGCTAAAGCAAAAACAGTTTTGTCACTAAATTAGAAGTAGTTATCTGCTGCTCAACCTAGTAATAGCTCATAATTAACCTATAAATCATATTGACCAGTATTATGATAGTTAACGTCTCTATAATTTATGGAATAAACTAAAACAGTTATGTCCACAAAACTAGTGGAGCTGAGAAAAACCATAAAAAAAAGCCCAAGAGTACTCTTGGACTAAAATTATGACAGGGATTCATGGCAAAGCTTTCCCGTTCGGCAAATTTTTGGTCTGGTTCTTCTGCCAACCCCAAACCTGGTACAATCTGTAGGGTAAATAAGGGAGTTTTTGGCTGAAAATGGGATTGCTGTTCTACATAAACAGTCTTTAAAACTCGTCCAACAACTTCATAGTATTTCCTATCAAAGTAGAGTCACCCTGAATTGTAACGTCCGTAGTCTTTTCGGTTGTACACAACCTTAACGCTAAAAGGAATTTCTATTTACAACCGCCTTGGACAATAAGGTGCACTTCCATGGGAAATGGTTCCATCTGGACAGAAAGTTACAATCCATCTGTCTGTTTGAATCACAAAAGGTTCAAAAAAAATTCCCCCAGCAGTTTTCCTAGCTTCACTTTCGGTAACTTCTAGCAATTTTTTCGATTCGGCAAAAAGTTCAGGAGAAGTAGGCTGTAAGTCATAAATATTGATAGTAGACATTGGAAATATCCTTTGTGATTTAATTAACTTGAAAAAAAAGTATTGGATCAAAAGCTTACCCTAAGCCGTTTTTAGCCTGTTTTTCACATCCTCAGCCCTATTTAAATTGCCAGACAATTACTTCCAGGAAAACAGGGAGGAGAGACAGGAGGAATGCAAATCTATCGTCAAATTTCTTTCTTGAGGTTGGCTACTAGAGCTTTTTTAGTTTATGTTGTTGGGAAAATCGTGTGTTCCCTTGTACCCAATAAAAATTCCACCATCCTTAGAAAGACTGGATTTCGTGGAAATAGTCAGATGATCTACTGCCCATTCAACTGCATCCTTTACCCAATCCCAAAAGGCACCTCCTTGAATGTTGAGTTGCTCATATTCTGTTAGTTCTTGGCAGTGAGATTCTGCTAACAATAACTCACTGGAGATAGATTTGAGATCGGAAATTTTGATGTTAGCCATTTGTAATTTTCTCCTAGCTCAATTTTTACAAATTTTTGAGATATATCTAGCCCGAATAGCTCAACTAAACTTGAGACAATAGTTTAGAGCTATAGCGGTTTTCAATGTGGTGAGGTACAGAGTTTCTGGTTTTAGGGAACAGGGAACAGGGAACAGGGAACAGGGAAGAGTAACCCACCCCTAACCCCTCCCAGGAGGGGAAGAGGGAACAGGACAAAAATTATGTGTACCTCATTAGGCTAAAAACCGCTATATTAAGAATAAGCCTGTGGAAAAAGTGACGGTTTTTCGTTCTTGATAACTTACCCGAAAAAGTCAGGTATTAGAGGGTGTATCTCAAGGCATGAAATTAGCCAAAAATTCCCACACTTCCCGCGCCCCACACTTCCCTTATTTTTTACAAATATGAGATGCACCTGGTATTATAGGGCTTTGTTGATGGTGCTACATAGCTTGGTTACTTAAACTCCTAAGAAACACATTTGGTAGGTTTTTATTAGGAGTAAATATAGCGTTTATCGCAGTTATGAGGTACAGTTTTATTTGACTTTGATTCCCTGTTAGGTGCCCTTGACCCATTAAGAATTAAATTCGCCACGGGTCGCACCTCTTGATGCAGCGCATCGCTATTCCCTATTCCCTATTCCCTGTTCCCTATTCCCTGTTCCCTGTTCCCTAAAATGCAGAAATTGTGTACCTCATAGCTATGATAATTGCTATATTCAGTCTATAATTTCTCTGGTGACAGCAGCAGCTACTCCCACACAAGGTTGTGAACTTCGCACCGCAGCCGCTGCTCCTTGAGCTATCCAATAGGTCCAAACTATTCCACCATAAACTGCGAGTTCATTTTCCGACAAATCTATCAGGTAGCTTTCAGAATCAGCAAACAAGTCAACACCAGCAGGTTTGATGTCAAGAATGGTGATGTTAGCCATTTGATTTTTCTCCAATGAATCTGTGTTTTTGAATCAGAATCAATTACTACAGCAGTTTTCAATTGGGTGAGGTACAAATGATTGGGTTTTAGGGAGCAGGTCAGAGTAACCCACCCCTAACCTGACGGGGTGACAAACAGCCTTAAAAGCCTTACTGGGTGTGGGGTGTGGGGTGACGGGTGTAGGGGAAGATCAGGAGCTGGCTACGTTGCATTGGACGGTTGAATCAGGTTTCGGACTGATTGTTATTGCTGGGCTCACTCCAAATTCCCTTCTATTTTCCCCACCCCCCACACCCCACACCCCACACCCTGTATACTTTTTAGCCTTGTTGTCACCCCCTCAGCACCCCTAACCCCTCCCAGAAGGGCAGGGAAGAGGGAAAAAATCCTGTCTACCTGATAGTTATAAAAAACGCTGTATAGTGTTTATTTACTTTAAAAAACACTATATATAGGACTCAGAAAATTAGATGCGTTTTCCCTGCTTTTTCAGCATAGTTAATTGAATTAACTCTGTCTATAGTTTTTCTAGTTAATTGGTGCTAAAAATAAAACATTTTTGTCATATAATTTAGATAGTGCTAGCAACTATATAAACCTATTAGCCACCTCTTTATACATCATAATGACCCTAGAAGTTACATAGTTTAAAACCTAGTATAATCCTATATTGAGATGCTCTAGCATTTAGTGAATTAACTAAAACAGTTATGTCCACAAAACTAGTGGAGCTGAGAAAAACCATAAAAAATAGCCCAAGATTACTCTTGGACTACAAGACTAAGGTTAGGTTCTAGCCGTTTTAAATTAACTAAAGCATTTTTGTACTAGGTTAATACAGTCAACATTTCCGATATTGTAACTAAATTAACAAAGAAATTGGATTATCTGCCACCGGATCCACTTTGGGAGACTCTACGGGGATTAACTCAAACCCAGCATCCACAATTCCAGAGTAGTTTGCGATCGCTTCCAAGGCATTGGAGCAGGGAGCAGGGAGTAGGGACTTCGGAGTAGGGAACAAAAATTAATTGTAATAATTTTTGATCTCTGTTTGAATCATACTTTGATTACTTGAGTTTGTTGAGTTTTTTTATAATTTATTCATGTTATAAGTAAACTTTTTTTGTCATAAAGTTAGATGTAGTTATGGCAAATTGGCTTAGGTAAAAAGTCGTAGGTTTTAGGGAGCAGGGAGTAGGGAGTAGGGAGTAGGGAGTAGGGAGTAGGGAGTAGGGAGTAGGGAGTAGGGAGCAGGGAGCAGGGAGCAGGGAGCAGGGAGCAGGGAAAAATACTGTGTACCTGATAGCTAGGGAAAACGCTTTATTTCTAATTTACGGAATAAACTAAAACAGTTATTTCCACAAAACTAGTGGAGCTGAGAAAAACTATAAAAAGCTGATAGCTGATACCTGATAGCTAATAGCTGACGTTTTTATTACTCCTAAAACTCCCAAAAAAAACTTTTTAAAAACCCTTGACAACTACAACTATAATCATTACAATAATCATTATAAACCGAAATTCAATTCTTATTTATGTCAACAAAATTCAGCCAAAACTTCAAGAAACAACCTGCTCAGCAGACTCTCAAAGGTTCTCGTCAAGCAGTCATCTATAGTATGCAGATGCTTTACGCCCTAGGTTATGCAGAGATTGCGGAGTGGACCCCTCTGGAACCGACTGATGTTCCAGGGGAAGTGATCACTACAATAACCAAGTATTGGTTGTTGCCATAACACCTTAAATGTTTGGGGGGGTTTCCCCCCTGGCCTTGGTTTTGGTCTGGTTTTGTAGCGCGGCCCTTGGCCAATCAGATCAGAGCAGGTTAGGTTTGCTAATTTTGTGACATAAGGAATTGAAATAGCCGTGGATAGTATTTCTACGGCTATTTTTTTTTGTTTTGAGACTTATGGAAACCATAAAAAATAGCCCAAGACTACTCTTGGACTAAAAGACTATAATTCAATAATTATTTTATGTTTACTATTCTCTAGGGTGAGGCTCAACTACTGACATACAAACATCCAAACACTTAGAAATATCGATCGTCTATACGGATTATAGTAAATGAGTAGTTTAAATCAGTGATTATCCCTTAAATAGCAGCCAATCAAAAAAATGAAAAGCAATTTAAAAAAAATTCCTGGCTCTTCCGTACTTGTTATGCTAAATAAACAGTCTGTAAGAGGGAACAGGGAACAGGAAACAGTGGTCAGAGGCAGTATTCAGAAAATTTTGTTAGTTGAATAGCCTAATTTTCCCTGTACGGTAAACTTTTTGAGTTTTTTAACTCGAAATTTAGCATAACAGGTACTGAAGAACCATAACTATTGCAAAAGTTCGGTTTTATAACTCTCTGTTCCCTGTTAAGATTTCACGAATAAGTTTTACTGCATATCGAACTGCATCTCGAACTGAGCGTTAAGGGTTTTTCCGCAGGTGTGACTACATAAGCAGCAACTTTCATTTTGCCCCCCTATGATAAGGATTGCCTCACTGTCTTCATTCACTTCCATCATAAAACTTTCTGAATCGTTAAACAACTCAGCGCCAGTCAGATTAAGAGCTGAAAGATCATTAATATTAATATTAGCCATTTGATTTTAACTCCAATAAATGTTTGTTAATGTGGTTGATTTCAAATCAAGCTAGTGATGCTTGCTTCATATTTTTATGATAGTCACATTTTTTGAAAAAGTCTCTAGCATACAACTATATAAAATGACAGAATACCTACATTTATGTGATTTTAATTGCTTAAAACCGTCTATAAATGTGCCCAATAGCGAACAGGCAATACCGAATGATTTAGATTGTCACCTTTTTAAGCAATCT
Source organism: Moorena sp. SIOASIH (assembly GCF_010671925.1). Classification (GTDB taxonomy): domain Bacteria; phylum Cyanobacteriota; class Cyanobacteriia; order Cyanobacteriales; family Coleofasciculaceae; genus Moorena. The sequence goes on along the minus strand of NZ_JAAHIH010000008.1, from coordinate 209,940 downwards.
TATTAATACACCAATTTGATCGGAAAACATCATCAACCGTTCGTATACCTTCATCAGCGTGGATTGCTATATAAAAGGATTAACTAGCATTTAAATTACTCTTTAATTCAGCCATAAATCAAATAATTATGTCACTTAAATCAATCAAAATATTAATTATTACTGGCAATTTTGCAGAATCATTTTATTTACAGTAGTTGACTGGACAACGTCGAGCTTAGGCAAATAAAGAAAAATCAGCGCCAGAAGATACTGGCGCTGATTTCCAAAGGAAACTTATGTATTAATATCGTTCAGTTGATGAAATTATCATTTCGGCTTAGTTAGGGTAGAGTAATACTCCCAAATCAGAACAGAAGTCATTAATCGTAAGGTGGGCAGTGCCTACCAACGCCCTTTGCAAGCTTCATGATCTGTCTGGTGCACTGCCCACCCTACATCAACCTTGGTGACATCAACCCCACCTGCAAAGTTCATTCTACTCCCAAATCAGAACAGAAGGTAAGGATTCTGGAGAGGCTAAACGCAACAATTGATAACCTACACCTGCGCTTCCCTTGAAAAAATTAGGACTGAAAACAGAGTTAGGCAAATGAGGTAACAAAGCATATGATCCATTATTTTTTGCCCTTGCTATTACCGATGCAGCCTGTTCCCTAGCAGTTGTTAGCCATTCCTGGTTGCCAAGTTTTTGGGATGCGACAACAAATAGTTCAGTTCTGCCCAAACTCCCGCAGCATAGAAAGTCTACATCTAGACTAGATACTGCATACTGCTTGGTGGTTTCCAAAGCTACCTCAATGTCAGAGTAAATTTGCTTTGTCTGTAGAATCGTTGAACTGCCTAAACGGGCTAATCCAATTCCCACGCTTCCATTACACCAGGTGTGCTGTAAAATAATTCGATTCGTCTCTTCGAATGAAGAGAAAACTGGCCAGTTTCGGACTGAGGTGTCAAAAACACTGGTTTCATATTCGATTCCTTCTTTCGCCGCTTCCAAATAAACTTTGTCTGCAGTAGCAGCATATAGGTGTAGTAAAGACAAGGAATTACCTGCTGCACCGTGAGAAAATCCGGTTAATGGGGTTTTACTGATTGTCTTCCACGCCCTAGGGGCGGTATGAGTTCGCTGTGATAGGAGATGATTGCCACAGGCTACTGCTATGTCTAATAGGACTTTCTCTCCTGTCTGTTGATAGAGAGTTAATAAGCCCATAATTGCCCCGGCTACTCCAAAAATAATATCCAGCTTTTGATCGGCAGCGATTACATCTGCTGTAATTAGTTTTGCAGCTTGCTGGGCATCTTCGAGAAGGGCTGGCTCTTGGAGAAACTGACTAATTTTAACCAAACTGTAAATAATCCCACCTAGCCCCATTAAACCGAGGATACCACCTAATTTGATTCCATCAAGTCTTAACTGCAACAAGTTTCGGTCGGCTTGTGCTTTCTTAAGAGACTGACGTAAAGGGGATAAAGCTGCTAAAGCTACCTCTTTAAATTCTGGATCACCAGTAATTTTTGCTAGAGCTGCTAGGAATAGGCTAACTCCAGCTCGCCCCGTAAATAAGGAATCATCCAATCGCCCAAGTTGATAGCGGTGCGCCTTGGAGATATAATCTAAATCAATCCAGTTGCAGCCGTCACCAGTATGAATTGCACTGGCAACAAGACTATTGCCAATTTCTATAGCTTCTTCCAATAATTCCTCAGGATTCAATGAGGAGAATTGGAATAAATTCCCCTGTAAAGCAGCACTGTTCTTAGTCAAATGGGCATACTTAGCATAAAAACTCGCCCGAATCAATTTAATTTGTCGGGCTAAATCCTTTTCATCAAGGCTTTGGATTTTAGCAATTAACCGTTGGTAACTGGATGTTTTAAAAAACTCCTTGATTGGTTGAGCTGATGCCAACTCTAGGGAATCACTATTACAAGATACCGTGAAATAGGGAATATCTAGCTGTTGTAAAGAATTCGTTTCTGCTTCTAATAATTTATCAAATTCTAATTTTTCTTCACCCATTAAGTACTGACGGCTGAGAAAATCGATCAGAATGCTATAGTCCGCGCCATTACGCAAATATTCAGGACTTAGGCTGCGTTTCGAGACCATACCATAGGTGAGGGTTGGGCGCAGACTAAATCGAGACTTTAAAAATTGTAAGGCACAGAGGGGACTTTCTTCCCCTAGGAGCATTTCCCGATTTTTACTTAACAGGTGATAGATTTCCTCAAAGCCAGTGACGATTTCCTCAACATAGTTATTAGGTGAGACAGTTTTACCGTCTAGAATGACCACATTAGTCCCGGCAGGAATAATCACACTGTTGGGAGCTAAGTGCATCCCATCGGTGTTAATAAATTTCCACTCCCGAGAGGAATTTATTTGCTTTGGCCAAATATTACCTAGGACGCTGGAATCTTGAGCATTTGCCGAGTACGTATCTCCTTCCCAACCAGGTAAAAATCCTGTATGAAGCACTGAATACTTAAACCAGTCTTCAGATTCAGTCACGCTGTGCTGTACAGGATGCATCAAGAGGTCAGCATCGATCAGAATCGGATATTCACCACTAGCAACCACATTTTGATTATCACAACTACTTGCTCCTAATACATGGAGCAGTGATAATAACATCCCTGCTCTTTTATAGAAGCGTTGAACTGCAGCTTGATTGTCACAAGGTTGGTGCTCAATACATTCAACCCATCCATATCCCTGGCGATTGAGAATCTTAGTTAATTTGAAGCTTAAGGATGTTTCCTGGTGGTTGCACCAGTCTAGTAACTGATTGAAAGCAACATCTAAACCCAAGTCTTTGGGCTTATACACCAGTTTAATTCCGGAAGAAAATGTAAGAGCTAAAACCGAGCGTCCACCATGGTGGGGATTGGAGAGAGAAGTCTCAATTGTTTGGACGTTTCCTAAGCTTACCTGATCAGAAGAAAAGGTACGTTCAATTGCCGATAAATCTTCTTGTAGACGTTGGATAAATTCAGTAGTAGATTCTACCCATAAATCAAGGGTTGTTGCTATCATGCGACCGAAGACTGGGTAACGATTGAAAAATGCCAACCCCCCATCTTTGAGAAGATTTTTTAAAAAAGTATTATAAATAATTCGACTTTCTTGGGGAGTCGTTTGGTTAGCAGGAGGGTGAGCTTCCCGGAATGTGTTAAATTCAAATAGTAAGGTTTCTGTGCCTAAATTAACCAGTTGTTGCAGCAAGCTCCTTTCTAGGGCTGCGTAGGCTTCTTGGCTCAACAACGCTTCTGGACTATTTGCTGATAATCGAGTGGATAATTTACTGCGCCCTACTCGGATAAAGGGTAAATAAAAGTCTTCAAAAGGTAAGGGATTTTGGGAGTCAAGTAGAGATTTATCTTCCCCCTCTAGAGTTAGCCATGAAGCGGCGCTAGTTTCAATTAATTCTTTGAGAGTTTCTGCCCAGCTTGGTAAGGGGTAATCTTCTCTATACTCCCCTGTTTCTAGTAAGTTACGGACTGTAGTTAAGTCTAATCCATCCCACTGAAGGCGCTGTTTAAGTTGTTGTTCTCCTCCCAGGAGTTTAGACCAGGTATTGAGGCGTTCTTCAATCAGATCATGATATTTTTGGGGAATAAAATTCTGGTAACAAGGGTTATGGAGACGCTCTGATAAAAAAGTGGCGTTAATAGCTATAGTAGCGATTGGTGATATTTGTGACCCTATTACTGGCATGGAATAAATCTCTCGAAGTGGTAATTTAGTTATAAATTTTTTTAAAAAAGGTTTAATTTTTGATTACTTGGGTAAATATAAATTTGTGTAAATATCTTCATACTTCCCATTCAATAGAAAATTGCCCCTTCAGGTAAAACAACGAGGAATGATATTATTAGAGTTACCATAGTAATCCAGAATTTCCTGAGTCCGCCGAACCATAGACTCCAGCAGAATTCCCAGATTCTTTTTAACCACTAATTGTTCTTCTGGTGACACATAAGCCACTTCTGCCAGCAGCATCGAAGTGATCTCTTCATGTGCCCCTTCTTCATTGATACCGGCATGGAGCAGGATGGGTTTATAAAATTCAGGTGGTAACTCCAAAGCTTGGGACTGCTGCTTAAACAACTCGTGGAATACCTTGTCGTCTTCTTCAAACAACAAAAGTGCAGCCTTAAAGCTCAGAGGATGCTGCTTGGCAAAAACGGCCAGGGTGGAACAGACGGCGAAAGTCATGGGTAGGGGCTGCATCCGTTGCAGTTGCTCACCTTCGATGCCCACACTCTTCAAGGAATTCTCAATCAAACGGTCATGGTGCAACTCAGAAACAAAAAATTCCTGGAGAAGTTTTTGGGTCCGAGGGGATTCATAATTGGCTAAGGATGGTGCTAAGAGTCTAGGACACAGATGGGTAACGTGATAGGATTCCAAAGCATAACCAATCAACTGGTTTCTAGTAATCGTCCCATCAGCCATCTTTTCTGAGAAAGGAGAAGGGGGAAATTGCCCCTTCATGCGGTTCAGAAATCGGCACAACTCTCGATAGAACTGGTGTCCAGTCACCCCACGAGATTCCACTTCCTGATGGGTTTCTATCAGTAGACCCCGGCGATCCAGCTCAGCCAGCAGTTCAGGAATATCCTCTTGGATTCCTGGACAGGCCAGACCCAATTGCTCTGGGGACATACCGCCCATTTGTAAAAGCCTTAGCAGTTGGACAGTTTCCTTCTGGTATTCCGGCTCAACCGCGATCGCGCATCCTTGACCGCCATAATTAATTTCAACTTCAGTGTCCTTGAATTCAAAAAATACCCGATTTTTGAACAGTGGTTGTTGGAATAAAACGTTTGTTAATGACATATAGTAAAGGGAGTAGGGAATAGGGAGTAGGGAGTAGGGAAAAAATAGGGAACAGGGAACAGGGAACAGGGAACAGGGAGTAGGGAGTAGGGAGTAGGGAGTAGGGAAAATGAGTCTGAGAATTGAGATAACTCCGTCGCTAACTTAAATTGCGGAAACTCGCCGCAGTAAATGACTGGCAGAGGAGTAATGATTCCAGATAGCTTTGTATAAATTGTTGTAGATTTCAACAAACAGGTAAGTTTGTCCTCTAAATCGCTGCTTTGTTTGCGGATCAATGTGAGGTATTTCTTGAAAGATGCGACGGCTTAGATTTTCTGGTTCGAGTTTTAGCTTGCTGTTTGCCAATTGTCTAATCGGGTTGATAAAGCCAGAATCTAGTTCAACACGCTCACAGGCTTTACTATAAAATTCAAAATTCTTACGGGTCTCACCTGCCAAAAATCCCAGGGTACTCAAGAAAAAGAGTGGCTCAAAGTTCGCCCAATAGGTCAAAGCATGGCACATCCCCATGGTTTCTGGGAGTGGCATGGTGTCCGCGAGTTCTTCACGGCTAATGCCAATAGCATTAAGTGCTGCCATTGCCAGTTCCTGGTCTTGGCGGTATTCTTGAGTGTAGCGTTCGTTGAGCAATTGTCGAACTTTTGTAGAGCTTTGGAAGCTAAGTCCAGGAGAATCAAAACAGCTCTGTTGAGAAATAAAGTGGTAATGCTCTATTACAAAACCATAAAGAAGGTTGATTGGCAGTTGGGATGTCGGTGACTTGATGGATTTCAGGAAGAGATTTTCATCAACCTGCTGATTGAGCAATTCATTGGTCAAATCTTCCAATTCCAGCAAAGTGTCGATGCCTGAATTAACCCTAACCTGAGCAACGTCATCGAGCAAGTTGTTTTCGTCCAGGTGACAAACAATAGTATTGAACAACTCAGAGTTATTAGCATAGAACATTTGTTGGAGTTCAGTCAGAGTCTTAGTCCCGTCCATCAGGGAGACGAACTTCTTTAATATTTTTCCTGATTGACTGTTAACCTGAAAAGCGAAATCTCGACCATCCTGATAAAAAATCAGCTTATCTTGATAGTAATTAACCTTACAGGCTAATTTGGGACGCAGCACTGAAGGGTGTTGTGGTTTTTTATCCTGAAATTTACCCTGGGATAACTCTAGTTCTAAAGCTGAAGTGACTCTAGAATCTTCCTTGAGAGGGGGAAGGGTATACTTAGACATCGACTGACTCCCTGATCAGAACGTTGGGCAATATTTCTACTCATTTGATTGCTCAAACCTTCACTTCCTAAATTTAGGATTCAGCAGTGAAGGTATTTGGTCAAAAGAGTTTACAGCATTATATAGCAATATAGACCGGTGCGAATGTTTTTTTCAGTAGTGTATCCAGTAGTCGTAAAGCAATTACAGGTCTTTTGTACTGAATCTACTGGTGGATATAAAACAAGTCCTCCCATAGCCTGCTCAAGTTCATCATTACTCAGTTCGTTCATAAAGCTTTCAGAATCGTTGAACAAGTCAGCGCCAGTGGGTTTGATGTCCTTAACTTTGATATTTGCCATTTGAACTTTCCTCCAATAAACGGTTGTGGTTGACTAGGAATAACTTAGCCATGGTTTATTTCTGTTTTTATCCTAGTTAAACTAATTTAAGTAGTCGATATTTTTTCTATTTATTATCGCTAAAACTGAAACAGTTTTGTCCCTATCAATAATTAATAAATTTGAAACCGTACGAGACTGTGTAGATGCAGCCTTCAGAAAAGGTTCTAATGTATTGATGTGCTCTCTAATTTAGGTGATAAACTAAACTAGTTATGTCTATAAAACTAGTGGAACTGATAAAAACTATAAAAAATAGTCCAAGAGTAGTCTTGGACTAAAATACTAAAATTATTTTCTAACATTTTTAAATTTGGTGAGGTACAAATTTATGGGTTTTAGGGAGCAGGGAGCAGGAAGCAGGGAGCAGGGAGCAGGGAGCAGGAAGCAGGGAGCAGGGAGCAGGGAGTGGTAAAAAAATATGTGTACCTCATGATTATGAGAATTGCTATATAGCAATCCTAAATCATTTGTCAAATCACTGGACTTCTTAAAAACTAGCTCCAACTCCGGTCCCTTCTGCCATTCCCCTCCTGGGAGGGGTTAGGGGCTCATAAGGGTAGGTTTTTTACTTTGACCTCAGGTGTGGGGTGTAGGGGATGGGGTGTGGGGTGTGGGGCATAAGAAAGCGATGCAGAGGTGCGACAATAAGCGCGAATTTAATAAAATGATTCCGAAAGCGCACCAAAGCCCGACCTGCGGGGGTTTCCCCCACTCGCGCTTTGGATCAAGACAACGACAAATTAAGTATATTGTCTTATCCCCCACACCCCACACCCCACACCCCACACCCCACACCTCACGTCTTTGTTAAAAACCTACCCCTGTGAGGGGGTTAGGGGTGGGTGCCTTCTGCCAAATGCCTTAAAGCAGCCCATTTCTTTCACGAATCAGATAGGATTGCTATCTATCTAAACACTGATAAATATCTTCAGAATTGGCATTCAGATAAACACGCTCCAAGTCAATCCCCAGCCTAGAAAATTGCCCAAGGATAGCCTTCATTTTTCCTTCAGTGGAATCATCCCCTTGATGCCAAGCTTCCAACAAACCATTGGCCACAATCTGACAGCGATTCATGCCAAAGCTTTCCTGTTCGGCAAATTTTTGGTCTGGTTCTTCTGCTAACCCCAATCCTGGTGCTAGCTCCATGGTAAATAGGGGAACCTCTGGCTGAAAATGGGATTGGTGCTCTGTATAAACAGTCTTTAAAACTCCCTCAACAGCGTCATAGTGACACTTGTCAAAGTAGAGTACTCCCGAATCGTGCCGTTCGTAGTCTTTGGGATTGTACAAAACTTTAAAGTGGAAAGGAATTTCCATGTCGTTCAGCTGTTGGGTTAAGCTACCCATTACCGCAACTGCACCGTCAGGAGTCAAGTTGAAGTAAATTCGCACAGTCACTGACTGGTCTGTTTGCGGACGATTTGCTTCTAGATTGCCAACGGCCATATAAAAGCCATTTTGCACCAAATTCTTAGGCATACGGATTGCTACTGAATCCCCGACGGTGGCAGATTGGTGGGATGCTGGCAGATGCTTATCCCGTTCAATATGCACCCTCAATCCTCCCTTAGTCACAGCCAAACTACCATCATTTTCTTCTCTGAGAACAGACCAACCAGGGTCAAAGTAGCCTTTGCCACTATTGCTGTCGTGCAGTCGCTGATAAAATCCCACATCTACTCCCAGGATGGTATTGTTTTCCAGGTCTAGTGGCGCAGCTTCAGTATCTGCTTCCGGTGCGAGAGCATTTCGCATTGAACCGTTGTAATAAATACCATATAGAAAACTCCGCAGTTGCAGACTGATATATTTTTGCTGCATATCTTCGGGCATCCGTTGAAAACGTTCCACAGCTTCGGCTGGAATTTCCAACGGTTTGTAATCTGAATGGTGAATAGAGAAGTCTGATTGGATTTTTACTTTGTTAACAATATCGTCTAGAACATCTAGTAATTGCTGATTGGCGATGTGGGATGATTGAATTTGTTTAGAATCAAGTAGTTGGATCATAGTTTGGTAGGGAGTAGGGAGTAGGGAGTAGGGAGTAGGGAACAGGGAACAGGGAACAGGGAACAGGGAACAGGGAACAGGGAACAGGGAACAGGGAACAGGGAACAGGGAACAGGGAACAGGGAACAGGGAACAGGGAACAGGGAACAGGGAACAGTAGGAAAGACCTTTGAAGCGTTTTTGATGTTATTGGAATGCTATATCTTAAACAGCGGAAGGACGGAGTTGGATTAATTCTGCAATAGCAGGGCCAAAAATTGTGGGCATGGATTGTTCTGGGCGACACAACAAGGTCTTGGCAACCTGAAGCATGGCAATCCCAGCATTACCAAAGGATTTTTGGTACTCAATCATCGCCCGAATCCGTTGTATCAAACCAAAACCTGTAAATTGCACCGCTGTCTGCAAGAAATCAGGTCGGTGTTCTAAAATTTCTGGAAAGGTTTCAAAATACCCTTTGGTTAGGGCAGCAATGGAAGGCTGGAGCTGTTCCAAGGGGGTCATGGCTAAACGTAGGGATTCTTCAATACTTAAAGATTTACTGATAACCAGGCTACTCAGCCAGATTTGGACATAGCTGCTGATCAGTGTTCCTAAATCAAACCCAGGGTCTCCCCAACTACAGCGCTCCCAATCAATTAACCTGACCATGCTGGTACTTTCATGCTCCCAATCTTGGTGCAGAAGGATATTATTTAGCTTTAGGTCATTGTGGGTCAGACAGCAGGGGGCAAAAGCATTCCCTAGTTGTGCGATCGCTTGCCCTAAACTATCGTATCGTTGATAAAGGGCAAAGAATTTCAGCCCGTCAGCAGGTACCGCACCAAAGATTTCTGGACCAATTCGTTCTAAACTGTTAACTAGTCTAGGCACTTGGTCAGTGGTTTGATTATCGCTTTCGGTACAGAAGAAATCTTGATAGTCTTTACGATTAAAGGTATGATGATGGATTTTTCCTAAGAGGGTGCCGATGGTGGCAGCAACTTCTGTAGGAAAGATATTTTCCTTGGCGTAGAAATCCATTAAATCCCGATAGTCATCGAGATAGCGGAAAACCATAATGGAATTCTCACCATCAAAATGCAGCACTTCCGGTATCAAAGAGCGGAGGTTAGCAAGTTCTGGAAATTGCTGTAAGAATTCTTGAATTCGCCATTCATTCAAAAACTCACCAGCGGCTTTCCCTTCCTGGTTATGTCGCTCCTGCTTGACGAGCAGCTTATTACCATCTGGAAAGGTCAACAATAAGTTAAAGTTCTTGGCTTCCAGTGGCTCAATTTTACTGAGAGCTTGCTCGGAGGGATTGCATAAACCACGAGCAGCTAGATAGTCAAACACATTATGAGAGTTTAATATGAATGTCATAATTAGGGAATTGGGAATCGGGAATCGGGAATCGGGAATCGGGAATCGGGAATCGGGAATCGGGAATCGGGAATCGGGAATCGGGAATCGGGAAAAAATAGGTGTTTACAACTTCATTAATAGGAAAAATACTATATTGATTAGTATAGGTAAAAGTAAAGTTATTCTGCCAATTGTTTCTGCTTAAAAACAGACGCAACTAAAACTTTTATGTCTCTAAATTAGTCAGGGGAAGTGTGGGAAGTGTGGGAAGTGTGGGAAGTGTGGGGAGGGTGGGGAGATAGGGAGATAGGGAGATGGGGGAGATTTTTATTAAGGGTAATTGTCATAACATGATATTAGCCTTCTATTCCCGAAGAGTGTTTTTGCCAAAAGCAATGCAGTGGCCTCACGGCGGTTTCCCCCAAGACGGCGCTGGCTCCCCAAGACCACTCTGCATCGCTACTCCCTACTCCCTACTCCCTACTCCCTACTCCCTACTCCCTTTGCTATATAACTAAACTAGTTATGTCATCAAAATATTCAAAAATCATAGAAAATTATAGAGGGCTGGTTTTCATGATCTATTTGTAAATTCTATAGACTACGGTTGCTGGATAAAATGACATTGGTAATTGAAACTTAAGGATAATTTTCACTTCCTTGTTGTAAATCTATGCTTTGAGTATGTCAGACTGATGTATGCGATCGCATTTGTTTTATGACTCTGACGTATGCGATCGCGTAGCGGCTCTGTTCGCGTAGCGTGGCCTTTGGCCTTAAGAGCATCGCGTAGGTGTTAGGAATATCCGGTATGCGTTCGTGTTTGTTGATCCCGTAGCGGCTCTGTTCGCGTAGCTTGGCCTTTGGCCTTAAAAACATCGCGTTTGTTGATGATCAGGTTATGTAGGAATTACTTACTCAGATATATATAGCAATTCTCAGGAGGAGTGAGGACAAAGCTTATCCTTTTAAGGCAAGAGGCAAAAGGCAAAAGGCAATATTCAAGAGGGTTGTAAGCGATGCAGCGCGGTCTTGGGGAGGCAGTGCGGTCTTGGGGAGGCAGCGCGGTCTTGGGGGTCCCCCCCATGAGCGACTGCCGTGGTTCCCCCCATGAGCAACTGCCGTGGTTTCCCCCATGAGCGACTGCATCAAGACAGGGAATCAGCCTGAAATAATACTGTACCTCATAAGTACGATAAACGCTATAAAATCTCTGTAACCCTCTGTTCCCTGTTCCCTGTTCCCTGTTCCCTGTTCCCTGTTCCCTGTTCCCTGTTCCCTATAGCTGATAGCTTACAATCCCATGATACTTACCTAAGATTATGACAGTTGATGGAAGTATTCAATACTGGTTTGAGCTCAGGACCAGTGGGATAAGGCACCAACTCCACAATTCCATCTTTATTGATGATCCATCCTTGAGCTTCAATAATTGGTGGCTTTTTCGCTGTCACTTGAGGTTCCTGATTGGGTTTTTTCCCCCGATTGCGAGCAGCCCGATACAATTGACGCCTGGTGGCCGAGAAATCCCGCCAATCGATCCAAATGGTTTCACCTTTGAGGGGGTCAGTGGGGTCAGTGGGTAAGCCCCCTCGTCCAAGCAGAGCAAATGAATTCTGCTCATCATCGGTGCTACAGCCTGTGGCAATCAGTAGACCAGTATCAATGATACTTGCTGGTAATGGGATTAATCCTAGGTTTTGAGTTAAGTCTGGATTGCTAATGTTGATTTGACCATCCACACCAAATTCAGAACTGGCAGTAATCTGGCTATCTGGAGACAGAAACAGACCTTGAGTCGTGATATCAATATTACCGCCAGGACCCAATATGGCATTGGCTGCGATATTACTATTTTCTACAACCACTACAAAATCACTATTAATCTTAATATCACCGCCACCACCAGTACTGTCATTAACGCTGGTACTAATCCCGCTCTGGTTTGAAAGGAACAGTAAGTCACTAGTAATGTCAATATTACCGCCGCCGCTAAGCTCAGAGGTGGCAGTGATTTCCCCTCGATTACTGGTGATTTGATTAGCCGAAATATCAATATTGCCTCCTCCAGCGGAGAAGTTGGATGCGGTAATACCACCACCATTGGGAGTGTCCGATCCGCTGTTGGAAAGCTCGATGGAGTTTGCCACAATCTCAATATCCCCAGCTGTGCCTTGTCCTGGTAGTAGCAGGTCATTGCTTTGGAAGTTACTGACACTGATTGTTGCTCCATCTCGGATAATTAACTGATCCGTGAAGACTTCTAATTTACCGCCATTACCAGTACCTGCGATCGCATTCGCCAATAGTCCGCTGGCACCTAGGTCTGATGTCCCAATTAGTTCTATCTCCTGTGCCTGAACTCTCAAGGTTCCCCCATCCCCTTGGCCTCTGGTAATGGTTCCCACTTGAGCGCCATCCACCAACCGCAAGCGTTCAGTTTCAAGGGTCAGCTCACCCCCTTTGCCTATGGCGTCTAATTCCACATTGGCAAATATAGCGCTAGCGAAATTCGTTCTGGTACCAATTAATTCGACGTCTGTTGCGTTTACCTTTATAGAACCGGCATCCCCCGTACCAAAGGTAGTCGCTAAAATCCTAGCCCCATCAGTAATTCGCAAGCCCTCGGTGTTAATGGTCAAACCACCCCCATTACCCATGGCTCCTGGTTGGACTTGTGTAAATAAGCCACTGGCTAATCCCTGTGGTGAGATACCAATTAATTCGACGTCTGTTGCGTTTACCTCTATAGAACCAGCATCCCCTATACCAAGGGTAATTGCTGAAATCTGAGCCCCATCACTCAGCCGCAAGGCCTCGGTGTTAATGGTCAAGTCGCCCCCATTGCCGATCGCGTCTGGTTCCACATTGGCCAAGAGGCCAGTAGGTAATCCCTGTGATGAAGTACCAATTAGTTCGATCTCAGTAGCCTGCACTGTCATCGGACCTGCATCCCCTTCAGCAAAAGTAGTAGTTGCAATCTGAGCCCCATCACTCAGCCGCAAGCGTTCGGTGTTAATGGTCAAGTTGCCCCCATTCCCAATTGCTTCTGGCTCCACATTCCCTAACAGAGCGCTGGGTAATCCCTCTGGTGAGGTACCAATTAGTTCTATCTCAGTGGCTTGCACCCTCATCGGACCTGCATCCCCTTCACCAAAGGTATTAGCTGTAATCTGAGCCCCATCACTCAGCCGCAAGCGTTCCGTGTTAATGGTCAAGTTGCCCCCATTGCCGATCGCTTCTGGTCTGACTTCTGTAAATAAGCCACTGGCTAATCCCTGTGGTGAGGTACCACTCAATTGTAGATCGATTGCCTGTATGGTTAAAAAACCGGCATCCCCTTCACCAAAGGTAGTCGCTGCAATCTGAGCCCCATCAGTCAGCTGCAAGTTTTCAGTCTCAATGGTCAAGTTGCCCCCATCCCCGATCGCGTTTGGTCGGACTTCTGTCAATAAGGCACTGGGTAATCCCTGTGGTGAGGTACCAATTAATTCGACGTCTGTTGCCTTTACCTCTATAGAACCGGCATCCCCTTCTCCAAGGGTAATTGCTCTGATCTGGGCTCCATCAGTCAGCCGCAAGCCCTTGGTTTCAATGGTCAAGTCGCCCCCATTCCCGATCGCCTTTGGTTCCACATTGGCTAAAACGCCACTAAGTAATCCCCCTGGTGAAGTACCAATTAGTTCGATCTCAGTAGCCTGCACCATGATCGAACCAGCATTTCCTTGACCAAAGGTAGTGGCTGCAATCTGAGCCCCATCAGTCAACCGCAAGTTCTCAGTCTCAATGGTCAAGTCGCCCCCATTCCCGATCGCTTTTGGTCTGACTTCTGTAAATAAGCCACTGGCTAATTCTGCGGTTGACGTCCCAGTCAATTGCACATCTTGAGCCTTAACAGTCAAGGATCCTGCATCCCCTGTGCCAAAGGTAGTAGCTGCAATTTGAGCTCCATCACTCAGCCGTAAGCTCTCAGTCTCAATGGTCAAATTGCCCCCATTCCCGGTAGCTCCTTCTTCGACATTTGCTAACAACCCACTGGGGAACCTGCCAAAAGCCGTACCAATCAGGTCTACCTCCTTGGCCTGAACTCGTAAATCTCCCCCATTCCCTTTGCCAAAGGTACTAACTGAGATTTGAGCCCCATTAGTCATGCGCAAGCGCTCGGTGTCAATGATCAAATTGCCCCCATTCCCGGTACCCCCTACTTCTACTAGCGCAAACAAACCACTGGGACCGGAGTTGGAGCCAGCAATCACCTCTACCTCAGCAGCGGTGACGGTCAAGGTGCCAGCATTCCCTGAGCTAAAGGTCCCACTGGATATCTGAGCGCCATCAGCAACCCGCAACCGCTCCGTGTCAATGACTAAATTACCCCCATTCCCAGTAGCCCCTGGTGCCAGATCAGCAGATAAACCGCTGAAAAAGAAATTATTGGCAGCGGTACCGATAACGTCCAATGCCTCGGTCGCCTTTACCGTCAAACTTCCCCCAGCCCCACTGCCCAGGGTATCGGCTAAGATGGCTGACCCCTCAGTAAGGGTCACCCGCCGACCCTGCACCTGGATTTCACCCCCGTCATTACCACTGGTACTCACTGACGCCGCTTGGGAAAAGGTAATATCCTGAAATTGTCCTACATCGTCATAGCTTAATGTCCAACCTGAGTTAGTTGGGGTCAGGGTTACCATCCCTTCTCCCTGGACGCTCCCCAGTTCAATCCGTCCTCCGGCTGTGGTGAGATTTCCACCGACGAGAGCAACATCACCCCCCACCAAGGCTAAGGTTTTACCTGGCTGTACTTCCAGCCCCACCGTTCGATTGTCTCTGATTACTGCAAATGTATTGCGATCAAGACTCATATTGTTCCCAGGCCCGTTGATCACAATTCCGCCTGGATTGGCTTGGGAGCCATACTGTAAACCAGTGGGAATATTAATGGTTAACAGGGGAGGCTCCTGGGGATTGGTAGCACTAAATTCACTGCCATCGGCAAATTTAATGCTGTTAGCGGTAGAGCCGATAAACGAACCACCAATATCTAGAGAAGCCTCCGAACCAAACACGATGCCATTGGGATTGATTAAAAACAGGTTAGCGTTACCGTTAGCTCGAATTAAGCCATCAATATTGGAAATCGACCCACCAGTGACCCGGCTAATAATATTCTCAATGGTGAGGGAATTGTTGAAAAAGGCTGTATTCCCAGTCAGAACGGAAAACTGCTCGAAGCTATGGAAGAGATTACCCCCTGCAGTGGTACCACCAGTAATCTCAATGATGTTGCCATTCGGAGTAACAATGGAATTGTTCGGTAGAGTATTATCTGGAACAATTTGAGCAGAGCAGAGCAAGGGCATCTGAGCCACTAGGTAACAGGCAATGGGCAAGGTCAGGAGTTGGTTGAAGGGTTTATTGTGATGCGACTTAGGTGGCAATTTACAAAAATCTGTGATGACCATGAGGCTTTTCTAGAGACTCAAGCATGTTGTGGGCAAGAACTATCCTCTAGAATTCCCAAACCTCTAGACCAAGTAACGCTGATGACTAGAAAAGGGGAAATTGTTTTACAGGGGTTTTCAATTGGGTCAGGTACAAATTCTTGGGTTTTAGGGAGCAGGGAACAGGGAATAGGGAATAGGGAATAGGGAATAGGGAATAGGGAACAGGTAAAAAATCCGGCTAATAATGGAATGATTTTAAGAGTGAGGTGGAATGGGCATCTTGGTGGAATGGGCATCTTGCCCCTTACGGGTCGCACCCGTGGAATGGGCATCTTGGTGGAATGGGCATCTTGCCCGTTACAACGGGTCGCACCTGTGGAATGGGGATCTGGCCGTGGAATGGGGATCTTGGTGGAACTGGCATCTTGCCAGTTTCAATATATTTTCGCGCGGGCAGGATGCCCACTCTACTCCTATTCAAAAGAAGACTGACGCAACGCCAAAAATCCTGTGTAGCTCATAGTTATGAAAAACTCATTAATAGCAATTCACCGAAATTAGGGCTAGACATCAATTTGATCTGGCCATCTCCTCGCGCCCGGGTTGGAGCTCCAGATCTCCGTTTCTCCGAATTGCTAAAATCAATAAGATTCCTCACAAAAACAACTATGACTGCTATCGGGATCAAACCATCCACCTTTTTGCATCAAGGACTTCGCCTTGAGCGAACCAATAACTTAACCCTGTTCAAATTCACCGATGAGCTTGGGGAGCGGATGCAAACCCTGCTCGATAAGAAAAAAGACGATCAACTCACTCCAGACGAAACACTGGAGCTGGAAGCCATTGGCGAACTGGATGATATTTTCAGCTATATCAATGCAGTCATGATGGCTGAAGCTGCCAATGCCCATTCCTAAACAGCTCTACCAGCAGCTCAGAAAACGGGCAGTATTTCAATGTGAATATTGTCACTATCCCGAAATTCTAAGCAACGCACCCCTTTCGGTCGATCATCTTTGGCCAAGATCATTGGGGGGAACTGATCGTCTAGATAATCTTGCCTTAGCCTGCCGTCGCTGCAACGAAAGGCGCTACAACTTCACAACCGGAATTGATCCCGATACCGGAAACGAAGTCCCCTTGTTCAACCCTCGTTTACAGTCATGGTCTGATCATTTCATCTGGACAGCTGATGGTCTGCGCATTATAGGCACCAGCCCAACAGGACGAGCAACCTGCGCTCGACTGGATCTCAACGACGAGCGTCGCACTGAAAAATTCATCGTGAAATCTCGACAACTTTGGGTCAAAGGGGGGTTACATCCTCCCCCAGAGGATCCACAGCAATCTGTGTGAGGTACCCACACCAAACCTACCGCTATAGCGTAAGTACCTCAGACGGATTATAGAAATCAGATACTGTTTGGGTCAATTCTTCTACCGAGATCCGAAGTTCCCAACAACTGCGGCGATGTCTATTGTGTACCTGATTAGACTTCGCGGCAGTTGTCAGGAGACAGGAGACAGGAGACAGAAAACAGTAACAAGAATTGACGAAAACAGTATCAAAAAAATACTTTTGCCAGAGGTCTATTGATTTCAAAAATGTCTGTAACCCTATGTTCCATGCTTTTGAAATTAGGAAAAAATTCTCATAAAATTCCCACACTTCCATTTTTTTGCTCTACCGAACATAGTATGTATAAAACCGCACTTATTGCCGACTAGGTCTGATGGGAACGGTTATTTATAAAAAATCATTATATATCAATCCTCAATGAATTGTGAGAATTTTTGTTCCCTGTTCCCTGCTCCCTACTCCCTACTCCCTGTTACCTGTTCCCTATTCCCTGTTCCCTTTGCTATTTTAAAAACTAAAACTCTCGCCCAATAATGATTATAATAATTATTTGATAACCTTTCTACACAGCAAGTTCGGTAGAGCCCATTTTTTTTACAAATACTAAGATGCACCCTTTGGCTCTCTTTGCTACTGTTCCCTGTTCCCTTTTTTGATCAGGCCAGATGGCTGCACTACCTGCTACGACCCTTGAACAAACCACCAATGCCGAACAGACCTAAGCCAATTAAGCCACTGGTCGCCCCTGGGTCTGGCACCTGAGCCACTCCCTGGTCAGGATTGAAGGTTGACCAATTGAAATCCGAAAAAAAACCCTGTTCTAGCACGTGGCCTAATACTTGCCCACTGTCATTGCCATTGCCACCACCACCACTACTGCCACTGCCGCCACCACTGCCACCACCGCCACTGCCACCGCCACTACCGCCACCATAGCCCGATTCGTACATGTCGATCACATCCTGGATGCGGTCTTCATCTAGCCAGGAGCCTGCTGTTTCGTTATCATTGGCGATATACCAGTCGATGGATGAGGCATCGACGTTAGGATCATTCAAATAGTCACCGATTTCGTCGGCTAAGGTATTCTTGGCGTTGTTGACCAAGTTATTCAGATTTAGGGTCATATTTGATTCACTGGGACGGTCATCTGAGCCGAACACAACGGAGTTAAGGTCCCAGCCAATCACATCAAAGGCTTCCAAATCTAGTGGTGAGATATCGGACCTCTCTGCCCAACCTAGGGCTGGCTTCATAACGCCCAAATCATTGCCCTGACCGTCCCAGTGGCTGGCTTGATACCCATCACCTCCGAATCCTAAATGGGGATCCTTGCCTTCAGAAAACTCTGCCCGAGCTGTATCACCCCCATCAATGGAAAATAAGGCGTTGACACCATAGGCCATATCAATCCTGTTAATATTTGCGCTCCAGTTAGTATAGCGGTACATATCCAGGGCGGTAGTACGCATCAGACGCTCAAGGTTCATCTCATAACTAGCGTCATTATCCGCGAGTATGGTCGAATCGACCCCACTGACGAAGCCGAAGATATGACCAATTTCATGCATGGCCACACTCAGGAAGTCTACGGCGTCTGATGGGGTTGGGGCATTACGCTGGTAATCATAGCTCCAATTGAAGGTATCATTCATGACGATATAGCCATCGAGCAGGGAGTTATTGCTGTGGTATTTTATGGCTTTGGCATTGGCATTGGTCAGAGCAATGTTTTTGTTGTACCACCCTTCTCCGCTTTCAAACACCCCATGATAGCGAGTATTGCCATCACTATACTGATGTTCTTGCAGACTATCATAAGCAATATAATCATCTTCCGATGTTCTATCAGACTTCAGCTTCTTCCGAAATGTTTTGTAGTTTTTATTCTTTTGCAGACCAGGGAGTGCCCCACCGAGGATGTTAGAGGGCAAGCCGTCGGTCATCTCAACGTGAATTTTGACGGTGACATCATCGGTTAAATAGTAAGACCAAATCTCACCAGCCATTTCAAACGCGAGCATTTGTTCGAGGGTAGTTCCTGGTTGATAGCTGAAGTCGAAGTCTATGGCTTGAGCTGGGGCGTTACCACCAATTACTGCTGCAGATGCCAGGGACAAGGACATCATTAATTGGCGATTCTTCATAACATTTTACCTCGTGGAAATTACTGACATGGATACTGTCAGTATGAAAAGGTGATGTATGCAATCATGTTTGTGATCTGAGGCTGGTGTATAGGATCGCGTTTGTTATTGGAGCCTGATGTATACAATTGTGTTTATTTATCTCTGTTGGTTTCGGATCACTTCATGAGTCGTTTATGATCACAAGAAACCTGTGTTACAGATCACTAATTTTCCCTTAGTTAGGACTTACGAAGTTTAGTTGGTTTTGCCCCCCTAACCCCCCAAATCTGGGTACTATAGCGGTTTTCAATTAGGTGAGGTACAATTTTGGGGTTTTAGGGAACAGGGAACAGGGAACAGGGAAGAGAGAATAGAGAAGACAGAAGACAGAAGAGGGAAAAAACTTGTGTACCTCATTAGGATAAAAACCGCTATACTGTCAAAGTCCCCCAATTTTGGGGGATTTAGGGGGCAATTCGTAAATCTACAGTAAATCTACTGATGAGCTCTCCATGCTTGATCTGGCAAAACTGGCAGGACAAATCCCTGGTATTAGTAATCACCTGAGACTAGAGGCGGTGGCGTCTCGCCAACGCTTAGAACGGGCTGAACAATTACTGGCAAAGGCTAAAACACAACAAGAGAGTTTGGTCAAGTCTCATCAGCAATGGCGCGATCGCATGATTTTCACGGCGGCAACACCTGTAGAAGCTCTGGATACTTGTGTTGATATCAGTATTCCCCCAGAAAGCCATAGTGTTTTCGCCACCGATGGGTCTCAAATTTCCCCCTCTCACCACGAAATCCTCTACTGTTATGTGATTAATGTGGGTCGGGTAATGTTGCACTATGGACAAAGTCTCTACCCTCTGTTAGATAGTGTGCCCGAAGTGTTCTACCGACCGGAAGACTTATATATTTCTCGTCAGTGGGGGATTCGCACGGAGGAGTGGATGGGACATCGACGCACCATTTCCGAGGTATCGATGTTAGCAGAAATGGCTTGCCGTTGGGTGAATCCACCAGCCCCCCACAGGGATACCCCCAATCTAGCGATAGTAGATGGTTCCCTAATTTACTGGTTTCTAGATGGGATGCCAGGGGAAGCACGCGATCGCATACTGCCTCCGATTCTAACAGCTTGGGAGCAGTTGCGTTCTGTTAATGTACCCCTGATTGGTTACCTGAGTGCTTCTCGTAGTGTAGAAATGGTTAATTTCCTCAGATTACCAGCTTGTCCCTATGAAACACCAAAATGTATCACCCAATGTGGTAATCTCACGGACAAGTTGCCCTGTCAGGTGATAGACCCCTTGCGGGATACCACTCTGTGGGCAAGTTTCTTGCAACCAGGACAGCGTAGCCCTCTATTTCAGAGTTCCGCACGGATTCTGGATTTATACGACCATCACCGGATCTATTTCTGTTATGTCCATGTGGGTACAGAAATTGCTCGTATCGAGATGCCAGAATGGGTAGCCCAGAATTCAGCCTTGCTCAATCAAGCCTTGAGTTTAATGCTGGGGCAGGTATATAAAGGATATGGTTATCCCATTGCTGTGTCTGAAGCTCATAATCAGGCCGTGATTAAGGCCGGTGACCGGAATCGCTTCTTTGCTTTGCTTGAACAACAAATGATTCGGGCAGGTGTCAAGAATGTGGGAATATCCTATAAGGAGGCTCGTAAACGGGGTAGTATTAGTTGAATGAATAATTTAGAATAAATAATTTAGAATGAAGAATGAAGAATGGATAATTAAGAATGTAGAATGGATAATTAAGAATGAATAATTAAGAATTAAGAATGGATAATTAAGAATGTAGAATGGATAATTAAGAATGTAGAATGTAGAATGTAGAATTAAGAATGGTGAATGGTGAATGGTGAATGGTGAATGGTGAATGGTCAATGGTGAATGGTCAATGGTGAATGGTCAATGGTGAAGGCAGAATGGTGAATTCCCAATTCTCAATTCTCAATTCTCAATTCTTAATTCTCAATTCTCAATTCTTAATTCTTAATTCTTAATTCTCAATTCTACATTCTTAATTCTACATTCTTAATTCTACATTCTTAATTCTAAAAGTTTGATTTTTACCTTACCCAATTAAAAACCGGTATACTGTCATGGCAAATGTATTAAGAATTCTGTTTAAGCAAGATAGCTATCTCAAGCAAGAGCCGATTCAATCGTCGCAATTGCCTGATAATAAACGTCAGATGGTACCAGCAGGTACTCTATTAGTACTTCGCTATTATGGTCAGGAATCTGGCAATCACATTAAACTGGGTTTAAAAGATATTGCTTTTAAGGGTTTCAGTGGTGATTGGTATGCCTTTGAAGACCATGTAGCAATTATGATGGATAGTATTCAACCGGTAGAAACTGTTAGTAATGTAGTGTCTAAACAAGAGGATAAGACTGCTTTCAACATTCCTATTTATCAGAATACCTTAGTCAATCAACCTGTTTTACTTAACCTTTTCTTTAATCAAGATACGGTAATTAAGCGAGCTCCTATTCAATCTAATATGTTGAATGAAGCATCAAAGCAGGAAATTCCAGCAGGCACTGAATTGGTGATTGTTACTGATCAACCTAATGCTGATAATACCATTAAGTTTACTGTGGAGGAGAATCACGTAAAATTTAGCCTGAAAGATCTGGAATTCAAAGGCTTTAGTGAAGATTGGTATGCCTTTGCTGGACATGTTGGTATTCAAGGGATGGGCTGATGTCAGCATTCAGCGGTCAGCGGTCAGCGGTCAGCGGTCAGCGGTCAGCTTTGTGGCACAGGCTTCTAGTTTGTGGAACAGGCTTCTAATTTGTGGCACAGGCTTCTAATTTGTGGAACAGGCTTCTAGTTTGTGGCACAGGCTTCTAGTTTGTGGCACAGGCTTCTAGCCTGTGACCTAACGAATGCTTACCTCTTTTATTCAAAACCTGACGGCTGACAGCTGACAGGCTTATTACTATTAAAAATCAGAATCATTAGTCAGCGTCTCAATCAACAAATCCATCTTTTGCTGTCGCTCGGCCAGAAAATCTTCACATTGATGGAGATATTCGACAGCAGTAGCGAACTGATCAAACACCTCTGCTAGTTCTAGTTCTCCCGTTTCTATTTGCCTAATAATAGTTTCAACTTTAGCCACCGTCGCTTCATAGTTCCAGGTTTCTCCAGAAGGGATTTTACTTAGGTTTGAATCAGTTAGGTTTGAATCAGGTTGAGTTTCCATAGATAGCAATTGTTAATGGGGTAAGGTAGACAATTTTTTTATTTTAGGGAATCGGGAATCGGGAATCGGGAATCGGGAATCGGGAACAGGGAGAAGAGGCAAGAGGCAATAGGCAATAGGCAAGAGGAACCCACCCCTAGGTCGTGTTTTATTGCCTCGGAGATCCCCCATTATCCCCCTTAAAAAAGGGGGACTTTGAGTATGGCTCCCCCCTTTTTTAAGGGGGGCTGGGGGGGATCATAATCTTGCGGAAAACTTTAAAAACACACCCTAACCCCTCCCAGGAGAGGAATAGAGGCAATATTTAATAAAGCATATAGCAATTCTAAGACTTATGAGGTAAAGTAACAGCAGTGAGTAAACCAATTATGACAATCGGACTTAGTGACTTTTAACCCACATTCCGCACCCTAAACTGTGATACCAGCTATAGAGAACAATTGAAATAAGTATAAATACTCAAAGTAGCCCCTTTAAGGAAAATCAACGTTCCGACTCCGTTGCTATGCTCCTTGAAGCAAGCAAAAATGAGAATTATCGTGGAAAAGAAGTCCAATCACGTTTGCTTCTATTTTAACCTGATTTAGATGGAATTGCTCTGGATAAAAATGCTAGAAACTGTATTTAATCTACCACTTCAGCAAAGACAAAATATAGCCATTATTGGAGCCGGTGCTATGGGAGTATCAACAGCATGTATTTTAGCTAGATTAGGTATCGCTAAAGTATCGGTTTTTGAAGCTGAATCCAAAGTTTTTAATAAAAATGGAGCTTCTCTCAATAATACAGGTATTTTGCATCATTTTGTTTATGGTGCACATAAAAAGACACTGGAACATTTCTTCAAACAAAGTATTTTATTTAAAAAATTAATGCCTGAGTATGTTTTTGGAGATAGCTATGTTAATTATTTAGTACCCAATGAAATAGGAAACACTGCTATTAACCAAGAAGGGATAACTTTTAAAGATGTTGCTGCTTCTCTGGTTGAGATTTATCAGCAACATTTAAAAAAATATCAGAATGAAAATATTTTTGGTAAGCCAGAATACTTAGTAAATATACTAGATAAAGAAGCCATCAAACCCTTAATTGGAAATTTCGATCCGGCCAAACAGGACATCGCTGGTGCAGTCAAAGTTAGGCAATTTGTCTTAAATATTGCCGAATATGTTTGTCACATGATAAATCTGTTTAATTCTCTTGTTAGAGAAAATTTTTTTGACATTCACTACAATAATGAAGTACGTAATATTGCCATCAATAGTCAAAACTTCGAGTTAAATATAAACCACAATAATCAACTTTATTTCGATACGATAGTTAATGCTGGTTATGCCAAGGGTTTGGGCATTCCGATTCCAGAACTAAAATTTGAGCAATATATCGAAGGAAATCTAGTAAAGCTAAAAGTTTATGGACTATACAAGATTCCCTCAGACTTGAAAAAACAGTTTCCAGAAATCGACAAAAGTTTTTCTAGTACTATGCTCATTCGAGGTCAATATGGTGGAATAATTAAAGTCGGATACGATCATCTGGCAATTTTTTCTGGTCGAGAATATAACCAGGCAGAATTAGATTTTCCCTTGGCTGAAACTCCGAAAAATATTCCTAAGGAATGGTTGGATAATTTGGAAAAAATAACTGGTAGAACGGAAGCAGAAATGTTGAGCACAATTAAGCAGGATATTTCTCGGTGGATTCCTTGGGCTAAGGGATTGGAAAATATTAAGCTCAAAAAAGCAGTTCAAGTTTATCCTGGTAGAAAAACTACCGATGAGGTAGATGCTGCCAAACGGGATGATAATCCTATTCGTTATCTATATCACCATAAAAATGGGGGTAAATATATTCATATTCCTGGGTTTAAATTAACTTCTATTCCTTACAATGCATTTCAGGTTGTTCTCGAAATACTCTCAACTTATGTATGCCAGGGTATTCTTACCCAAGAGCAAGTAGATAAGCACATAATTATTGACCAAAATCAGCACATAATTCTCTCCCCTGAAATGGAATCTGCTCTTGGTAAAAATCTATCTCAATTGGCGGTTTCTGAAAGAGAAAAAATTATTGATGAGTGGGGTATTTACTAGCACATTATTTAGTGCAATTTTATTATAGCAACTAGAACCGCTGTTCCCTATTCCCTACTATTTATAAGTGTTCAAACCAACATGATATTACCTATAGTTTTAAGTAATTATTTTCACTAATTAAAATAATTTTTATTTCACCCAACACCAAGGGCGTAAATTAGTTTTTTAAGTCTTTTAATATTTTTGAACTATTTCCGTGTTTTGTATTATTATAAAAGTAAGCAAAAAGGAGATAGGAAGAAGCCAGCGCGAACTATCCAAGGCAAACGCTGGCTTCTGGCTCCTCCATTAGACAAGGAGGTCCTTAATAGTAGGCAAGAGGCAAGAGGCAATAGGCAATAGGCAAGAGTTAATAAAATATAGCGCTGCTGCCTACTCCCGATTCCCGATTCCCGATTCCCGATTCCCGATTCCCGATTCCCTACTCCCTACTCCCTACTCCCTACTCCCTACTCCCTACTCCCTATTTCCTTATAGTGAAAATCCACAAAGCTTATCCCTCTGACCTTCACGGTTATAGTGCCAATAATCGTACAACCAAGCACAACCCCGCCTTAGCAAATAATCCACATCCAAATTCCACAAAATCACGGTTTTGTCTTTACTAGCAGAAGCTAGCCACTTGCCATCGGGACTGAAACTGACTCCAAACACCGAATCGTTGTGTCCCTTAAAGGTATTAATTAAATGTCCATCCCGACTCCAAAGATTAACCGTTGTATCACTACTCGCAGATGCGATTAAGGTTCCATCGGGACTGAAACTAACCCAATTCACGGCACCATTATGCCCTTCTAAGGTTTTGAGCAACTTGCCATCTCGATTCCAGAGTTTTACCGTGCCATCACTACTAGCAGAAGCAATCATCTCGCCATCGGGACTGAAAGTAACCCAATTCACAGCATCATTATGCTCTTGATTATCCCCTTCTAAGGTTTTGAGCAACTTACCATTGCGATTCCAGAGTTTTACCGTGCCATCATTACTAGCAGAGGCAATCTGTTTGCTGTCTGGGCTAAAACTGACCCCCCAAACCTGATCCTGGTGTCCCTCTAAGGTCTTGAACAAGGTGCCGTCTAAATCCCAGAGTTTCACGGTTTTGTCAGCACTAGCAGAGGCAATTAACTTACTATCGGGACTAAAACTAACTCCCCAAACCTTATCCTGATGTCCTTCTAGAGTGTGAAGCAAGGAGCCATCCAAATTCCAGAGTTTCACAGTTTTATCTTCACTAGCGCTAGCCATGATCTTGCTATCAGGGCTGAAACTAATTCCAGTCAACGCTTCACCATGAGCCAAGAAGGCTTTTCTGCTACGATCCTTACGGCTCAAAAGTTGAATGGTATTGTCCGCACTAGCAGTAGCAATCATTTCACCATCGGGGCTGAAACTTACACTTCTGACAGTTTGATTATGGCGGATCGGTGCCAGTATACCCCCGTCGCTGGCCCAGAGTCTAATGGTTTTGTCTACACTAGCAGATGCAATCGTCTTGTTGTCCGGACTAAAACTCACATCTACCACCATTTCGCTATGTCCAGCCAAGGTTTCGATTAATTCCCCATCAGTGTTCCAGAGTTTGATGGTGTGATCAGCACTAGCAGTGGCTAGCCTCTTACCATCCGAGCTAAAACTGACATCCAGAACCCAATTACGATGACCTTCGAGGGTATCGATTAATGTCCCATCAGTTTGCCAGAGTTTGACAGTGTTGTCTGTACTGGCAGATGCAATAGTCTTGCCATCAGGACTAAAACTGACACTCACCACTGGTTGTGTATGAGCTTGCCAGGTTTTCAGCAGTGTTCCGTCACTGCGCCAAAGTTTGATAGTTTTGTCCTTACTGGTGGAAGCAATTAACTGACCATTAGCAGAAATACTAACTCCCAACACCGAATCACTGTGACCGGTTAGAGTGTGGAGTAAAACACCATCTTTACTCCATAGCTTGACAGTTTTATCCTCACTAGCCGATGCGATCATCTGGCGATCGGGGCTAAACCTAACACAATGGACTGTTTTAGTATGCCCATCTGGCCCATCTAAGGTCATTACCAGGGAGCCATCCTTACGCCACAGCTTCACAGTTTTGTCTTCACTACCACTAGCCAGCATCTGACCATCTTGACTAAAACTGACACTCTGGATTCCAGCGCGATGACCTCGAAAACTTTTGAGCAAGGTACCGTCTTTGCGCCAAAGTTTGATAGTCTTGTCTCTACTCCCAGAGGCAATCAGCTCACCATCTGGGCTAAAACTGACACTACTGACCCAATCTCGATGTCCCTTTAAACGGTTGCGTTCTCTGACCCCATAAACTGCCTGTTGTAGAGCAGTGACTACCCGTGTCTCGGTCTCTGCATTCACCCCAAGGGATTTCTGCAATTGCTGGGCTGCCTCTAAACTTAGGATGAGGGCATCAAAGGTTCTGTTGGCATCAACTAGAGCTTTTGACGAGTAGCTCAGGTCACTCAAATGGTTGTTGGTTTTACTGATAGCGTAGCGAACCCCAAGTATACCGGTAATCACCATCAGACTGAACAGTGCCATTCCTGCCCAACGTGCTTCTCGCAATCGTTGTCTGAGAATTCGATTCAGCTTTTCTTCAGTTTTCCTTTGTTTTTTGGTTATTTCTGCCAGTTGGTTTTGGAGTTCTTGTTGTTTAACCAGTTGCTCAATTTTATCCTGGCTCTGTTTGTCTTTCTGGCGCAGATTTTCTAATTCTGCTTGGAGTTTCGATTGCTTTTTCTGGCGGATAACGTCTACCAGGTAATCGTGAACCAATTGATAGCGGTTGATCGGAACTTCTGGTAATAGAAATACCAATCCTGATTTCTCAAAAATTTCTAAGATTAAATCTAGTTTATGATCTTCTAAGCATGACTCTATGGCTAGCTCGGAGCGATTCTTAAGGGGTCGATTTTTATTGTCATCGGTGAGTAACGACAACACTAGCCAAGCAGCTGTTTCATTCTCAGGACCGCAATCTTTAATAACTTTTTCTAAAAACCGCTCCACCAGTTTAGCTTTCGGACCATGGTGCTGATACTGAGCTAAAGTAGTAATATTTTCAGCTTGGAGTTGAGCTCCTACCACTTGCAACTCAATGGGACGCACTTCTCCAATTTCAGCTCCTAATTCTCTGACTAATTCATCAATTAAAGCTGGCTCTAAATAAAAATTAGCCCGATGGGTTAAGCTTTGAATAACTGAATAAGCATCTTCTAAGGAAAAATTTACTAATGGATAACGAATCTTTTTATCTAAAATATTACTTTCTATAACTTCCCACGTGTAATGTTCTAGTTCTAGTAAGTTATGTAAAGCGTTATCTCGGATAGAAAAAAGTAGTTTTAAATATGGTAATTTAAGACAATTTACTAAAAAATCATAAAATAGCTTTCGTTGGGATTGATGGGAATAAACAGAGAAAAAATCTTCAAATTGATCAAAAATTAAAACCGTTAACAAGTTATTGTCGGCGTTGTGTTGTAATTGCTCCAGGACAGAATCAATTAGGGCGTTACCATTAGAATTTAGAAATTTTTCCCTGATCAAGGGGTCCTCATTTCCATTTCCTGATACCTGATCGGCCAAGTGTTTATCTAGTTCCCCCACCCAATCGGTGTAAACTTGCACCACAATCGGTAACCCAATGCGATCGCCAATGGGTCTATTTTTGAGTGCTGGCACTAATCCGGCATGGACAATAGAACTTTTTCCAACCCCTGACTGACCATGAATCACTGTCAGTTTGTGGTCGGCACGGGTAATCCGTTCCATTAAGCGGTTTACATCTCGCTGACGTCCGGAAGCTGCCATTTCCTGGGGAACAAGGTCTTGTGGCTGTACGCCATGCCAGCTGGGATTATTAGCTCCTCGTGGTGGCTGTAGACGACTAGCACCAATGAAGGCACGGAAGCCATACAGCTGCTCCACTGCCCGTTGTTCTTGTTTAATCCGAAATGCTTCTAGGTATTGCCCTTGTTCAAAGTAAAGGCTACGTAATCGTTCCAACAGGTGCAGGTAACGCTGAGGCTCATAGCGATAATTGCTGGATTCTATGGCATCTGCCAGTTTCTGACTCGCTTTTTCCAGCTGCTTGTCGGCTTCTGCTACATTGTCCTGCTGGCGCTGGGATTTTACTAAAAATAACCGATAGAGCTGGGCTAATAGCAATGGATGCAAGCCTTGGTCATGGGGCTGATCATCAGCAGCAACAACCAAAATTAATAGAGCTTTCTCCGCTAATTGACCAGCATCCTGCCATCGGGATTGCTCAAGGGCTACTTCTGCCAAAAAGCCGTAGTCTTGGGCTAGTTGCACCTGAGTCCCATAGGTTTCATGAAGCCACAGAGCCTGTTGAGAGGTGGTTTGTAAGAATGACCACCCTTGCAGATGCTGCAGCAGTTCAGCTAGCTTACTAATAAAAATAGCCACCATATCGTGACGCCCTGCTTGGGTAAAAACTCCCATACATTTATGCAGATACGGCCAAGCTTCTTCCCAATAGCGCTGTTTATGAGCTTGATTTTGGTCAGCTTGGCGACAGTAACACAAACCAAGATAAAATAATAATAGCCCCTGCCGTTCTAAGTTATCGGTTTGCTGCCAAACTCTTAAGCTTTTACGAAACCGCTTCTTGGCTAGATTTATGCGATCGCGTTTATAGTCATCTAGACCCAAAACAAATTCTAGACTGGCGTCTAATTGTTTGTCTAAGGTAATGCCACGACTGTGTAAATCTTCTAGGGCAAAATCCAGTTCAAATCGACGTTGGTTTTGCAGTGCTGAGTTCCTGGAATAGGTAATACAAATATCGGGGTTGGTCGGTTGAAGGTTGGTCGGTTGAAGGTTGGTCGGTTGAAGGTTGGTCGGTTGAAGGTTGGTCGGTTGAAGGTTGGGAGGTTGAAGGTTGGGAGGTTGAAGGTTGGAATGTTGAAGGTTGGTTGGTTGGAGGTTGGTTGGTTGTTCGCCTTTGGCGTTTCCGCCCGGTAGGTTGGGATTTGGGATTTGTGGCGTGGTTGAGGGGGAAGACTCTCCAGAGTTTAAGAGACAGGCAAATACCATTTGAGCCTTTTGTCCTAGAAAATTGACTAACTCTGTGGTGGTCAGTTCAAACTTGAGGGGAGTGGCTGCCCAACTGGCAAAATCGGGTGCCAACCGCATCAGTTTTTGCAGTACGTGGTCATTAACCCACAATATTAGAGGAAAAGTTAGGCGTTTACGAAACTCATCCCGGACTTGATTAGTAGAGGTAAGTAATTCCTCAAGGGCAACGACTGACTCTAAACCAACAATCAGTAATGCGGAATGAGGGGGTGAGGAAATATGAGGGTCAGGCCATGAAGGGTCGATGGGGCTAGAACTCTCCCTGTGCTCGCATCTGTCTATCCCCCTGTCCTTTCCACGCCCCAATTCCCTGTGTTCGTAGTTTTGGATGGTGGTATAAAGGGTGGTAGCAGATGGCGGTATGATAAACTCTGTAATCGGGTATTGCGGCTGACACAGTGCTTTGAGGCGTTGCAGCATCTGTTGTTGCAAACCCTGGTAGTTACATCGCACGATCACAAGGGAAAATTCCCCTTGTGAAAATGCGATCGCTCTAGAGAGAGCCTTTAATGTACTATCGTTGTATTGGGCAGCGTCTGCTGGTGATTTTGTTTCAACCATGACTTAAACTGCGGTGCCTCTTCTAATGCTGGATTTATACCAAACCAATTTCCATCGCGATCGCGGTATTCAAAGACAAACATACTGCGCAATAGAGTTTGGTATTCCGTATCACCCCTGACTTTCTGCTGTTGCACCACCTGAAACAGTAATTCCCACTCCTCATCAGTAATTGATGAGAGCAGATAATCCCGCCGTTCGAGAATCACATTTTCTAAACACTCGCTCGGAATCGGTGGGTTTTCTTGCCTGAGACAATCAAACAATAATCCTAGCAAGTTACGCACATGACCACCACTAATTCGGCACAGGCGGTTTAAAGTTTCTATATTATCAAATACCTCCGGGAGCAAAGCAAATCGTTGCTCAGGAGTTTGATTGGGGAAAGCTCTAACCAGCACCATTTCTCGCAGCAGTGCCATGCCATCGGGAAACTCCTCACCTGTGCGCAGTTTGACTGGTACCATGGGTAATATTTTAGGAGTGAGTCCACCACCTAAGCGATTCTTCAGAGTTTCGCACTCATTGGAGAAAGTTAACGCCAAGGGAATTGTGTAAACAATATGGCAATTGAGTCGCCGTAACTGCTCACCCCGGTCAATGAATAAGTATTCTGGTTGCGATCGCCCAGAGGGTAAGGGGCGAATATCCACCCGATCCAGATTATCCACAATCACCACTAGTCCCGCCTTGCCCTTTTTCTTCAGGGTAGTGGTAGCAGGTCTTAGTAGTTCTTCATTAATCGAGTCTAAGATTCCACTAGTGCGAGGTTCCAGGTATTCCCGCAATCGACGCCGCAGCTTAGGACTTTCTTTAGTTTTAGCCGTTATTTTGCCAATGCCTACCGACAATTCTGCTTCAGCACCCAATTCAATCGGTGTGCGCAAAAAATCGGTAATTTCTGTAAAAAGATTGACAAAATAACCTGGTTTTATATTAATATTAATTTTCTCCAGACTTTCACTGACTTGACCAGCTATACTCAGCAAAATATCGCTTAGATCAACATCAGCCATGTCTAAATCTTGAGACGACTCAAAATAAACCACATGAAATTTCTGTTGCTCTAACTCAGCTTTTAGTCTAAGTAATTCTGTGGATTTACCACAGCCAATATGCCCTGTAAACAGCTGACAAGTCGGCTCATCTGGAGAAATTAGGGTGATGGTTCGCTTGAGGGACTCAATAATTTTATTTCCTCTAACTGGGGAAAAATCAATATAGTATTTGCGCTCATTGACATCTCCCATGCTCAGGGGCTTGCTGGGATTACAAGCTTTGTAGAATCTTGGCAGATATAATACCATGATAGCGTAATTTTCCTTCCTGATTTAGTCGCAGGACAATGGGAATTCCCACGTTTGTGTAGCACCTAACTTACCTTTTAGAAAAGGGTTTCGCTAACCAATAAAGATGCCCCCTTAAATTCTGAACATATGTCTAGCCACTCACACTTCTGTTCTTGGTCTTGTGCTTCATCCCGGCTTGCCAAGGATAACGACGGTGGGTTTTGACTATTGAGTTTACCCTGAAAATTTGTCCATGTTGGTGTATGATGGTTAACTTTACCATAATTTAGGATTTGGGTATCCGTGAGACTCTGACCTAAGTTCAGGAGCATCGGCAAGGTTAGACTAACACTTAATAATTGGCTGATCATCTCATATCTCTCCTATGGTTTCCATCGAACCAATGGTGTAAGGCAATGATTAACTCTTCTACAGCTGTGGGTTGTAATCAGGAAGTTACCAGGGATGAATAATGCATGTAACTGATGTAAGCTGTGAAGCATTTAATTCTATAATGAGTGATTTATCAAAAGTGATTCCTGAACTGATGCTCTAGGATCGAAAGCAGAAGTGTCTTAAGCAGGAGGTGCTGTTTTGACCGAATTCTGGCCTGAGTCTGACTCTGTTAACTCTCTAGATCTTGATCAGGATTTAGATAGCGCAATTTCAGGTTTTGAGCAAATCCAGGCAGAACTGAACTACAAACAGGCACAAGACTCCCTCAAGGATCTAGTAGCTAATCTTGACCTATCCCGTAGAGAAAAAGCTGGTTTAGATGCTCAAATCCAAGACTTAGGCAATCTGCTTCAGAAGCTGGAAAATACCTGTATCCAAATTGCTGCCTTTGGCATGGTGGGACGGGGGAAATCCTCTGTACTCAATGCCTTAGTCGGTCAACCTGTATTTGAAACTGGTGCCCTACATGGGGTGACCCAAAATGCTCAAACTGCTAATTGGCAGCCCCCTAGTCAAACCCCTAGTCAAACCTCTAGTAAAGAAACCCATAGTCCAACCCATAGCCAACAGGATATTCTCCAAGTTGCCCTACCCAGTATTGGTAATTCCCAAATTCAGCTAATCGATACCCCAGGAATTGATGAAGTAGATGGGGAAACTCGGGAAGCCTTAGCCCTAGAGGTAGCTAAACAGGCAGATTTACTGTTGTTTATTATTGCTGGTGATATGACTAAGGTAGAGTACCAAGCTCTATCGCAGTTAAGAGCTAGTGGTAAACCGATGTTACTGGTGTTCAACAAGATTGACCAATATCCTGATGCTGATCGTATAGCAATTTACAGCAAAATTCGGGATGAACGGGTCAAGCAGTTGCTTTCACCAGCAGAAATTGTGATGGTTGCTGCCTCACCTTTGGTATCTGTAGCAGTGCGATCGCCTAATGGCAAAATTCAGGTCAAGCGCCGCCGAGGGAAACCCCAGATTGAAGATTTGAAACTAAAAATTCTGGAGATTTTACATCGGGAAGGTAAATCCCTTGTTGCTCTTAACACCATGCTTTACGCCGATGAGTTGAATGAAAACTTGGTCAACCGAAAAATGAAGATTCGGGATGATAGTGCTAATCAAATTATCTGGAAAGCAGTAATAACTAAAGCATTTGTCATTGCTCTCAATCCAGTTACTGTTGTGGATCTCCTCACCGCTACTGTAGTTGATGTGGTAATGATTCTTACTTTATCCCGTCTCTATGGTATTCCTATGACTGAGCAGGGAGCTATTCAATTATTACAAAAAATCGCTATGAGTATGGGAGGTATTGGTGCTAGTGAACTCTTGGCTAACTTGGGATTGAGTAGCTTAAAAAGTATTTTAGGGATTTCTGCCCCTGTAACTGGTGGGGTTTCCCTAGCGCCATATATGTCAGTTGCCATCACCCAAGCTAGTGTTGCTGGAGTTTCTGGCTATGGTATTGGACAAATTACCAAAACCTATTTAGCCAATGGCGCATCCTGGGGAGACGATGGACCAAAAGCCGTTGTTAGACGAATTCTCTCCTCTCTAGACGAAACCTCAATTCTCCATCGCATTAAAGGAGAATTGAGGGCAAGATTAACAAAAGTTGAAGGTTGAAGGTTGTTTGTCAGAATGTAGAATGTAGAATGTAGAATTAAGAATTAAGAATTAAGAATTCTACATTCTACATTCTTAATTCTTAATTCAAAAAGGGCGAACAACCTTGGCCAATAGGCCACGCTACGCGAATAACTTCGACTTACTTTTTGAAAGAATCTAGCCATTCTCTAACTTGCTCACCAGCAACATCGCGACCTCCGAGACCGAAGGCTAATGCGATCGCAACCGCGATTGCACCTAAGAGCAAACCAAAGGCTAAGTTCACAATATCAGGGGCAATGCCCATTTGTTGTAGACCTAGAGCTAAAGAAAAGGCAATAATCGCAATCCTAGCTACTTGTGCCAGGATATTGGATTGGCGAGCGCCAGAGCCAGTAATCAAGTTGAAGGCAAAATTGGCTAGGAACAGACCGATAGCCAGGACTACTAACCCGGACAGCACCCGAGCACCAATGAAACCGACCCCACCCACAATCTCAGTTAAGGCAGGAATCTGTAACACATCAGTTGCTGCCACAATACCAGCGATCATGATACCGATCAGTACAAGCAGTCCCGCTAGCTCAGAAGGAGTGCGACTGGTAAGTGGGTTCTGTGGTGTTTCTGATTCTGCTGTTTGATCAGTGGTGCTAGGAGCGCTGGTGGAAAAACCTAGCCAATTGAATAGATTGTTGAAGCCAAGGTCTGTCAGGACGTTGGTGACCAGATCACTAACAAACTGTCCAATTACGTAGAAAACTGCCAGAATACCAGCCGCAGCAAAGAGTTTGGGGATGGTATTAGTAACCTGGCTTAACATTGCGATCGAAGGGCCAGAGATGGCCTGGATCTGCAAGGCATTAAGGGCAGCGGTAGCAACGGGAATCAAAATCAGGACATAGACAATCGTACCGATAATCCCGGCTAGGGAGCGGCCACCAGAGGTACTCAGTCCAAACCGCTCCCCGAGCTGATTTGTACCTGCTGCTGTCAAGAAACTAGTGACAAGACGTTGTACAAGTTGAGCAATAAACCAACCAATAGCACCAATTGCGATGGCTGCGCCAATATTGGGTACAATCCCCCAAATCTCGCCCAGCATACTTAGTACTGGATCGAGAGTTCCCTGTAAGCCTAGGGTTTCTAATACCGATGGCAAAAACAGTAGGAAGATTAAGTAGTACAGGGCATTGCCAATGGTTTGAGCCAGAGAGAACTGACCAGTGCCAGCATCGCCGACTTGCTCACCCAAGCGCTGATCGATATTCAATGCATTGAGCGTCCTGACTACTATCATCTTGACGATAGTTCCCAGTAACCAGGCAACACCCAAGAGAATCGCCGCACCAAAGACACTGGGCAGGAAGCCGAGGATGGTGTCTAGAAAACTATTCAGGGGTCCGGAAACCGTATCTAGCTTGAGGGTTTCTAGAACCGCCACTACCGTGAAAACGATGATAATCCAGAAAACCGCCCCGGATAACCATTGCTCAATTGGAGGAGGCTGGCTTCCTGGCTGACCGCCAGTAGCCCACTGAGCAATGTTGTTGTCAATATTGGTGCGATTCAGTACTGCTTTGGTAATACCAGCAGCAATCTTAGCAAGGATAAGACCAATGACTAAGATTGCGATCGCTTTAACCACATTCAGTAAGGTGGTTCCCCCATCTGCCAAAACTTGGTCTAATGCGGGAACTCCTGTCTGGGCTAAAACCAGGTGTGCCGATGGCTGCACACCCACTCCTACAATTTGGAAGATACCTTCCCAAGTTCCATTCATAGTCTTTGTTCTTACTTAAATTGTCCAATGTCACAGGCAACCCTAAGTTTCTTAAGTTCCTTAAGTTCCTTGTGACTACTGTGGTCTGGTGAGGAGCACGGTATTATCGTCTCAACTAGATAAGTTTGGGAGCGGGGAAGCTGCGCCTCTGGTGACCCCAGAGGAACCGCGACGCTGCGGTATAGCCTGCCGTCCCAAAAAGAGCTGGACAACAAGAGGTGCAGTTGTTGTGCTTTCCAGTTAAAGCCGGAATCGCCGATTCTGCACAAGGTAAGGTTTGCCTGGCCAACGTTGTTGGTCGGTACTTTCCGAACCGCACTGTCTGACCCCTGGTCTAACTGTTTAACGACTCGGTTCTAGAGCTTGGAGCGGGCAAAGTACCCCAAGGTAGGAACTTTAACACTTGCCAACAACGTAGACCCAAAACCTGGAGGGCAACCCCTTCGGTCAAGGTCTTAGGCTGGTCAGCTACCTGAAGGCAGGCTATCTACGCCTGGTCTCTTCAGAGGAGGGTGCTGACTGAAAAGAACCTTGAGCAGAAGGTACGACGAGAACATTTAAAAGTAAAGGTTGAGATGTTCATGGAGAACGTTTTACTCCTCAAATTTTCCACAGATGTGGCTTTATCTTGCCTAACTGACAAATCTTGACCCAGGAGTGCTGATAGAATTTACCCATAGTTGCCGACGCAGTCAACTAGTTAGCTTAGGGGGTCTTACTCCCTAAATTAGGCTGGGTAACTTGATGGAGTGTTGAATCGGCATTTCCCCCGATGTGACGTCGGACACTCGGGAGCTGAAAGATTTTTTGGTAGGTTTGTCAGTCACTCAAGACGTAACCCTTATATTTAGAGCCAATTGATGTACAAAAATCAAGTCTTGATTAATTTTTCCTCCTCACAACTCTAGTGGTCTGGTAGTGTGGCTAGCTGCCACCGTAATCAAGATAGTCCAATAATGTCGAAATTTTACATGCAAAACGCCCAAATTTTTGAACAATCCATTAAAATTAATGCGAGCGCCACCATTGTCGAGCGCTGTATCACTGACCAGAGCTTAATGCATCGCTGGCTCAACCCGATTTTGCGTTGTGAATCAGTGGGACAGTGGAGTACTGATGTCGGGAGTCGCTCGCGGTTTATTATTAACATTCCCTGGTTGCAGCCCACTCTCAAGAGTGTGGTTATCGACCGCAAGCCAGGGTTAGTGGTTTGGCAGTTCCAGGGTTTTTTCAAAGGACGAGACCGCTGGGAGTGTCAGCCAGCTGAACAAGGCACCCGTTTGGTCAACCGTTTTGAATTTGAAATTCCCAACCCCATCGTTAGCTGGGGATTCAACAGCTTTGCTGCCCAATGGACTCAGAATGATATGAAAGCCCAACTCAGACGCCTTAAGTTAGTAGCAGAGGAGATTTACCGACGTGAGTGTAGTCATTAGGGATTAGGGATTAGGCATTGGTGATTAGTCAAGCCCATGCATAGAAGCCTTTACCTATTTGCAATCTGTTCAAGTAACCGACGAATGATATCAGCATCCTCAGCTTGGGGCAAGATTGCCAAATAATGTTCCAAATCCTGGCATGCTTGTGATAAATATCCCAACTCGGAGTAAATCAGCCCCCGATCCCGGAGTTCTACCGGTGTATTAGGAAACAATAACAACATGCGCTCAACTGCGGCTAGCGCTCTAGGTAAGTCGTGGCGATTGAGATAAATTAATTTAAGATTCATGAGCATCCGTGCCAACAGCTGCCGATTACTAACCGGTGCTAGGAAACGTGGTTGTAGGGTTACCGGATGACCATAAATTTGGGTTAGTCGTTCCTCGCAGTCTTGTTGAAATAAAATCTCACCGCCATCGAAAGCATCTACAAAGATCCCCACCTGTTCAAACTGTGGGCGAATTAGGAAATGCCCTGGCATCCCAATACCAACCATAGGAAAATCAAGGCGTCGAGCCACTTCCAGGTATACCACCGAAAGGCTAATCGGAATACCTGTGCGCCGATCAATGACCTGATTGAGAAAACTATTACGGGGATCATAGTAATCACTCCTATTACCCGAATATCCTAGGTCATCATATAAATACTGATTCAGAGTTTTAATCACTCGCAGGGGATAGCGTTGCTCCGGCAAACGCTCCTCTACTTCAGATGCCATCACATCTAAGGCATTTAGGTAATCATCAATAGCCAGATCCGGGTATTCTTCCTGAGCGATATAAAGCGCTGCTTTTGCCAAATGAATTTGGTCATCTGGCTGATTTGTTTCTGTGTAAAACCCTTGACGCCCTGAGTTAAAGTCCATCTAAAATTCCGTCAGATACTTTGAGTATATAGTATTTTTATTTGATAGGTAAACATAAGATTAATATAAAAAGGGAACAGGGAATAGGGAATAGGGAACAGTGTCAATATATCCGAGGAGTTTTTAGTGTTATCATAAAGCAATGCAGTCGCTGATAGGGAGGTGCTGCATCAAAACATGGACAAGAGTTTAAGTTTTTTTTTTCTGATTTAATTCCAGTTGCCAAATCTGTATGTTTATCGGCGTGGATAATGTTTCCACCATTGGAATATATCAAGTTAGCAATCTTGGCCACAAGTCCTTGTTGATCGGGACAATACAGCAGTATTGTTGCAGTCGGTGAAGTCATCTTAACTTCTCGAATAAACATACAGATAGACAGCTATTATAGAAGATAATATCTGATTCGTCTAGACTCAACATCGAGGTAATTTCCGTAACGTTAATACCTAAGCATTCAGCTGAATGCTTAGGTTGCAGAAACCACGCTAAAATATGGGCGAAGCTAATGTAGAATAGGCGAGCGATGACACCCAAAACAACTCGACGTAAGTTTATCGTGACCAGTGTTGCTGCTGCGGGTGGTATTGTTGGAAGTGCAGCATGGCATCAACAGCAGTCTCAACTGTCAGCAAAAGCAGCTATTCAACTGCCAACAGCAGCTACAATGCCAGAAAGAGTGTTAGGGAAAACGGGGGTGAAAGTTCCAATCTTTGGCTTGGGAGGTGCAGGACAAACGCCTTTGTCGAAGATGAATCGAGAAGCTGATGCTGTCGCCCAAATTGAAGCGGCGTTACAGTTTGGAATTCGTTATTTTGATACGGCAGCTAGTTATGGCCCCAGCGAAAACTATATGGGTAAGGTATTACCCCCTTATAGATCTAATCTATTTTTAGCAACAAAAACAGCACAACGAGATCGAGATGGGGCTTGGCGAGAGTTAGAGCGATCGCTTAAACGCCTTCAAACTGATTCTATCGATTTATGGCAATTACATCACGTGTCTTTTCACGAAACTTTAGATCAAATTTTTAGTCCCAATGGCGCTATAAAAGCCTTTGAAGAAGCAAAAGAACAAGGAATTGTGAACTATTTAGGCATTACCGGACACCATGAACCGGATGTGATTGCAGAAGGGTTGCGGCGCTATCCCTTTGATACTACCTTAATTTCTCTCAATGCGGCAGATGTTCACCATCCTCGTCCTTTTGCCAAAACTGTTTTACCAGTGGCGCGAGATAAAAATGTAGGAGTGATTGCTATGAAAGTTCCAGCTTATGGCAAGTTATTCAAAAATGGTGTCTTAGATGGAATGGAGCAAGCCATGGGTTATGTGCTCTCTCTGGAGGGAGTACATTCTTGTATTATTGCTGCCGAATCTGTCAAGCAATTAGAATCCAATTTTAAAGTAGCCCAAGCATTTCAATCCTTGAGTTCAGCACAAATGACTGCTATTGAAGCACGCACAGCTTCTGCTTGGCAAGACAATACATTTTTCCGGAAGTGGACTTAGGACTATAGCAAACTGTACCCTCGATACCTACAGATCAGCAATTATTAACAGTAGGGTGCGTCATTAACGCACCCTACTATCTTTTGCCTTTTGCCTTTTGCCTTTTGCCTCGCGCTTAGCGCTATATCACCTAGATCTAAGGCTTAACCTACTGGTCCTGACGGCTCTTCTGGCTTAGACTCAGGACAATAGATCAGATACTTGCCAGTAACATAACCTTGTAAGGGCGCAGAAATAGGAACCCAGCCATTACTACCACGATTAACAATCGTTACCTTAGAACCATCAGCGATAATTCCAATAATCTCGGCATCATTTGACGGTGCTTTGCGCACATTTAAACCCTGTGGTGCTGAAACTTGCCGACAATCCTCTTCAGATGGTGGTGGTGTTGGACAAGGTTTTATTTTAACATACTTGCCAGACACATAACCGATTATGGGTTCTGAAATCTTCAGCCAGCCATCTGCACGTATACTCTCAATCTTGACCTCGGTACCATTTTTTAATGTACCGATACTGGGACCACCAGGGGTTGAACGCACTATCAGATCACTACCACTAGTGCTAACTGTACCACACTCTTTTTTGACAGTGGGACAGGGTTGAAGATACCGCTCAGACACATAACCTTTCTGGGGAGAAACAATCGGTACCCAAGCATCAGTGCTAGTACCCTTGATAGTGATTTTAGTACCATTTTCTACAACACCGACAATCGTACCACCAGGGGTCGCACGCACATTTAGCGGGTTACCATTAGTCGATACTAGACGACATTCTTCTTTGGGAGGAGGTGGTGGACAGGGTTTAAGATACCGGTCGGAAACATAACCCTTTTGGGGAGAGACAACCTGTACCCAAGCATTAGTACTGCTATTGACGATAGTGATTTGAGCGCCATTGTCCAAGTCACCAATAATCTTACCACCAGGACTCTGACGTACATTCAGACCCCTGCCAGTATTGGTAGAAACTATTCGACATTCCTGCTTAGGTGGTGGTGGACAGGATTGGAGATACTGCTGAGAAATATAACCTGACAAGGGAGAAGAAATTTTTGCCCAGTCTTGGTTGACTATTTGCTCAAGGGTAACCTCAGACCCGTTTTTGACTAAACCGATAATCCGGTAATTGCTACCGGGTCCACTGCGGACATTGAGATCACTGCCTCTAGTCACCACTTTGCGGCAATTGTCTGTAGCCGCAGCAAGTTGAAATTTTACTTGGTTCTCAAATGAGATGTTTTCTAAACGAGACGATGGGGTAAATTGAGCGATCGCAGGACTAGTAGCATAAGATGGCGCAGGAAAAGCTGTAAAAGCTAGCGCCACAGAGATGCACACCACTAGTAATTTTCGCCAACCACTAATCTTTCTGATCATATTAGGAATTGATTATTCACTATCAAAGTGGAACGGCTTTATTTTATTAGAACTCCCGATAAAACCCTATATAGCACTACCCATTCAGATGTTTGACATTCCTCTTCTGAGAAACTTAGTCATAGCTTACTTCTGACTTCTGACTTCTGACTTCTGACCCTAAGCGTAGCGCTATACTCTCCATCCCTAGCTTTGTGGTGGAAAGAATAGAACAGGGTGCCAGCTGCTGCGCATTAAATCACCGGCTAAGCTACGCACTGACCAATCTAAGAATTTCCCTTTGTGATCGGAAGAGATTGCGATCGCAGTAATATCAAATTCTAAGGCTGTGTCTAAAATCTCTTCACGGGGATTGCCCACTCGCACGTCCGTATTGACCTGTAAGCCCAGCTCTTCTAACTCTGCTTTTACTGGTTCTAGCTTGTCTTGAGCTTGTTGTAGCTGAGGCTCCTTAGATAATTCTCTGCGCCCCCCTTCGCTGACTACCCACAACAGCATACACTGCTTAAGTGAGTTATCTGGTGCTTGTTTAGCATACTCTTTGACCCTTTCCAAGGCATAGTTCGACGCTGCAGTGCCGTCATAGGGAATTAGCAAATACCGGAATAGATGTTTGCAGCGTAGATCGAGTTCTTCGCAGGTGTAAGCTGAAATCAGTTGTGGTCGCAGCATTAGCAATGGTGTACTACATTCCTTGGTCAAGGTTGCTGTAGTGCTACCGAAAAGCTTTTCTTGTAATAAGCTGCGCACTGGCGTGCCAATCAGGATGACATCAGCATGGTAACGTTTGGCGATTTTAGGAATACTGTCACTAGGACGACCTGACATCACTTCGATGTGAACCTCTACCCCTTCAGGTATATTGGTCAAACCCTTTTCCAAG
Organism: Moorena sp. SIOASIH; assembly: GCF_010671925.1. Lineage (GTDB taxonomy): Bacteria > Cyanobacteriota > Cyanobacteriia > Cyanobacteriales > Coleofasciculaceae > Moorena. Next base: position 168,941 of record NZ_JAAHIH010000008.1, on the reverse strand, counting down.
CGGCGGCGAGCTTGTTCTATTCCTTCTTCATCAATGCGAGGTATTTCTCCCTCTTCCCAAAGCGCAACAAAGTTGCAGAAGATGATTTTCTTGAGCCCACCAGCCGCTAAACTGGGGACAAACTCCACTAGCCGATATAAACCGTCGGAGAAATCGGTGCAGATGAGGCAATGCTGAAACATATGCAGGGAGGATGGCTTTTGCTTAGAGTTTCTTTCAGACTAGAACAATTTACAATTACTTTGTCTAGTTTGGGATTATTTTATATAAATCTATAAACTATTCATCCTGGCTTCCCTATACTGAATTGGATTATTCCCAATCCTATTTCCTGTAAGCAAGCCTTCGGCGATAATACTTACGCTGATATTAGTTAACAATAAGTTCAATTCAATCAATTAATTTTAATTTTAATTAAATCTTAATATAATTCCAGTTGACGCCCCAGCATCCCCAGCTCCTTTCCTACCTACGGAATTGAGCAAGAGAAGGAGGTCGCGGCTCAATTAAGGCTAATAACAATCAGACTAGGGCTTTAGCTATAATCCCCACTCGTGTTTTAGGACTTCTTTGTACATTGTTTCACGCATCATCATTTGCTCATAGAGTTTGATTAGGAATTCCTGAGCTTGCTCACGGCTCATTTTCTGGACCTGAGATTCAAAGGACCGCAGGTTAAATTTTTGTTCCAGGGAAAGTTCTACTGGTTTAGACATAGTTGAGCTCCTTAAAAACTAATCATGGTAATGGCTGGCTACAGCAGCCCTAGTTTTGATCAGCCTAGGTATCGGTAAATGTATCAACCGTTAACCTATCTGACCTTTAATGAAGAATCGTAACAAGTATTTGACAAAATGACCAGGTTTTGGTCAATTATGACGTTATATATGATCCTAGACTATTTCTAGCAAGTTCCCTGGCTGGGATTGATGCTCTCCAATTCGGTATTCACTAGCACTAATTCCTGATGGTTGAAGGGCTAATTAACTGTGGTATTACGTTTCAAAAATGGTATAATTAATCCTTATAGTCCATAAAACATAAGTTAATTGCTTCATCATCAACAGGACTTACGCAAAAATAGACAACAAATGCGCTTAATTGGTAGGGTGCGTTAATAACGCACCTTACCGGTAGAGTGGTTGGTAATTTCTGATCAAAACAGTGGGATTCCATGCGATCGCAAAAAATAAACCACAAACCCCCTGAATTGGTAGGGTGCGTTATGAACGCACCTTACCGGTAGAGTGGTTGGTAATTTCTGATCAAAACAGTGGGATTCCATGCGATCGCAAAAAATAAACCACAAACCCCCTGAATTGGTAGGGTGCGTTATGAACGCACCTTACCGGTAGAGTGGTTGGTAATTTCTGATCAAAACAGTGGGATTCCATGGGATCGCAAAGCCGATCAGACAACCAGCACTCTACCGAAATAGTATTTAGTTAACTATATAGTAATTGCCCGAGTTGAGTCAGTGGCTTCGATGCGATCGCAAAGCCGATCAGACAACCAGCACCCTAACGGAATAGTATTTAGTTAACTATATAGTAATCACCCGAGTTGAGCAAGTGGCTTCGATGCGATCGCAAAGCCGATCAGACAACCAGAACCCTAACGGAATAGTATTTAGTTAACTATATAGTAATCACCCGAGTTGAGCAAGTGGCTTCGATGCGATCGCAAAGCCGATGATGCAACCAGGCTGGTAACGGAATAGTAGTCAATTAACTATATGGTATTTCCCCGAGTTAAGTCAGTGGCTTCAATGCGATCGCAACGCCGATCAGACAACCAGCACTCTACCAGAATAGTAGTTAATTAACTATATGGTATTTCCCCGAGTTAAGTCAGTGGCTTCAATGCGATCACAAAGTCAATGATACAACTAGGCTTCTACCGGAATAGTAGTGAATTAACTATAGTTGAGCTCCCATTAGCTAGTTGACCTAGACCCTAGACAGTAAAAGATTTACCCTTAGTTAATTCCCTGGTAAGTGCTAGTTAATCCGGAATTCCCTAGCTGTCAACAAACAAGCAATCGCTACAATATCGCTAAAATAGGGATATGCCTAGATCTACTACTACTTCTTCCAACTCTGTCCAAGCCCCTGAAGATTCCGCAATGGCAGCATCCCCCCTACTGCTTCTAATTGATGGTCATTCTCTGGCTTTTCGCTCCTATTTCGCTTTTGCCAAAAGTCGTCAGGGTGGATTACGGACTAAAACTGGAATTCCGACCAGTGTCTGTTTTGGCTTCATTAAATCCTTGTTAGAGGTAATGGAGTCAGAAAACCCGAATGCGATCGCAATTGCTTTCGATACCAAAGAAGCCACCTTTCGCCAACAAGCCGATGCTAGTTATAAGGCCAATCGCACCGAAACACCAGAAGATTTCCTCCCAGATGTAAAGAATCTCCAGCAGTTACTGCAAGGGTTAAGAATCCCAGTAATAACTTCTCCTGGTTATGAAGCTGATGATATATTAGCAACCTTAGCTCACCAAGCTACTGATCAAGGCTATCGTGTCAAAATTGTATCTGGCGACCGCGATTTATTTCAACTAGTTGCTCCATATAAAGGAATTACCGTTTTATATCTCAGTGGTCCCTTTGCTAGAGGGGGTGCTACAGTTGGACCTGCGGAATATGGCTTGGAAGAAGTAGAAGCAAAATTGGGAGTTTTACCCTCTCAAGTCGTAGATTATAAAGCCCTCTGTGGGGATCCATCCGATAATATTCCTGGAGTTAAGGGCATCGGAGAAAAGACTGCAGTTAAGTTACTCAAAGAATACCAAAACCTGGATAATATTTATGCTTCCCTTGATACTATTAAGGGTGCTGTTAAGAAAAAGCTGGAAGTCGGTAAGTCAGATGCTGAGCATGCTCGCTATTTGGCTCAATTGCGATTCGATACTCCTATCGATATTGATTTAGACCAGTGTCAGCTCCAAGGATTCGATCCTCAGGTGCTCAAACCGCTATTAGAGCATTTGGAGTTAAAAACATTTATCAGTCAAATTGATAAACTACAGCAGCGTTTTGGTGGCGTAGTGCTAGAGGATATCCAAACTAATGCCCCAAATAATACTGATAGTGATACTGATAGCGATACTGATAGTGATACTGATACTCAGGAAGATGATGATATTTCCTTTTTCAGTGTAGCGGAAACGGAAGAGTTTCAAGAGCAAGGGTCTAATACTGGTTCGATTCAACCACAAATTATCGATACTGTAGACAAGCTCAATCAATTAGTTGAACAGCTAAAATACTATACCGATGCTGGAAATCCTGTGGCTTGGGATACAGAAACTAGTGATTTGGAACCACGGGATGCTCAGTTGGTAGGGATTGGCTGTTGTTGGGGAAAAGAACTTACTGATGTTGCTTATATTCCTATCGGTCATAAAGATGGGACTAACTTAGACCAGGATATGGTCTTAGAATCCCTACGTCCAATTTTAGAAAGCTCAGATTATCCCAAAGTCTTACAAAATAGTAAATTTGACCGACTAGTGTTCCGTTGTAACGGGATTCAGCTAGCAGGAGTGGTATTCGATACGATGCTAGCTAGTTATGTACTCAATCCCGAAACTAGCCATAAACTTAGTGACCTAGGGCTGCACTATTTAGGAATAGAGGCAAAAAGTTATGATGATTTAGTTCCAAAAGGGAAAACTATCGGAGATTTAGACATTCCCACGGTAGCCAATTACTGTGGGATGGATGCTTATACCACCTTCGGAATAGTTTCTAAATTACGAGAAGAATTGGATAAAATCTCCCCTTTGCATAAACTGTTGCTAGAGGTAGAGCAACCCCTCGAACCGGTATTAGCTGAGATGGAATACCAGGGGATTAGTATTGATAAGGATTATCTGGAACAGTTCTCCCAACAGCTGGAAAAGGATTTAGTGGCAATTAAACAGCAAGCCTATCAAGATGCTGGACAAGAATTTAATTTAGGTTCCCCTAAACAGCTGAGTCAGTTACTGTTTGAGAAACTAGGGTTAGATCGTAGGAAGTCTCGTAAAACCAAAACCGGTTACTCTACCGATGCTACTATCTTAGCTAAATTACAAGGAGACCATCCAGTAGTAGATGCTATTCTGGAATACCGTAGTTTATCTAAATTGAAATCTACCTATGTGGATGCTTTACCAGCACTGATGCGTTCCGATACTAAACGAGTACATACGGATTTTAATCAGACCGTGACCACAACTGGTAGACTATCCTCCTCTAGTCCTAATTTACAAAATATTCCTATTCGTACTGATTTTAGTCGCCAGATTCGGAAGGGTTTTATTCCAGAATCCGGTTGGCTGTTGGTATCCGCTGACTATTCCCAAATTGAGTTACGAATCCTAGCGCACTTGAGTCAAGAGCCAGTGCTAGTGGAAGCTTACCAAACTCAAGCCGATGTCCATACCTTGACAGCGCAAATGTTATTTGATAAAGAAGACATTACTGCTGAAGAGCGGCGCTTGGGTAAGATAATTAATTTTGGCGTAATTTACGGCATGGGAGCACAACGGTTTGCTCGGGAAGCTAAGGTATCGGCAGCTCAAGGAAAAGTATTTATTGATCGATTGAACCAGCGCTATCCTCTAGTGTTTGCGTATTTAGAGGAAACCAAGAAAAAAGCGATCGCACAAGGCTATGTAGAAACTATACTCGGACGCCGTCGCTATTTTAGCTTTGGTGGTAACAGTCTTAGAAAGCTGCAAGGTAAGCCTCTCGATCAGATTGATCTCGATCAACTTAAGGGTATGAATGCTTATGATGCTGGGTCATTAAGAGCAGCAGCTAATTCCCCGATTCAAGGCTCTAGCGCTGATATTATCAAAATTGCTATGGTTAATCTGTATCAAGAGTTACAAAAATATCAGGCGCGGTTGCTATTACAAGTCCATGATGAATTAATCTTTGAAATTCCCCCTGATGAATGGGAAGAATTGCAGGTAAACATTCGGGAAACTATGGAATCAGCAGTTAAGTTGAGTGTTCCTTTGGTTGTGGAAATACATGCTGGGGAAAATTGGATGGAAGCGAAATAAGGCAATAGGCAATAGGCAATAGTAAAAAGGGTTTGAAGGGAATCAGCTTCAAAAAAGACTGTAGCACATAAGTGCGAGAAACGCTATAGTTGTCTTCATTATCAATAATTCCATTCCCACAATTGAGTTGTATTAGTGAAGATTTAGACTTATGAGCTATAGCATGAATGATGGGATGAAGGTTGCTAAACAGGCAACTGCTGATATCACTAGCTGGCTCTTGAGTCAGTCAAAAACCATCAGCGTCCAAAACGTTGAGCAGATGCCAGACTTTCAAAGACGAGATATTGACTTGATTTGGACAACCCAGACAGGCAAAGTTTTGGTAGAAATTAAGGGCGATCGCTGGCACAAGACTGGTAACTTCTTTTTCGAGACTGACAGTAACCGGGAAAAAGAAACTCCAGGCTGTTTCATGTACACTGAAGCAGATTGGCTATTCTACTATTTCGTTATCCCTCGCACCCTCTATCTTTTACCAATGCCAGCAACACGAGAATGGTTTTTACCAAGGATTGACGAATTCCCAGAGCGTTCCACAACAACCCCAGTTGGAGGAAGCTACTATACCACTATTGGACGCTTAGTGCCGATTAAAACAGTGATGCAGCAATTGAACGGAGTGCAAAAGGTAGCAATTTAACCAAAATAACTCTTACTCTTGGGAAATATTTAGGCGATTTGCTTGCAGCGGCAAAAGGATGCGATCGCTCTCCTCCATTTTGCCCAATAGAAATGGAATTAGATAAAGCAAATAGCCATAACGAACAAGAAGACCAACACAACAATCAGAGTAATACTCCCAAAAATATTGATCCCCTCAGCTACTAGCTGGAAAACTACCACCAACAAAGTGAATATCACTAAAGGTTTCAATCCACAAACGAGCGCCACAATCGAGAGGATTATCCGGCTGATACACAATTTTACACGGACCGAGGATTTCCACCTCATTACCGTAGAGATTGGTGCCCTTTCGTTTTACTGAAATCACTGGCTTCCGGTCTTGAGGGCTTTTCTTCATATTCGAGCCAATGTGATTGCGATTGACATTAATCTTCGCTAAAGCTGGCGGACGACTAGTGCGCCATTTGCCAATGGGTCCACGATTACCTTTAGTAATTTGTGGCAAATGGTTGAACAGAGGAATAATCCAGAATTTCCCGCTTTTATAGGCACCCCGCACCCGACCTTTTTCTAGGAGTTGGCGCAATCGTCGAGAAGAAATTCCTAATAGAGATGCGGCTTCAGTAGTTCCAACGCACTTGTTCATCTGCTGTCTCCTTTTTAACTATTCCTATATTACTAGTATAAGGGCAAAAATAAAAATTGGCAATTTATTTTTGTAGGGAACAGGGAATAGGGAATAGGGAACAGGGGGAAGAGTTCAGGTGTGGTAGGGAAATGCGTTCGCGTAGGGGCTCCAACATCGCGTAGCGTGACCATTTGCGTAGCGTGGCCTAACCAAGGTCAATCCCATCTAACTGTGATCAGGAATGCGATCGCGTAGGGGCTCCAACATCGCGTAGCGTGACCATTTGCGTAGCGTGGCCTTTCCAAGGTCAATCGCGGAAATTAGATTGACAGGTTGGGGATTTTCTCCGCCAAGTGTAAGTACCTGGACAAAAATAAACCTCACTTCTTGATGCAAAGCGCGAGTGGGGGAAACCACGGCAGTCGCTCATGGGGGGAACCCCCAAGACCGCGCTGCCTTCCCAAGACCGCGCTGCATCGCTGTATTAACTTGTGTAAAGTTGCCAAAAGATCATCTTGAATTACCAAGACAGGACGACGATATCCTGGTTCAGAACCTTTTGGGTCAGGCAGATTTGCCCACCACATTACCATTCCTGATCAGGCAGAGACATGAATTGTATCTTTGCCATCACTGGATCTAGCTCAGAATTCTCTTTAGAGTAGACTTCATTCAGCTTGTGTAAAATTTGATTGCGATTGTACCTTTTAAGATAAGCTTTTAATGCTTTTAGGTAGAGTTCACTTCGTGATAAGCCCATCTGTTGAGCAAGGGCTTCTGCTTCTTCAAAAACTGAGTCTGGAAGTGAAATTGCAGTTTTCATCGTGACTTTAGGAATAAGCCCTAATTCTTAATTATACCTTGGTTATACCAAGATTGCACTTCCTCTACCAGCTTCAAGGTTCCCTCTCCCGTTGTTTTGCTGCCGTCGCAGTGGTAGCCAATATAATTAAATGTTATTTCTCGGGTATTAGGGGCTAATGTCCCATATCCTTTGTAGTTACTCAAGCAGGTCGGGACAGTCCCAGGCACATCGAAAGGAGCTGTTATTCCAGGTCTGTCAACGGTAGAGATACCATCCTTGCCCAATCCAGAGTCTACCTTCCATTCCGAGTCATCCCCAAAGGTTGCCGCTACAGATCCAGATATACCAGTACCAGTTGACCAGTTTCCCGTCACGTCAGTAAGTGAAAAATCTAACTGGACGGAAATCGGGATGTTTTCATAGGTCTGTCCATTAATCGATAGTGAATAGTCACCGCTCCAAGTAGATGATACTAAGTGTGGCGGCACTTGAGCATTAATCCTCCCCTGGCTACCAACTATGAAAGCTGCTAAGCTGCCAATCCTAAGCAATCCTAAGAAATATTTTCCCTGCATGCTCCGCCCATTATCCATTTAATGTAGATGCTCCAAATTATAGGCTAGGTAGGCATCAATAAACGTTAAAATTTATAAGTCGATAATGAAGCTGGAAGCCTGTATTCAAAAGGTTTTCAGCATTTTAAATTTTAATCGCTATTTTACTTTACGGACAATTAAATCCACCTACTTACTAGATCTCACCAGGGTTACCGGATGCTTGTTAGCCCTTCATGATTAAATGTGAGAGCTAATTTGTAAAGTAAATATTAAGAAGCCTGAAAACCTTGCTATGATTTTCTTTTGGGTATTAAATAGTTCAAATGTTCTAGTTTAGCCCAAGCCTTATCCTACAAGGATTACAGCGAGTTTACAAATCAGCTCTGAAAGCCCTGCTTAACTCAATATTAATAAAACTTGAGTAATACTTCATCAAAGCTTCGCCTACATTGAGTGTATGTCTAGTTAATATAGTCGAGGTAGAAAATATTATATTAACTATCTGATTGATAATTTGATTTGAGATTGTAATCAATCCAACCCTTATTATCCAATGCTTAAGTCTGTTTAAAAATTGTCACGATTAGTAAGTTGATGGGAGCCACTTACTAATACTAATGTTCAAGATCCTGTAATCGTCTACAGGTCAATCTAAAAGGGATGCATCTCAATTTATGCTGTTTGATCCAGTGGTGCGTTACGGGACGGACTGTCCCAATACTGGCTACCTAGAAAATTAGAGGGAGCCCGTCTGATCACGCACCCTACTGGACTGACACAATCCAACCAAATTATTGAACAGCCAGATAACGCTTCCAGTGATTTACAGATTCAGTTTCCAGGTGCTCTATATCTAGAAGATTTATCATAACGCTCAAGGTCTCTATCAGATATCTCTTCAGATAATTGTTCCATTCCTACACACTGATCATGGCACAAGTATCCCGAACCAAGTTCTCAATCCTAAAGCTAATCTTTCGGTCATCCTTAGTCACATTATCCATAGTGTTTTCAGCCAATTACACCTGGGCCTTTGGTTTAGACGATCTTATTCCAAAGGTTAAAGTTCCTAAACTTCCTGGGGGAATTAATGAACAAATCGAAGACGCGATAAATGACACGATTGATAACGCAGTAGATGGAATTATTCCCTATGGCATTCCCCGTTCACTTGAAGAGTTAGTAGATTTACTGTTTGGAGCCCTGGCCAAAGATTATGGTGTTATTCAACAGACACCCTATTCTGCCGGATATAACGAAGTGCTGATCGTTTCTCCATCCACAGGGGCAGAACAACGGATGCAGGTAAATTTACCAGAAGAAGAATTTCGGATCTATGAGATTGCCTTTAAAGGTGTTTCAGTTCCGAAACCCAAAGCCGTTGTAGGTGGACAAAGCCCACTAGAGGAATCAGAGATTAAACACCGGTTATCTGAATTCACAATTAAATACGATACCCAAAATAAAGTGCAGGCGATTATTCTAGCTGATGGCACTAAAGCTGAATTTAGCAATAGTCAGGCTATTATTTATGGTGCATCCGGGAAACCCATAGAAACCATAACCTTGCCTCAAGCAAATGCTAACCCCTCAGAAAATTATATAGCATTAAAGAACACAGGAAAACAAAAATGTGAATCCAATGTTAAGCAACTGTTACAAGCAACACTGGATAATGCTAATTTAAAGAACTTAAACCTAGCACAATTAGGTACTTCTGATGAAGCAAGACTGTTGGCTTGGGCTGGAACTTTCGGTAGAGAAGCATTAGCAGACTCTCTACTACCCGATAGCAGAAATCAAACCATACAATCAATTAGTTGTCAAGCTCCAGTCCAATGTAATGTTAAGCATACTTACAAGGGAGCGAGCGAAGTTCGGACTGACCTATTTAAGATCCCACCAGGCACAAACCCAAAAGTAGCCTTAGAGTATGAATTTTATAGTATTCCGGATAGACTAGAAATTTTCTATGAAGGGTCTCGTATTTTCGGAGTAGGACCAAAGTCAGGGCGTGATACTAAACGTATTGGTAACCTTCCCGATAACGCGAAGTATGTGGGAGTTAAGGTAATTGGTAATCGTGATGAGGGCACTCGATGGTGGTATACTATTCACTGTTCTAATACAGGTGTTGTAGTATCTGAAAATACACTTTTACCCAACAAGTTTCTTGGTGAATGGTCAGGATATCTCACTCGGCAGAAAGATAAAGCTAAAATGTATGTTACTATGACATTGGCTAATAAGTCACAAGCTGGTGAAGCAACGGGGGTATTTAAGCTTACTTCTAGTGAATGTAAGAGTGAATTTACAGTTAAAACTGTAACAGATTCCTCAATTGTGCTGAGCACAAAAGAAGGTAATCCAGAATGTGACCTAGAAGATATTTCACTGAATTTAGTTTCAGATAATGAGTTAAGGTTTGCTGAAGATCAGCAAATGTATTTTGCGCAAGGATATCGGAAAAGACCTTTGTATCGGGAAAAATCTTTGTATAAGGAAAACATTCCTTGCGATGAGCCAAGTTTTAAGCTCAATGATCACTTATACCTAGACAATTTTGATGATCCATTTGTTTTGCCTAACAAGGATAATGAAGATCGAATTGCTAGAAATGATATATTAAAGGATGATTCCTTTTTTACCTCAAAATCAGATAATGAGAATATTTTAGAAGACAGATATCATTATTACTCTACATTTCCTAATATTTATCCAACTAAATACAAGGATGACATAATTCAATTCAATAAAATCTGTGAGATTGGAGACAAGGGATGCACACGAAAAAATGTCTTTGCAGAGATGATGTCACAAGCTCGATTTACTGCACCTGCTAGACCAAAACAGGCGTCCAATCCAGTTAAAAACTGTATGGTAGTTGACTTAAATGTTGAAGGTTGGAAGGACAACTTGGGGAGGTTTTTCTTTGGTACTGAAGATAAGGTCGTAGTAATGGTAAAACCAGAAGATTTTATGGCTATTAACTACACGTTACCAACTCATACTCTTTTTCCAGGTCGAGTTGTTAGACAGGTGATTGAAAAAGATGGTGCGGTTTGGGTATCTACAATTGGAGAGGGACGAGGCGATTTTGCCTCTATTAATGAAAAACAAGGACTGGAGATTTTCAGCGAAGAAATTGATCGTCCTTTCAAAGAGCATGTTCGAAATGTTATCGAGAATGACTTGCCTTGGGGATTAGATGCAAATCGTAAATGACTACCTCTATAAGTATTAGCATAAGAAAGCATCACGGTAATTACGATACTTTGCTTAGCTGTGTTAATCCATCAGATAGAGCTGTTAGTTGAGGCTAGGGAATCCTAGCTTAAACTTAATAACACAAATTTACATGGGTGGGTTAACACCCGCCTATTGTAAATGGAATTAGCCGTTCTACAATAACCAACTCAACTACTAGCCGGAAAACTACCACCAGCGATGCAGCGCGGTCTTGGGGAGGCAGCGCGGTCTTGGGGGTCTCCCCCATGAGCGACTGCTGTGGTTTCCCCCACTCGCTATTGCATCAAGAAACAAAGTGGATATCACTAAAGGTTTCAATCCACAAACGAGCGCCACAATCGAGAGGATTATCCGGCTGATACACAATCTTACACGGACCAAGGATTTCCACCTCATTACCGTAGAGATTAGTGCCCTTTCGTTTTACTGAAATCACTGGCTTCCGGTCTTGAGGGCTTTTCTTCATATTCGAGCCAATGTGATTGCGATTGACATTAATCTTCGCTAAAGCAGGGGGACGACTAGTGCGCCATTTGCCAATGGGTCCACGATTACCTTTAGTAATTTGTGGCAAATGGTTGAACAGAGGAATAATCCAGAATTTCCCGCTTTTATAGGCACCCCGGACGCGACCCTTTTCTAGGAGTTGGCGCAATCGTCGAGAAGAAATTCCTAATAGAGATGCGGCTTCAGTAGTTCCAACGCACTTGTTCATCAGTGGACTATCCTTTAACTATTCCTATATTACTAGTATAAGGGTAAAAATAAAAATTGGCAATTTATTTTTGTAGGGAACAGGGAATAGGGAATAGGGAACAGGGGGAAGAGTTCAGGTGTGGTAGGGAAATGCGATCGCGTAGCAGCTCCAACATCGCGTAGCGTGACCATTTGCGTAGCGTGGCCTTTCCAAGGTCAATCGCGGAAATTAGATTGACAGGTTGGGGATTTTCTCCGCCAAGTGTAAGTACCTGGACAAAAATAAACCTCACTGTATTAACTTGTGTAAAGTTGCCAAAAGATCATCTTGAATTACCAAGACAGGACGACGATATCCTGGTTCAGAACCTTTTGGGTCAGGCAGATTTGCCCACCACATTACCATTCCTGATCAGGCAGAGACATGAATTGTATCTTTGCCATCACTGGATCTAGCTCAGAATTCTCTTTAGAGTAGACTTCATTCAGCTTGTGTAAAATTTGATTGCGATTGTACCTTTTAAGATAAGCTTTTAATGCTTTTAGGTAGAGTTCACTTCGTGATAAGCCCATCTGTTGAGCAAGGGCTTCTGCTTCTTCAAAAACTGAGTCTGGAAGTGAAATTGCAGTTTTCATCGTGACTTTAGGAATAAGCCCTAATTCTTAATTATACCTTGGTTATACCAAGATTGCACTTCCTCTACCAGCTTCAAGGTTCCCTCTCCCGTTGTTTTGCTGCCGTCGCAGTGGTAGCCAATATAATTAAATGTTATTTCTCGGGTATTAGGGGCTAATGTCCCATATCCTTTGTAGTTACTCAAGCAGGTCGGGACAGTCCCAGGCACATCGAAAGGAGCTGTTATTCCAGGTCTGTCAACGGTAGAGATACCATCCTTGCCCAATCCAGAGTCTACCTTCCATTCCGAGTCATCCCCAAAGGTTGCCGCTACAGATCCAGATATACCAGTACCAGTTGACCAGTTTCCCGTCACGTCAGTAAGTGAAAAATCTAACTGGACGGAAATCGGGATGTTTTCATAGGTCTGTCCATTAATCGATAGTGAATAGTCACCGCTCCAAGTAGATGATACTAAGTGTGGCGGCACTTGAGCATTAATCCTCCCCTGGCTACCAACTATGAAAGCTGCTAAGCTGCCAATCCTAAGCAATCCTAAGAAATATTTTCCCTGCATGCTCCGCCCATTATCCATTTAATGTAGATGCTCCAAATTATAGGCTAGGTAGGCATCAATAAACGTTAAAATTTATAAGTCGATAATGAAGCTGGAAGCCTGTATTCAAAAGGTTTTCAGCATTTTAAATTTTAATCGCTATTTTACTTTACGGACAATTAAATCCACCTACTTACTAGATCTCACCAGGGTTACCGGATGCTTGTTAGCCCTTCATGATGAAATGTGAAAGCCCTGCTTAACTTAACATTAATAAAACCTCAGTAATACTTCATCAAAGCTTCGCCTACATTGACCGAATGTCTAGTTAATATAGTCGAGGTCGCAAATATTATTCTAGAGAGTTAATTGGTAATAATGGTTTAGATTGTAATCAGTCAAACCCTTATTATCCAATGCTTGAGTCTGTTGCCAAATTGTCACGATTAGTAATTTGATGGGAGCCACTTACTAATACTAATGTTCAAGATGCTGTAATCGTCTACAGGTCACTATAAAAGGGATGCATCTCAATCCATGCTGTTTGATCCAGTGGTGCGTTACGGGACGGACTGTCCCAATACTGGCTACCTAGAAAATCAGAGGGAGCCCGTCTTATCACGCACCCTACTGGACTACGATCTTAGACTTAGTGCAATTCTAGGCAATGCAGTTTGGAGTTATCTAAAAGTTCTTGAATTGCTTCTGCGCCAGAGCGCAGTAGAGCTTCCACTTGTTTGGCGGGTGCGTTACCGCAACGTAGCCACAGTACTTTAGGTGGATAACCATACAAACGGCTTCTTTCCGCAAAGTCTGCATCTTGAGTCACGATACAAAAATCGTTTGCTTTAGCAAATTCCCAGATTTCAGTATCCGTTTTCTCTGCCAGACCATGAAACTGAACATGGCTCGAATCAGGGAAAAGATCTGCTAGTCGAGCCACCAGTTTATGGCTTAGATTTTGGTCAAAAAGGAGTTTCAAGGAGTACTTACCGAAGCAACTAAACGATGTTCGCGATCAGCAGCAAATTCTAGACAAGCTCTAATGTCCGTTTCGGTCAATTCTGGAAAGTCATCGACAATTTCGGCGTGAGACATACCAGCTGCTAGCCAGCCTAAAATGTCATAAACGGTTATTCGCATCTGCCGAATACAAGGTTTACCACCTCGCTTATCCGGTTCGATTGTAATAATATTATGATAGCTCATTTTGCCAATAGGTTCTGTCTTATTAAGCACCTAAACAAAATTAATTGCCTACTACCAATCTCTGTAACCCTTACATCGTAAGGCTTTGAGTTTTGAAAAATGTGTAATTAATTTTGTGCACCTGCTTATTATCAGTCTACAGCAGACTCAGACTGGGCTGCAACGGAAAAAAGCATTAACAAATATAGCGCTGTATCGCTGCTCCCTGCTGCAAAGCTCCCTGCTCCCATTAACCCACTCCTAGCTGTGCGACCCAAGGGCGCGAGCAATCCCTCGCGCCCTTGGAGGCGCGCACCAAAGCGCGAATTTAATAATTAGATGCGGAAAGCGCGCCTGAATTAACAGATGGGCTGAACATATTACCCAGTAAGGATTGTAGCTTGCATGTCACCTCCCCAGCGCTCCATAAAACATCCCTACATTATTTTTTTGAGATATTTATTGAAAAAATATCTGGTATTTTTTGATAATGATGTTTACTTTCTCTTTTTCAAAACACCACTGCAACCTGTAGCACCCAAAGCTAACAAACTGAAAAGAGCAGTTGGTTCAGGTGTAGATACTGGTGTAGATGCTGGGGTATCTGGACGTAAAGTGTATGCAATGTCTCCTTGAGCAAATTCTTGAGGAATATCGTATACAAAGAAAGCTTCACCAAGCTCAAAGAAACCGGCTACAAAAGAGAATTCATCATCTGACCAACTCAACCCGAAGAAATCACCATTGAAAAATACAGCTTTAGGATCGGATAAACCATCAGTTTCAGTGTAGTTAACACCATCAAAGTCAAAACTGATATTGGAGACTGATAAAAATTCGTTGCGAGGTATTCCCGTTAATCCTGAATCATCAAACTCAAAAGAACCAGAATAGGTTTCACCATCTAAAAAACCTGAATATATACTAACTTCAAAATCATAAATCATGGAAGCTGCATTAACAGGATTAGCATGAATGACAGTGAAGCAAAGAACTGCACTTGTGGCAACGAAAGATAATTTTTAAAAAATGTTAGTCATGTTTTTTTTGTAAAAGGGATCAAGTATTTGTAAGTTGTGTAGATTTAAAAGCTGTTAAACACCCTGTATATTATAGATTTTGGCAAAAGAATTACTTGCTTTTATATTACTAAAAAAAAAGAATAGCAATAGCAATAGCAATAGCAATAGTGAAAACACTCATGTCTGAAATAAAATAAAAATAAGTAATTTCACGAAATTACTTATTTTTATTTTATTTTTTTTTATTAATAAATAGTCAATAAATGAGTATAAGCGGTAAATAAAAAAGAACATTTTGCTAAAAAAACCCTAAAACAATCATGATTTTAGACAATGCAAGTTTTCACAAAAAAGCATATTATAAATAAAAACTATAATAAAAACTGCCGAATATTCATTTAGAGTTAGAGTATCTTCCTGAATATAGTCCTAATTATAAAGTTGACATACTCCCAGCAGCGTCTACCTAAGCAGATCGTGAATTGATTAGTATTTCGCCAACCAAGATATTGCTCAAAATCCTGCTTGGGTGGGTAAGCTTTGACATAATCAGTGGTCAAGGTGCCATATTGGGTATTAAACTTTGCGTGTGATGTGACCAATATTGGGTTATAGTACTTGACGAACCTTAATTCGTTTTCCCGAGCGGTTGGCTAGCGAACAAACAATGATGATGAGAAGTTATCGGTCTATTCTGACTGTGATTCTGGCAATGGTGATGACCTTTTTGGTCAGCTGTGGTAGCCCAAGTGCCACCAAGGCTCCTACCTACACCCCTGAAAAAATTGCCCAAATCCAGACAAGTGCTACTAGAGTGCTTGAGCTTCGCGAGAAAATGCCAGTTCTCGAAGCCAACATTCAAGACGAAAACTGGGTAGATGTCAGTTCATTTATCCATGGTCCGTTAGGAGATCTAGGGCGAAGCAGTAACTATCTGGCTGGTCAACTTCTTCCCAAAGACCAGAAAGCAGCCAAGCAAGCGGCTGAAGTATTGTTGAAATCTTTGGTGAAAATTGACGAAGCTTCTGTAGAGCGCAACTCCCAGCTAGCACTCAAAAACTACGAAGCAGCTTTGAAAAACTTTGATGAGTTTTTGGAACTCATTCCCACTAGTTAAAAAGTTATGAAGTATGAATGATGAAGTTTAAGCTGTGAAGTGTGACTTGTGAAGTGTAACCTGTGAAATGGGGTTATTGGTGGCTCACTGATGGTAAATGGCTCGTGCTTTAGACCCTGAAGGCTTACATCCTAGGGCTACAAAAACCAAATTCGCTCTTTGGGAAATAAAGATAAAATCAATGTTTCCTAGGCTAGTTGACATCTCCCCCACTTAAAAGAGGGGGATTCTATAAGGATGTTACGCGGCAGGGTGAACCCGTGCCGCTATCGCCGAAGGCGACGCTTCGCGAACACCTTTATTTCGATATGATCTCGACAAGTATGTGAACAGATCATATCGATGCGGGAGTGTCAAAGCTCCCCTACCCACCTTGGTCAGGTCAAGACCTAACTGTGTGGCTACTTTTCTAGCAATATTTCCGGCACCATTGCAATCCGCATTTATCAGGTGGCCTTTAGAAGACTTGTACAAACCACGTTTTACCCGCTTTCCCGACGGTGTCCATCCTTTGGGTTTTTCACCATGTTTTGGGAGGCTGTCGTCGTCAAGGTAAGACGCTTTACTGGTGTACGCTTCTTCAGTGATTGTCAACTTGATTCCATACTCAGGACAAAGTTGCTCAAGCCTATTGATTAATCTTTTTGTTGGGATGACTACAAAATTTTGATTACCTCGTTTTCCTATATTAATTGAATCTTTTTGGCGCTCATTCCAACCAACAATCAAATTTCCAACGCGATCACTAAGACATCGGTTAATGATAAACCTGGCCGCTTTATTTATCGCGTCTCTCATCTGATTATTGCGCTTACGCTGAACGCGGTCTAGGTTGCTGTCCCAGTAAAAATCTGGCTTACCACTTTTGTATTTTGCCACTAGACGAGCATAACCTTGGTTCATTGACTTAAGTTTACGACCATCAATTATCAGGCTCTTTCCTTGGGTCGAAACTCCAGTCAACCAGTTATCGCCACCATGATCAAAACTCCAGGCTTGAGAGTAATCAAGATTTGGATTATTCTCTACTGGTTGCTTCCCGTCATCAATAACCCAATCAATCCACAGTTGTCCCAGGTACGGGCGAACTGCAACTTCTTTCACCCAGTCTGGATCTATAAAATCTGGAGGTTCCAAAACAATTTCTGTAAGCAATTCCGGCTTGCTTTCTTTACTTATAGAAGGGTAAAACAAACCTTCTTTATAGGTAATGGCCTGTTTCGGGAATGTGACAGCAGCCAATCCTCCTTTCTTTCGATATCTAAGAAGCCTTGGTCTATCAACTTGTCCCTTGTAATAGAGTCCGACAAGTTGATTGTAACTTGTAATTGACTCGGCTACCGATTTAAGAGTCTGTTGCGCCGATTGGGCAGCCAGAGCTTTGTAATGAGGATTGTCTTTCAGCTCCTTACAAAGCTCTGGGTATTTAATACTACATTTATAAGTCTTCCAACCGTAGCGCAATATGTCATCTCTCCAATAAGTCGTATAAGCTTCTGATTGTTGTTCTAACCAATTGTAATGCTTTTGCTTGGAGTAATAAGTAGCGCAATTCCATAAACTATTAGCGTTTTTACACTGAAATTCCCAGAAAGCTCTTTCCTCGTATGAAAAATTAGCTTTTACTGGAATTGTCTTGTACAATTGTTACCACATTTTTGTAATTTTTAGCATATATAGTATAGACGCCTGTTCTAATTATGTCAACAACAAATCAACGGAAAACTAGAAAAATAATGAGGGGGATACCCGTACACTATGATGAATTAAAAAAGCCCCATACAGTTTGGTTGACTGGTTTAATGTTTACTGGGACTGCGTGGAAATGGCTTCAATTATCAGCTAAAGAATCAAATACCAGTGTTGGAGAATTGTTAGAAAGCTGGGGAAGAGAGAAGATGAACACGACGCCGATATTTCCAGTCTCTCTGTTTCCCCCTACCTTTATAAAAGGGAGGCTCTCACATTTCAGGAAGTTTTGGTAGCCTAACTAGGCACGGGTATCAGGAATCTTAACTCAGTACCATTCCAATTCAGGTTGACTAAAAACGTTATCCATAACCATAATTAACACTTCATAATTAACACTTCATAATTCATAATTCATACTTCATACTTCATAATCGATAAAATTGTGAGTAAAGTCGCTATTATTGGATGCGGTATCGTTGGAGCAGCGATCGCATATGAACTTAGTCGGGTAAATGGGCTAAGTATCACTGTCCTCGACCAGCATCTGCCAGCACAAGGCTCTACTGGTGCTGCTTTAGGGGTACTGATGGGTGCCATTAGTAAGAAAGTGAAGGGTAGGGCGTGGCAGCTGCGGCAAGCCAGTATCCAGCGCTATCAGACCCTGATTCCTGAATTAGAGGCACTCACAGGATACCAGATTCCAGTCAATCGCAACGGTATCTTGAAGCTGTGTTTGCCTGGAGAAGACTTGGCTTCTTGGGAAAAACTAGTACAAACTCGCCTCTCCCAAGGTTGGCAATTAGAAATTTGGGATGTTCCCCAAGTTAAGCACCGTTGCCCTCAGCTGAGTGAAGATAAATTTATTGCTGGCATCTATTCTCCCCAAGACCTACAAATTGATCCAACTGCCCTAACCCAAGTATTAGTGGCTGGTGCTGAGGCTAATGGGGTTAGGTTTAATTTTGGAATCACAGTAAAAGGCTTTGAATCCATAGGTTCCGATCTCAACAATTCTCTCAATTGCTCCCAAATCTATACCGATGCTGGAACCCTAGAGATAGATTGGCTAGTAGTGGCTGCTGGGTTAGGTTCATCTGGACTGATTAAGATGCTCCAACCACAAGACTTGCAAGTTAGTCGAGATCTGCCTCTGACTCTAAAACCAGTACTGGGACAAGGAGTAAAATTGCGGCTGCCCCAGCCCATGGGATATGAAGATTTTCAGCCAGTGATTACTCGTGATGATGTTCATATTTTGCCAGTAGGTAAGCAAGACTACTGGGTGGGCGCAACGGTTGAGTTTCCCGATGATGCAGGGAATGTGGAAGCACAACCAGGGTTACTGGAGGTGGTCAGACAGAATGCGATCGCATTTTGCCCTCCTCTCGCCACAGCAGAGATTATCCACACATGGTACGGGTTACGCCCTCGTCCAGAAGGACGACCTGCCCCTGTCATTGATCAACTCCCTGGTTACAATAATGTTTGGCTAGCAACAGGTCATTATCGCAATGGTGTACTCCTTGCTCCGGCTACGGCACAAATAATTCGGGAAAAAATTATTGACTCAGGAAAATAGCTAGTTGTTTTTGTTGAGAGTTAATATTGACATTTAACAGTTAACCGTCAATCGTCAACAAACAGTGATGAATTAAAATATATACGTTAAATGTTCATTAACTGATCAACTAATTGTTTTGTAGGAGGCGCGGCCCAACCTCTCAGGTTTAACCCCAATGGGGTGTCAGGGGAGTATCCAGCCGTGAATTTTTGATGAAATCTCGATGGTTAATCACGAGTTTGCTGATGGTGCTGATGAGCTGTGGTCAGCCGCCGCCACCAACCAAGAACACAACAACTTCCCAACCGATGCCAAGCCCGCCTAATTTAGAGGACACATCTAAATCTGGCAGTTCAAAGTCCACAGCCAAACTGTCTCCACCGGCATCAGATGCCTTTACTATCTCTGCTAAGGGAATTGGACCGGCTAAGTTGGGAATGACCTTGGGACAGCTGAAACAATCCCTAGGGGATAAAGCAAAATTTGAGGTGAAGTCACCGTTTATTGTCGGTTTCGATGCGATCGCAGTTATCCAATCAGGACAACCCCAATATTATATTCTTTACCCGATGGGGACACCTATGGGGAATTCAAGCGTAATCGAAGTGTTATTCACCACAAATTCTAACTATCGTACCACCAAAGGTGTTGCTCCTGGCACACCCCTTAAACTAGCTGAGCAAGCCTACGGTGACGCTACCTTGTCCTTTAACTATGCCAGTGAGTCCAGGGAATACGTCAATTTCGCCAACCTATCAGAAGATATAGCCTTCCGCATGGGAGTAGCCGCCAATGATACTAATAATCGGTTTTCTGGGATTTATGCGTCACCCTTGAAAGAATATAACCAAACCCAGAACTATCGCGACTCAGCGACAATTAAATCTGTAGAAGTCTATTGCCGAGATAAATGTCCTTCACGCTAGATAATCATTTACGTGAGCTTATCATTTAAATGAATAAAAGCTCATTTAATCAACAAGCGTTTGAAATTGCTCTGGAAGCAGTAAGGGAAAAGTTGCCCCTCAACTCCCCAGGCATGGGGCAATTCCCACCAATTCCCCTACAGGTCTTTGACACTCTTCCATCAACCAACCAAACCCTTTGGGAATTGCTCAAACAAGGAGCAACAGTTCCCACTATGGTTATTGCTGGGCAACAGACAGCAGGGCGGGGACAGTGGGGACGACAATGGCAATCTCCAAAAGGTGGACTCTACTTATCCTTAGCTTTAGCTCCCAAGTTACAGGCATTGGACAGCGCCCAGCTAACCATGTGTAGTGCTTGGGGAATTGCTACAGCTTTGAGAGCTTACGCCATACCAGTGTCTCTGAAGTGGCCCAATGACCTACTACTTAAGGGACGCAAACTCGGAGGTATTCTAACAGAAACCCGTGTCCAACAGGGTCAAATTACCAAAGCAGTTATGGGTGTCGGAATCAACTGGAGCAATGACGTGCCAGAATCTGGCATCAATTTGCACTCATTTTGGCAACCCGAGTCCTCTGCCACTGTGACTTCTATAGAAATGCTGGCTGCGATTGTTTTACAAGGACTACTGTCCGGATATCAACTCTGGTCAGAGGAAGGAATGAATAGTTTGCTACCACGATATCTAGCGCTATTCAATTATCAAGGAAGCCAGGTCATGGTAGAAGGAAATCGAGGCATCATAACAGGGGTAACCCCTAGGGGCGAACTGCGAGTGCATCTACACGATACTCCGACCCCAAAAGAAATTTTGCTCAAGCCCGGTACAATCAGTCTTGGCTATCGTAGTTGTTGAGAACTCTTATGGTTAAGGGTCAAACGTTAAAGGTTAACCATTAACAAACAGCGATTAAGGTTAATCAACTAATCAACAAAACAGCAATTATGGCGTTGCTTAATAATGGAATGATTTTAAGATTAGGTGCGCGCCTCCTAGGGCGAGTAAATCGCCCTTGGGTCGCACCTGTGGAATGGGCATCAGGCGTGGAACAGGCATCTTGCCTGTTAAAGTTTCCGGGCGGGCAGGATGCCCACTCTACTCCTATTCATTCCAAGACTGACGCAACGCCGGAATTATGGCTGATAGCTAACAAGCGCGAGTATAACTGTGTAGTAATTATTTTTAGTGAGTCGTAAATGACCAAAGAAAACTCCCCTGGTAGCACTCTGTATAGCATTTTCTACCGATGCCCAAAACTCATCCATGGACTGAGTGTGATGAGTAGTATTGGTGTCCTCAGCAGCGGTATGGTTGTGGCAAAAACTCAGTCACCCATAGAAGCTGTATCAGTCAACACGACTACCAAATCTATAACCGAAGCAGCATTTGATCCAACTATTATTGCTGCAAAGCCAAAACCTACAGCCCCAAGCTCCTTTGCTGTGCCAGCTGTGCCAGTGGCCAAACCAGCCCCAGCAAAAGCTGCTTCAAAAGCAGTAGCAGCAACCAAGGTCACTAAACCCATTGCTCCACCAGCACCAAAAGTTGCCCGGAAATCAGTAGCTCCCTCCGTGGCTATCAAGGTTAAGAAACCGATTGCTCCACCAGCTAGGAAATCTGTCCGGACAAAAGCGATCGCAGTCAAACCAGTACAGCGTAGAACCCAATTCTCTGTACCAGCTAAAGCCACTGTCGCCAAGCCACCCAAAGTCAAGCTCAATCCAGTAGCATTACAGCCTAGAGTTCCAAAAGCGGCTGCTAAAAATAGCTATATTGACCGCACAAACTACAATGTTGGTGCCACTAAACGGTACACTCCCCCCTCGGCAGTTGTTTTAACTGAACGGTCAAGGGGTTGTCGGACTGTAGCCAGAAATGGGCAACTCAGGGGGAATTGTGGTGTTGCCCCGAGGCGTCAACCAATTGCTATCTCTGGAGGTAGACGGAACAGTAGAGTAACTCAATTACCCAGACCACGAGTAATTAGTACTCAAACTGCTAGATATAATCCGGTTCGACCAGTCAGATATAATTCATATAATTCAGTTCAACCGGTCAGATTTAATCGGGTTAAACCTGCCAAAACTCGTCCAGCTAAATGGGTTCCTCGTGGGATTAGCGTTGCTCGGCGGAATCGGTCTGTCCGTAAACTTCCTACAGCCTTAGCCTACTACAATCTCACCCAACGACCCTCAGGACTGGCCAATTTCAGGCAATCCAGCTTTGTGTTCCCCGTAACCATTCCTTCTGCCATTAGCTCCCTATTCGGCTGGCGGATTCATCCGATTTCCGGTAATCGCCGTTTCCACGCTGGTACAGATATAGCAGCACCCCTAGGTACACCGGTTGTTGCTGCGGCTGATGGTGAAGTAGTAACAGCTGACTTCTTAGGTGGCTACGGTTTGACCGTTATGCTGCGCCATGAGGAAGGTTCCCAAGAAAGCCGCTACGCTCACCTCTCAGAAATCTTTGTCCAACCTGGGGAATGGGTACAAAAAGGAACTGTAATTGGCCGCGTTGGCAGCACCGGTAATTCTACTGGTCCCCACCTACACTTTGAATGGCGGCATGCCACTCCCCAAGGCTGGGTAGCAGTGGATGCTGGCTCCCATTTGAAATATTCTTTAGGTCAACTAGTCCAAGCCCTACAGGTAGCCCAAAATACCTCCTTTTCCCTACGAGGATTTTAGGCTGCTGATAGGGTGATGGGGTGATGGGGTGATGGGGTAATGGGGACAGAGTTATATCAGCAGCACCAGTTAGATCACCGTCTCAGTCCCCAGTCCCTTTTTCCCCTTTACCCTTTACCAAAAAAAATGGGTTTAAAGCCCCGTTCTTCTGGGACGGGGAGTGTCAACCTTTGCATCGAACCATGCAAGCCTTCACTCAGACAAACTCTCCAACCGAGCTTCCACCATCATTCGCACCACATCCGGCATTTTGTATTGGGCTTGCCAGCCTAACTTATCCCTTGCCTTAGCTGGGTTAGATTTCCCTAAAGCCAAATCAGTTGGTCGGAACAAGCTGCTATCGGTCACCACATGGTCTTGCCAGTCCAAGTCAACTGTAGCAAACGCCGTTGCCACGAAATCTTCTAATTTATAACTCTCCCCGGTTGCTATTACATAATCATCTGGCTGGTCTTGCTGTAGCATTAAATACATTCCTTCAACATATTCAGGAGCCCAACCCCAGTCACGCTTAATTGCCATATTGCCCAAACGAAGCTTCTCTTGACTACCGTTAGCAATCCGACAAGCAGCACTAACAATTTTTTGGGTCACAAATCGTTCTGGTCGTAGGGGAGACTCATGATTAAATAAAATACCAGAGCATGCAAATAACCCATAGGCTTCACGGTAGTTAGCTACTTCCCAAAACGCTGCTGCTTTAGCAACACCATAGGGACTTCTGGGACGAAAGGGAGTCTGTTCATCAGCGGCTTGTTCTCCAGTATCCCCAAAGCACTCACTAGAACTAGCGTTATAGAGTTTAATGGGAGCACCAGTAAAGCGAATTGCCTCTAGTAAATTAATCGTGCCAGTCGCTATGCTTTCTAGGGTTTCTACCGGTTGTCCAAAAGACAAACCCACTGAACTTTGCCCCGCCAAGTTGTAGACTTCATAGGGTTGGAATTTTGTCAGCACTTGCAAGACACTACGAAAATCCGTCAGTGTCATTGATTCCAACTTAACTTGGTCTCGGATACCCAAATACACCAAGTTCCTAAAGGAGGACATTTGAGCATCCCGTGAGGTGCCACAGACAGTATAGCCTTTGTCTAAGAGCAATTTTGCTAAATATGCTCCATCCTGACCAGATACTCCACAAACCAGTGCCTTTTTCATTAACTTTTCTCAGTAAATAAACGATTCATGTCATGATATAATTAACTATCAATGTTAGATATCATGAATCGATGTGTACAATGAATAAAGAAGAATAATGCCAATTTATAGCCCTGAACGACAGTCTTTGAAATTCAGTTAATCATCCTAGATTGTCGTTAAGGTATGGCTAATACTAATTCATTTCTGGATAAATATGGATAGATATAAATAGGTAGATTATGAGTGAAAGATTAAGGTTAGTGTCGGCAATATCTAAACGCGATGCCAGCTCTAAATCTAGATAGGATTTAGTTGATTACCTAGGTAAATAAAACTATTATAGCATAACTTATAATTATTATTTTAATAATAACTTTTGTTTAAAAAATATTTTCTTGATACTGTTTTAATCAATTATTAGTCCCTGTTACCTGTTCACGACAACTGCAGCGAAATCTATTGTGTTATTAAATAAATTTTGTTCTATTTTAAATCGTCACAAAAAAAAAATAAGACCCCCTTCTGTCTTGATGAATAGCAAACTACTAGTCAAGTATAACCTGCTGACTTAGAGTTGGCAAAGGGTAACAGATTGGTGTCAGTGCTATTATGTGGGTATTAAGAATTAAGTATGACTAATTACTTATAGCAGCAGTTGGTCAGATGGGGAACTTTCCAGCTACGAGTATCCTCTAAGTAGAACAAACCGATAACGGCTCTTTAACAATGTTGCTCTACCAGGCTAATCTATGTGTTCACCAATTTTCAGTTGTCAATTGTTATCCAATCCCAACCACAATCAGAGACGTCATAGTAGTGAGTGCGCTTTACCTATAAATTGCCTATCAAGAGATGAAACACTAGACCAGATCAACGTCACCAATAACCGTAAGCATTCAGCCGTCAGCGGTCAGCCGTGAGCTAAAAGCTCACGCTACGCGTTCAGCTTTCCATAACTCAGATTAAACTAATGCTTACCTGTTGTCTTGATGCAAAGCGCGAGTGGGGGAAACCACGGCAGTCCCTCATGGGGGGAACCCCCAAGACCGCTTAGGTGCGTTTGACCCGTAATTAAATTCGCCACGGGTCGCACCTTTGCATCGCTTATTCAAAAGCTGTTCCCTTTGCTTACCCTATGCCCATAAGCACCTCAATTAGCCTGTCCATAGCCCATAAGCTGATAACTGATAGCTGATAGCTGATAGCTGATAGCTGAATGCTTACCAATAACCAATTACAAATGACAGGCCAAGGGAAGCGTCAATGAACCCTAAACAACCCTAAACACATTGGTGAGGTGGCTTGAGTCACAACATATTCCGGATTTTCTGCACAATTTAGTGTGTCTTTATCTAGCAAGAGTCAATATGTTTATGATCAATACAGTTAACCTAGGGAAAAAAAGACCCCAAGAGATATTAAGCGAAATTGCTAAGAATCACAGTATTATACCACAATTGACTAGACCAGTTGTGGGTGTAAGCTTACTGGTGGTTTCCGCTATTACCCTACCTAAACCTACCCTAGCTCAAATTCCTTCAATCAAGGTACCAGCTTCAACATCCCCGAGCCAGGTACCAGCTCCACCATCCCCGAGCGAGGCACCAGCTCCACCATCCATTGCTGACTTCATTAAGGTGAATCAGAGTAACACGGTATCAGCAGCCACACCCCCTGTGCGTAACTCTTTACCACCAGACAGAGCTTATACCCTTGATGCTGGAGATGTTCTTACCCTGAATATCTTTGATGTTGATGAATACAGTGGTCAGTATCAAGTACTGGTGAACGGTTCCCTTAACTTACCCTTGATTGGTAGTGTATTTGTAAGGGGAAAAACTCTCGATCAAGCTAGCGAACTCGTCACCAGTGCCTTTTCAGTTTACATCAAACGCCCAGTAGTTTCCTTGAGTCTGGTGAAACCCCGTCCTTTAAAAATTTCCGTGGCTGGGGAAGTGAGTCGCCCTGGAGCCTACACCATGGGTCTGAATGAAGGACAGCAATTTCCCTCCCTGACTCAAGCGATTAATTTGGCTGGGGGGGCTACCCTAACAGCAGACGTTAAGCAAGTAGAACTTCGGCGTCTTGAAGGCTCTGGGCAGCGCAATACTTATTATATCAATCTCCAGCAATTGATTAATAGAAGTGATATCAGGCAGGATGTTACCTTGCGGGATGGGGATGAAATCTTGCTCCGAACTACTACTGCTATCAACCCAGAGCAAACCCGTCTATTGTCCAATGCCAGTTTTGCAGCTAATGCCAGCCGTCCGATTCAAGTGGCTGTGGTAGGGGAAGTGGTTAACCCAGGAGCTTATGTGGTCAAGGGAGAAACTCTGGGTAATAATAACATTAACATCGGTAGTGCTGATATCCGTAGCACCAATGCACCACCAACTGTAACTCAAGCGATCGCGATCGCTGGAGGCATTACCCAAGACGCTAATGTTCGCCAGGTTAAAGTGCGACGTTTGACCCAAGGGGGTACACAACAAGAAATTGCCTTGGATTTTTGGCAATTGTTGCGACAGGGTGACCTAACTCAGGATATCCTCTTAAAGGAGGGAGATACAATTCTTGTCACCAAAGCTGACGAAATTGCTCCAGAGGTAGCATTGGCATTAGCAGATTCCAACCTTTCTGCTGCTGCCATCCCCGTCAATGTGGTTGGTCAAGTTCAACGACCTGGTAATGTCCAAGTCAAGCCCAATTCTCCTCTGAATGAAGCCTTGCTTGCAGCTGGGGGATTTGATGACGTTCGTGCTGAAAAGGGTTCTGTCGAATTAGTTCGTCTGAATCGCAATGGCACAGTTGAAAAAAGAGACATTGAAATCGATTTTACGGCTCCAGTTAACGAGGAAACTAATCCGACCTTGCAGCCTAATGATGTGATTATTGTTAAACGCGATGGTGTCGCAAAAACTGCGGACAATGTTGAAAGGATTGCGAGACCTGCTAGCGGTATTTTCAACCTAATTGAATTACCAATTAGATTATTTAATCTTCTATTCTAGTTTAGCTCTCAGCGATCAGTATTAAGCATTCAGCTTATTTGCTGAATGCTTAGTGCTTACCAATTTTAATACTGAGTTTAGAGAGAAGTCTGATGAAATGGAGAGTCATTCTTGAGCCTGATCTAGATAACGGAGACTGGGCAGCTTGGTGTCCCGAACTTCCTGGTTGTACTTCCTGTGGTGAAACTAAAGTAGAAGCAATAGAAAATATGCGTGAGGCTATTGAGCTCTACCTTGAACCTGCCCCCCTTGAGCTGCCGGAAGGTTCTGTGACTTGCGAGGTTAGTATCTAATGGGCGATCGGATTCGCCGAATGAATGCTAGACAAGTTGAGGCCATCCTTGCTCGGTACGGTTTCGATCTGATTAGCCAGAAGGGTAGCCATCGGAAGTGGCGCAACTCTCAACAAAACCTTCAAGTTATTGTTCCGTATCACAAAGGACGAGACTTACCGATTGGAACACTGAGGAATATATTTGTGAGTGCAGATATTCCTGAATCAGAGTGGAAAGGCTAGGAAGGCTCTAGTAGCTAGAGCCTCTAGCTCAGTTTTAGCAATCGATCAGTTCTGGTGTCTGGTTCAGAATTTGACTCCTAATAGAAATAAAGTCTTGATAAGCAGGTGATTCTAAGGCTTCTGGACGAAATATAGCGGTTTTGTGGCAGTTTTGAAAGGCTAACTTGATCCCGAAATAACGTTCGACTGCACCACGAATCGCATCCCCACCTATCATCCGCAATAGCTGGGCTCGATCTTGCTCAGTTGGTGGTGGTACCGAATGCTCTACCCATTGCGCTTCACCCTGTGCCAATTGCTTGGCCAGGTCTTCCACAACTCCAAAGGCATAAGGTAACGATTGCCTGATGCTGTCAATAAAAGCTTCTTGATTAACCTCACCCTCCTGTGCTTGCTTCAACAGCTCTGGAGTAATGTTAAGTGACATTGGCTTTTCCTTTATATCCCTAATGAACAAAATAGTTATCAGAGGTTCACACTTAGTTGGCTGAACCTCCCAGGTAACAGTATATTGTGATAATGATTCTTTTTATTGTTAATAATAATCATTTTTGGTAAAGAAATATTACGATGCTGGTTATACCAATTCTGGAAATTACGGCTACACATCAATTTCATTTCCCCATCTGGCCATCTGCATCTATACAGCGGTTTGCCGAAATGTTGACTGAAGACGGCTTCAGTGTAATTGAGATGGGTAATGGCTGGTAAGCCAAACGACCTGTTTAATCCTTGCTCCCCATAAAGTCTTTAATGAATTTTGTAGAAAATAATTAAGCTGGATTACGCCTTATTCAGCAATTTGTTTGTTATAACCTTTCTCCATTGCCATCGGGTGCATGTCAGTGTCTTGATGCAGTCGTGTGGAGATAGGGTTTGACGTTTTTTATAACTGATTAATATCCAATTTTAATGGAAACAAGCTTAGCTTTTATATCATATAAACTGATTTTTTTATATTACCTCTTCCCGGTTACCTGCTTACTAAAAAGATTAGCCAATTAAAAAATACTGTAAAATTACAGATAATTGAGCCTAAAAAATACCAATTTTTATATTTGTAAATAAATGTAAATTAATTTAATTAACCCTTGCATTTTTTCGAGGGATTATCTATACTATAGAAAGTGAAGACCGATACTAATAACCGCGCTGGCCATAGCCATTAATCACAACCAGCGCGGTTTTTCTCCCACCTAAATAGGAGCTACTTCCATAATGCCAAAAATATCACGATCATCAATCCCGGTTGGGTGCATCTCATTAAAGCTGTTTGACCCGGTGGTGCGCTTTCCAATGGCGAGTAAACCCGGCCTTGGGTCGCGCCTATCGGCAAAGCCGACGCGGGGCGCGTTCGGGTCGCACCGAAAAATTGGGGGGCTAGCAGGGCACAATCATACCCAGAATCAGCAATGCCTGAAATTTTTGTCTTGATGCAGCAAGGCTTCTAGAATTTAGATAGGTTTGCCCTGGTAGGGTAGCGCGCCACTACACCGATTCCTGCGGGGCTATGTGAACTTTTTTGAGTCAACCAGGGTATTATACCTAATTAATTTTTGAGACTATCAGCCCAAATTTCGAGTTTTATTAGTATATTGATTAGCTCAAAAATGAAACCGCTTTGCTCCCTCTAACCCAGCTGAATTATTACACAAATATGACATCATTACGAGTTTTAAATGGTGATTTATAAAGTACCCATAAGGGTACTGTTAAACTGACCCCACAGTTGTAATATAAAGCTGTACCAAGAAACACTGATACAGTTAAACCAGTAAAGCAGCTAAATGGCAGGAAAATAGTTAAATATTAACTGTCATTCCGCAATGGTCTTTAGTATATTATGATGATGATAATAAACTTGAAATTGATGAAAATATTGACAGTAAACCTGGTCAGTATTCCAGGTATTCGTGACATAATTTTTTGGGATACTGCAACGGATAATTTTAAGGATACTGGACAATATCAAGTCGATATCAAGTGCTTTATTGGGTAAACAATCTTAGTCAATATCTATGAGCACCTTGGAGGTGTCAAAATACTAATGAAAAAGCTGTTGCTCAAAATTTCGACATTAACAATTACTTTCACTAGTCTAATTGTTGGTGAAATCCTGATATCAAAACCCGTTTCTGCCTATTGTGTTTATAACTATTCAAAGACTACTACGATTACAGCAGTTCAGCTTCCATTAAGCGAGAGTTCTTTCAAGGAAGTAATTCAGCCCAATAATCATGCATGTTGCCGTTGGTCTAACCCTACTTGTGTAGCCGAAGGTAAAAAAGATAAATATGCCAAAACCCCCTTTATAATTTATGAGGGAAACATAGACAAATATATCCGTCCTATTATAATTCAGAATACCGTTACAGCGAGGCGTGTCCTTAGAAAAATTAATTCTGATTTAGACCCTTTGATTCAACAAATTTTTTATACCCAAGATATCCCACCAATACAAGATAATATAGCAGAACAGATTTACTCATTATTAGATAAATATGTTCCTAAAGAGCGAGGTTTGGGAGTAGTGCAAACTTATAATGGTGGGATTATTCATTACAATGGTCCTGTACCACTAGGATGTTGGGCTGGTCCATGTAGGGGTCAAGATATTAACAGAAATGGTACAAGAGGACCCTTTCGCTGAAATCTAAATTTAGATGCCTTGCTGTTGGGCGTTGCTGAATCAAGTAATGAATAGAAGTAGGATTTCATTCGAAGATTCAGCAACGGCACTTAAATAGGCATCTCCCCTCGATGCCTATTTAATTTGATTATTTGATTAATTAAATCCGCTCCAGGAAAGTCCGCCATGATAATCCCGGTAAAATTTATCTTTCCATTCCGAATATATGCAAGTGTTTGTTCATTTGTTCTTTTGGCAACATAGGAAGGAGTGATTAAGGTAATGCAAGGTCCACCTCCTACGGCACTCAAGTAGTTAATATAAATAAGATTTATATCTCCATTTTTAGCCTTTTTAATATGATTTTTTATATTAGTCCATTTTTTATATAAATTTTGACTAGGGGTCTTGAAACAATCCAATGACCAATTATCTTGTATATCAAATTTTCTGTAGTGCAACCCAAATTTAAAAGGTGAAGTGGTAGCAAAATCCTGAAGAATCACAATCTTTCCTCTGACCTCGTTTAATGTAGGATTCTGGCTCGTTGGCTTCCAGATATAATTCTGATACTTTTTCTCATACCACTCAAATGTATCTTCAAAAGAGCGTGTGGTGTTCTTAGCTTTATATTCTTGCTTCACACGTATTAGATTGCTTCACTCGGATTATTCTCCAAAAATTCAGTCATAGATACCATCACTCGACCAAAATCTGTCTTTTGATAAACAGGGCCGTGATGGATGGTAAAAATATTTTCAATATGACGAGCACGAATATCAAAAACCCGAACTCCGGATTCCAATTGAGTCTTGAGAGGTATAGATTGAGTCTGTACCCATGGTCCACCGTGAAATGACAATGAATCATGTGTTCCAGGTAAGGACAACTCACTCAGACGAAGAGTTCCTGATACTCCACTCATCCAGTTGGGATTTTTATAGTCAATGCTCGGAGCATCTGAATATCCACCATTTGACTGAACCAAAGTATCTTGAGATATACTTACAAATAACAATATTGTTGCAGCAATCACACCTTTTATCAGTCTAGATGTTTTCAATTTAGTAAACACAGCTTTTTTCCAAAGTCCAATACTTAAGCGGGGCAAACGCATTTTATAGCGCTACGCGCCAGGCAAGAGGCAAAAGGCAAAAGGCAAAAGCTTACTAAACAGCTTTTCAGCTTTTATCAATGTCCTAAGCTTAATGCGTAGTGCTATATTTTTGGAAGGCAGGCGGGGTGAGGATTTCAGCAATCGAGTCCTGTTTTTAATGAATTGATGAAATCCTTACTGGATCAGGGTTTTGGAATTTAGATGCGTTTGCCCTGAATACTTAGGTTTTCTGCCAATCTTCCAATGCGCCAATTACAAAACTAGCTGCGGGATGATTGAGGGATTGCTCTAAAGCTTTAACACTTCCTACTTGTAAAGCACTGAGTATTTTAGCGGTCAAAGTGGGATTGCTATCTATGCGCTGTATCACTTCAGTAGCTAATGCCATTTTCCCCGTAGTTGCCTCGGTGGAATAAGACTTTTCTAACTGTTTGAGTAATGCTTGAATTTCTTCTGCAGCTTCAGTGAGGCTTTGTTGCTGTTGGGATGAAACTACATTCTCCTGGGAAGCTTGCATTCCACAGTACATTGTTCCACCACTCATGTTTTGAAGAATTCCACTATTTTCATTTTGATAAATATGGCGATCGCCAGTCATAGTTGTATCTCCTTGATAATTTTCAGTGTAATCACCTGCTACATATGTAGCATCAATAAAAGCAAACTCATCTGTTTTTTCTGAAGCAACTTCGCTAATTCGTTTTTCAATAAAACTATTTACACTAGGGGGTAAATGATGGATATTCCCTGACCACAATTTTAAACCTCTATCGTACCTTTCATAGTAATCGTTTTTAAAGTTTTCCCGATTTTCCTGAAATCGAATAAGATTTTCAGAAACTTTAACTTGAATAAAAACCCTTTCTCCTTTTTTTCCAAGAGCTACAATATCGAAAGGTTGATCATAGTCTCTCGACATTTTTTTCAAAACAGTTAGGGCTAATCTAGGATTAATATCTTTCTCGTGATAAAGTTCAACAGTGTCTAGCATGTACCTAACAAAATTTACAAAGCCACCTTCTATAAATTTACCCCTAGGTGGCATTTGGTCACGCTTATCTCCGTTAACCCATTTTAAATAAACGTAATCACAAGCAATTCCATCAAGTTTGGTACTTCCGGTAATAACCCAATCTTGGATACAACTTCCAGTTAACTTAGCACCTCTTAAATCTGCTCTTTCAAAATTAGTTCTTACTAAGATAGCTCTGGATAAATTAGCTCCCTGTAGATTGGCTTGGTAGAAATCTGCATCGATAAAACTGGCATTTTCTAGTTTTGCTCCCTGTAAATTAACGTACCGTAAATCTAAACGATCAAAATTTTTATTTTGTCCTTCACCAGTAATTAGTAATTGCCGTACTTGTGAATTTTGGATATAAGTGGTTCCGGCACGAGCTAGGTCGAGTTTTTTGGTTTTATTAAAGTTGGTACGAGTTAGAATAGCTTCTCTAAAATCTGTACTTTTAAGAGTAGTTCCAGTAAAATTCGCATTGGTTAAGTTAGCCCCTCGAAAACTGGTACCTCTGATGCTGGCAAAGGCGATAGCACATGAGCGTATCCAACGGTTTTTTTGATCTCCTTTCAAAGCACGCCATCCAATATAAGCACCAAGCAGCGTTACAGTTAACATAATAATGTTAGCAAAGATAAGGGCTCTGGCTCCGGGTTCTGCTCCTTTGATGTTAAAGCCAAGCTCTCCAACAGGAATAGTAACTTTGGTGGTAACGATAACGATAGTAGCTACAATTCCAAATATGCCAACGATAACGCCATTGTTATTGTCAGGAAGGACTGCTTTGTTCATGGCAAGCACAATGGCTTCGACAATCATTCCACCGAAGGTAACACCTCCGGCTGCACAATAGATAATGAGAAATATAATGCCTGGGTAAATGATTCTTCCTCCTCCAAAACTTGTTTCGATGTAGAGGTGAATCAAGGTTACGGTTATACCAACGAGCATGCCTAGGGCTCCGGGAAATACAAAGATTGCCAAACCGATTAATAAATCCAGCGAAAAAGCGATAATATATAAGGCTATATACAAAAAAAATACTGAAATAATAATCGTAAATTTGTTTTCAATATTATCAGTATCAGTAATAAAATTTACGAGCAATAAACTAGTCAATCCAGTAATATTCACTGATATTCCTAACATCAGCCATGAGGCTATTAACAACATAGCTCTCCAATGTTTTGGAATCCCTGCTTTAGCATCCGTGAAGTTTGTATTTTGAAGTTGAGCACCAGTGAAATCCGCACCTGCGAGATTGGCACCAGTGAAATCTGCACCTCTGAGATTGGCATTAATAAATTTATAAGACTCAAGGTTTTTATCTTTAAAAGACCGCCCTTGAAGATTTTGATTGGAATAGTCCATAATGTTATTCTTCTTTATATGAAAAAATGTGGCCGTTGCTGAATTACAGCATGAATGAGGGATAGACAGGTATGTGCTTTGGTGGCACTGGCACCTGTCAAAACTTCAGGTAATGTACTAACAGTCGTATCGAATGCTTCAGTATTTCTACTTACAGAGAAGAATACAAAGTCTTGGGATGTATAGCACTACGCATTAAGCTTCGGACATTCCTAAACTCCGAAACTTAGTCATAGCTTACTTTTGACTTCTGACTTCGAACCTTTCTGACTTGTGCGTAGCGCTATATCTGTGGGATTGGCTGCTAAAATCAAGATTCTTTTGATCGCACTCTTTATGAAATTTATGAGGCATACTTCATAAAGATACAATTGACAACTGTATGATTTCGGAAAATTTATACAAATTTGCCGTCAAAGATTACCAATCTGCAGTGGGGAAC
Source organism: Moorena sp. SIOASIH (assembly GCF_010671925.1). Classification (GTDB taxonomy): domain Bacteria; phylum Cyanobacteriota; class Cyanobacteriia; order Cyanobacteriales; family Coleofasciculaceae; genus Moorena. The sequence goes on along the minus strand of NZ_JAAHIH010000008.1, from coordinate 134,699 downwards.
AGCATTTGTGTACTTGTGCATTGCTCCGGTGTAGACTAGGGCGCTGTTTATGGCGTTGCTTAATAATGGAATGATTTTAAGAGTGAGGTGGAATAGGCATCTTGCCTGTTCGAGATCTTGTGGGGCGGGCAGGATGGCCACTCTACTCCTATTCATTCAAAGACTGACCCAACGCCCTGTTGATAATATGATTAGCTCCACAGCTGTAGCGGATAGCATCTATCAAGGTGCCGCTGCGGACTTCATACAGAATCTCCTGGTCTGCAAGCACTGGTGCCTTAATGCGGTGGTGTCCTTCGCCAGGGTTCTTGTTCTCGACATCATCAGAAACCACTGGTGGCTGATGCCGCCCTGGTTGACTGACAACCAAAGGCGATCAAGCATATTCTTTTATCAATGATTATCTGGACTTATCAATGATTACCTGGACTTTCAATCCTTAAAGTTTAACTTCAATATCAACTCCAGCAGGCAAATCCAATTTCATCAGAGCATCAATAGTCTTTGAAGAAGGCTGATAAATATCAATAATCCGTTGGTGAGTACGTGTTTCAAAGTGTTCCCGAGAATCTTTATCAACGTGAGGCGATCGCAAAACACAGTAAATACGACGTCGAGTGGGTAAGGGAATTGGGCCAATAGCTGTAGCATTTGTGCGGTTTGCTGTATCTACAATCTTCTCACAGGAGGTGTCCAGCAAGCGTCGATCAAAGGCTTTTAGTCGAATCCGAATTTTCTGCTGTTGAATAGTTGCCATTTTTTTAATTTTCTAGGTTCTTTTCTTAGCGTAAATAAACATGAATAAAGAGCAGAGAAGCTAGAACTTCCCTGCTCCTACTCTATAGTAGAGTACTGCTATTCGAGAATCTTGCTGACCACACCTGAGCCGATGGTGCGACCACCTTCACGGATAGCAAAACGCATTCCTTGTTCAATCGCAATGGCGTTAATCAGGCTCACTGTCATTTTGATGCGATCGCCTGGCATCACCATCTCAGCTGTAGAACCATCGTCAGCAGTAAAGGCATCAATAGTGCCGGTCACATCAGTGGTTCGTACATAGAACTGAGGGCGATAACCGGAGAAGAAGGGAGTATGACGTCCACCTTCTTCTTTCTTCAGGACGTATACCTCAGATTCAAACTTGGTGTGAGGGGTGATTGAACCGGGCTTGGCAAGTACCATACCCCGCTCAATGTTCTCTTTTTGGATACCCCGCAGCAGTAGCCCAACATTGTCTCCAGCCATCCCTTCGTCTAGGGTCTTCTGGAACATTTCCACACCAGTTACCGTGGTGCTACGGGTATCTTTAAGCCCGATAATTTCTACCGTCTCACCAACTTTAACTTTACCCCGCTCGATTCGACCGGTGGCAACAGTTCCCCGACCAGTGATGGAGAAGACATCTTCCACTGCCATCAGGAATGGCTTATCCACATCCCGCTCTGGTGTGGGAATGTATGAGTCTACATTCTCCATCAGTGCTAGCACCACATCAGTCCACTCATTGTCACCTTTGGCAATGTTTGGATTGTCGGTCAGGGCGTTTACAGCCATTAAGGCTGACCCAGCCACAATCGGGATATTGTCCCCGTCAAAGTCATATTCGCTCAACAGTTCCCGAATTTCGAGTTCTACTAGCTCTAGGAGTTCTTCATCGTCTACTTGGTCTTTCTTATTTAAGAAAACCACGATGTTAGGCACTCCCACCTGCCGAGCCAGAAGAATATGTTCTTTAGTTTGTGGCATGGCACCGTCAGCGGCAGAAACCACTAGAATTGCCCCATCCATTTGCGCCGCACCCGTGATCATATTTTTCACATAGTCAGCGTGGCCTGGGCAATCCACGTGGGCATAGTGGCGATTTTCGGTTTCGTACTCCACATGAGCAGTATTGATGGTAATCCCCCGTGCTTTTTCCTCGGGAGCTGCATCAATTTCCTCGTAGTTCTTCGCTTGTGCCTTCCCTTGAGCCGCCAATGTCATAGTAATCGCAGCAGTTAGGGTAGTTTTGCCGTGGTCTACGTGACCAATCGTGCCAATGTTGACGTGGGGTTTATTCCTTTCAAACTTTGCGCGTGCCATGAATTACATGTTCCTTTTTTTTGTTATGCGTTCCCTTGATTCTTAGCAATGATGGCTTCTGCCACATTGCGAGGTACTTCATCGTAGGTCTTAAACTCCATAGAGAAGATACCCCGACCTTGGGTCTTAGACCGGATATCCGTAGCATAACCAAACATCTCTGCTAATGGAACTTTAGCAGTGACTTTGGCAATGCCGTCTTCAGAACCCATACCTTCAATTTGACCACGGCGGGAGTTGAGGTCACCCATGACATCCCCTAGGAAGTCTTCCGGCACTTCCACCTCAACTTTCATCATAGGCTCTAGGAGTACTGGCGCAGCCTTCATCACAGCATTCCGCATGGCCATAGAACCAGCAATCTTAAATGCCATTTCTGAAGAGTCTACGTCGTGATAAGACCCATCTACTAGGGTAACTTTCACGTCGATCACTGGATAGCCTGCTAGAATCCCTGATTCACAGGCTTCCTTCATCCCCTGTTCAGCAGGAGAGATGTACTCTCTCGGTACAGAACCACCTACAATCTTGGAGACGAATTCAAAACCACTACCAGTATCTCCTGGTTCCAATTCAACAATAACGTGACCGTACTGACCTTTACCGCCACTTTGACGGATAAATTTACCTTCCGCCTGGACTGATTTACGAATCGTCTCTCGATAGGCTACCTGGGGAGCGCCCACATTCGCTTCTACCTTAAACTCTCGCAGCATCCGGTCTACCAGGATTTCCAAGTGCAGTTCACCCATGCCCGCAATCACGGTTTGGTTAGTTTCTGGGTCAATGCTGACCCGGAAGGTAGGGTCTTCTTCAGATAGGGCTTGGAGGGCTTTGGATAGCTTCTCCATATCCTGCTTGGTTTTTGGCTCTACTGCCACCGAGATTACTGGTTCTGGAATAAAGAGGGATTCCAAAATAATCGGAGACTCTTCGTCACAAATAGTATCCCCAGTGATAGTATTCTTCAAACCAACCGCAGCGCCCAAGTCTCCCGCCCGCAACTCCTCTACTTCAATCCGGTCATCAGCTTTCAAGACAATCAAACGAGATATCCGTTCCTTCTTATTCTTAGTGGAGTTGAGGATATAGCTCCCCTTCTTGAGTACCCCAGAGTAAACCCGCAGGAAAGTTAGGCGACCATAGGGGTCTGCCATAATCTTGAATGCCAGAGCTGACATAGGGGCTTCATCATCAGCCACCCGCTCGACGGTTTCACCCTTAGGCATAGTACCTTGAATTGGCGGAACATCAATCGGAGCTGGTAGGTAATCAATAACCGCATCCAACAGCAGCTGAACCCCTTTGTTCTTGAATGCAGAGCCACACAACATAGGAACGATTCTGCCCTCAATGGTTCCTTTGCGCAGGGCTTCACGAATTTCCTCTGCCGTGATTTCCTCTCCTTCAAGGTACTTCTCAATTAACGCCTCGTCAGTTTCTGCCACCGATTCCACTAGTTTGGCATGGTATTCTTCGGCTTGCTCTTTGACCTCTTCAGGAATTTCTGTATCTTCGATGTCAGTTCCCAAGTCATTGGTGTATATCTTGGCTCGCATCCTCACCAAGTCAACAATGCCTCTAAATTCGCTTTCACTACCAATCGGGATTTGGATGGGAACAGCATTGGAGCGCAATCGGTCACGAACTTGCTCATAGACCTTGAAGAAGTTTGCTCCTGTGCGGTCCATTTTATTAACAAACGCAATTCGAGGTACCTGATAGCGGTCTGCTTGCCGCCAGACGGTTTCAGACTGAGGCTGGACACCACCTACGGAGCAAAACACAGCAATCACACCATCCAATACCCGCATGGAGCGTTCCACTTCAATGGTGAAGTCAACGTGACCGGGAGTATCGATAATATTAATCCGATGCTCTCGCCAGTTGGTGCTAATCGCAGCAGCAGTGATCGTGATTCCCCGCTCCCGCTCTTGGTCCATCCAATCAGTTACAGCTGTACCTTCATGGACTTCACCAATTTTGTGAACAATTCCGGAATAAAACAGGATTCGTTCAGTTGTTGTTGTTTTGCCCGCATCAATATGAGCTGCAATTCCGATATTGCGTGTTTTCTCAAGGGGGATGGTGCGTGCCACGGTTACCTCCTTTATCTGGTGCCACCATTTCCTCACCAGGTAGCTATCTATTTACAATTTTATACTTTTTTTAAGTTTTTTAGGCATTTGTGGACATTATCTTATGGCTACCAGGTTCTTGTTCTGAACTTTTAGGGTAATTAGTACCGATAGTGGGCAAAAGCTTTATTTGCCTCGGCCATTCTATGGGTTTCTTCACGCTTGCGAATAGCATTTCCCGTTTCATTCGCAGCATCCATTAGCTCATTAGCCAATTTGCTCGCCATGCTCCGACCGGAGCGAGTTCTGGAGAATTTAATCAGCCAGCGTAGGGCTAGGGTAGTCCCTCGCTCAGCCTTTACTTCCATAGGAACCTGATAGGTTGCCCCACCAACCCGGCGAGCCTTGACTTCTACTAGAGGGGTCAAGTTACGCACAGCTTTTTCAAAGGTTTCTATGGGATCAGCTCCAGTTCTTTCTTCAATGATTTTCATTGCGTCATAGATAATTCGGTAGGCAAGGGATTTCTTGCCATGACGCATGAGTCTACACCCCAACATACAAATCAGGCGACTGTTATAGACTGGGTCAGGGGGGACAGGACGCTTTTTAACAACTGAGCGACGAGACATAAGTAAGCTTAAGAAAAAATCAAAAATACAGTTTACTATTAAAAATTAACCAAGGCAATCAACTACACTCCTGTGATTAACCCTAGTGTGATTAACCCTGGTGTGATTAACCTTGGTGATACAGTTAGCTTATGGTTGGTCCTCTAATTCCTGTTTTTGTTTACAGGTTTTACGAGAAGCTAATCAGTTCAGCTTTCTAGTATTCCTTGGCTTCAGGAATTGGATCTTTCCTTAAGCAACGACCAAGCGGGATTTATGGGCATGGGTGAGATCACAGCAACTCTCTTGCTGGAAGTCTCTTGAAGTCTCTTATTGTAGAGGAGTCAATTCTCGTGAGTTTACTTAGGGCGCTTTGTCCCATACTTAGAACGACCTTGACGCCGATCTTTCACTCCTGCCGTATCAAGGGTACCCCGAATAATGTGATATCGCACTCCAGGTAAGTCCTTTACACGACCACCTCTGATCATCACCACGGAGTGTTCTTGTAGGTTATGACCAATACCGGGAATATAGGCTGTTACTTCAAATCCTGAAGTCAGACGAACCCTTGCCACCTTTCGCAAGGCTGAGTTGGGTTTTTTGGGTGTAGTTGTGAACACCCTAGTACAAACACCACGGCGCTGGGGACATTGTTTCAGCGCTGGGGACTTAGTTTTCTTCTTAGCTTTGAAGCGCTCGCTACTAATGAGCTGCTGGATGGTGGGCATGAGTTACGGCTTAATAAACATTGGTTGATTGAACTTAATCAACTACAAACAAACCAAAGGTAATTATATCGAATTTAACACTCTGGTGTCAATCTTGCTCCTTTGATGGCTCTACACGAAAGGAATTACCGCAGCCGCAGCTTTCTGAAGCGTTAGGGTTATGGAAGCGAAACCCTCCTCCCATGAGGTCTTCTGAGTAATCTAGAGTTAAGCCATTGATAGTTTTTAGGCTTTCCGGGTCTACGATGACACTGATGCCATCACAGTCATAGACCTGATCCTCAGAATTGATCACTTGCTCAAAGTCAATAGTGTAGTAAAAATCAGCACACCCACCCTGGCGGACACCTAGACGCAATTTGGCGTCTGGCTTTTGACGCTTGGACTGTACACGTCTAATCTCACTCGCAGCAGCTTTACTCAGTTTAATCATTAACGATACTAACTATACGCAACAACTAGCACCAGCTAATGTTACCTCAAAAAGGAATATTGACACTCCCCGTCCTAGAAGAACAGGGATTCTTTAATCAATGATCAAACTTGCTTAACCAGACCGGAATCAGGAAAAGTAGAGGTCGGATCTCCTAAAGCGTTCGGATCAACGATCCAGGTTCCTGTATGCCCTACAGTACCCAAGGCTCTTTTTAGAATATTGATAGCTGCATTATGGTCGCGTTCGCGTAGCGTCGCCTGAGGCCGAAGGCCACGCTACGCGAACGGCGAATCCAACACACACCCGCATAAACATGCATGAGTTCTAGTAGATAGCGATTTTTTGACAACTTCACCACAGTTTGAGCAATTTTGGCTAGTATAGGCAGGATTAACTGCTACAGTTTCCCTGCCAAACTTTTGTCCAAAATACTCTAACCATTTTCTAAATTGATACCAACCTGCATCATTAATAGATTTGGCAAGACAATGATTTTTGACAAAATTTCTCACTCTTAAATCTTGCCTTACGGCACGCTGCGCGAACCTAAGCGACCACGTCGTTAGAGTGGATTACGCAACGCGCGAGTCTCTTCGCGTGTTCTATGCGCTTCGCGCAGGCTTCGCCAACACGTTGCCTACTTATATTAAGGTGTGTCCTGCCTAATCTATTAATGGCTTTTCTTCGGTTAGCTGTTCGCGAAGCGTGGCCTACGGCCTTGCCTTTCTTTTTACGAGAAACTCGGCGTTGATAAAATTTCAACCGTTTCTCGCCCTTACGATAAAATCTTGGATTTGGTTCTGTGTTTCCCTTTGAATCGGTGTAGAATTCTTTTAAACCCACATCAAGTCCCACATTGGTATGGGACGGATCTAGAGATTCTTTAATCTCAACTTTTACACAAAATTGAACATAATAGCCATCTGCGCGACGAACCAACCTAACTCGTTTAATCAAATTTTGGTCGTAACGCCATAACTCCCAGGTTCCCTTAAGCTTTAGTTTCCCGATACCTTTTTTGTCTAAGAATTTTATAGACTTGGTATCAGGTGAAAGTTTCCAGCCTGATGTCTTATACTCAACTGACCGAGAAAACTTTTTAAACTTGGGATAACCCTTTTTGCCAGGGACTTGTTTTTTACACTTATCGTAAAACCTAGAAATTGAACTATAAGCTCTTTCCACCGAAGCTTGACAGGCATGAGAGTTTAAGTCTTTGACAAAAGGATATTCAGATCTCAGCCACGTGTTATAGCGATACAGGTCTTTTTGTCCTATCCCTTTGTTGTCCATCCAGTAACGGATGCACTTATTTCGTACAAACTGACCAGTGCGTATCGCCTCATCAATGGCGGCATATTGAGTTTTATTCCCTTTGACCTTAAATTCTAAGACGATCATTTGACGTGGAATAACTCTACGTAATATTATAGCACAAAAAAAAGCCGTCCTAGAAGGACGGGGCTTGAGACCCAAATTTTTGGTCATTAATCATTAGTCATTTAATTTGCCACTGCCAAGAGGCTTTTTTGGGCATCCTAAAGACTTCTAACTAATGCTGACGGGGTGACAAACAGCCTTAAAAGCCTTACTGGGTGTGGGGTGTGGGGTGACGGGTGTAGGGGAAGATCAGGAGCTGGCTACGTTGCATTGGACGGTTGAATCAGGTTTCGGACTGATTGTTATTGCTGGGCTCACTCCAAATTCCCTGTCTTGATGCAATAGCGAGTGGGGGAAACCCCCAAGACCGCGCTGCATCGCTTCTATTTTCCCCACCCCCCACACCCCACACCCCACACCCTGTATACTTTTTAGCCTTGTTGTCACCCCCTCAGTAACTAATGACTAAGACTAGTAACTAAAGACTTGTCAGCTGTCAGCCGTCAGCTGTCAGCCGTCAGCCGTCAGCTGACGTAAAAGAGATTAAACGAATGCTTACCTCTTTTATTCAAAAGCTTAAAGCTGATTGCTGATAGCTGATTGCTTACAAAGACTTACAACTAATGACTTAATCTATTTGTCTTCTGGTTTGCTGCGGGCATAGTCATCTTCAAAGCGAATAATGTCATCTTCTCCGAGGTATTCTCCATTCTGAACTTCAATTAAAACGAGGGGAATAACACCAGGATTCTCTAGTCGATGAGCATGGCCTTGGGGAACATAAGTTGATTGATTTTGATGAATAATTTCTTGTTTATCGCCACAAATAACTTTAGCTGTACCACTGACAACAATCCAGTGTTCGCTCCTATGGTAGTGCATCTGCAAACTTAAGCGATGACCCGGCTTGACTTCAATGCGCTTGATTTTGTATCCCCGTCCTTCTTCTAAGACAGTGAAAGACCCCCAAGGTCGTAGTTCGGTAGCGGCAACGCCTTCAGCTACTCGGGATGACTGTAGGGTAATGGCCGAAACTTGAGAAATTTCTTTTGACTGAACCATGGTTTTGTTCCTGAAAACGTCTAGCTAAGTGATTTTGGGAAAGTTTACTAATTGCTTACTAATTCTAGGTTAGACAAAATCAAGGGGAATTGACTATCGAAAAATCTAGCAAACTATAACTAAATTTTTCAGGCCAAATTAGTCGATTACCTGAATTTATATAAAGTCTTTACATTAGAAATAGTTATCTTGACCTAAGTTGAAGCTGAATAAACCTATAGTTAAGGGATTCGTGATTTCCAAAAATCTTAATAAATCTGATCACTTCATACTTCCTTCATATGTAAGCAGTCAGCCCTCAGCCCTCAGCCCTCAGCTTTCAGTGGTTAGCCGTTATCTTATTTTATTCAAAAGCATTTCAAGTAGCCTGGCCAATGGCCAATGGCTGATAGCTGATAGCTGATAGCTGATAGCTGATAGCTGATAGCTGATAGCTGATAGCTGATAGCTGATAGCTGACGGCTGAATACTTACCTTCATACTTCTTAAACTATCAGGGAACAGGTGTAAAAAAGATGCCCAGACCGTTGTTAACTGGTGCTGCTGTATAGGGAGACCGATCTAGGAGTTGACCACCTAGATAAAGTCCAGTTGAGCTACCCCCGTCAAGATTGAGGGCATTAATCGCTCCCAATTTCTGCATCAACTGAGCTGTTTCCCTTAAGGTTGGGCCACGTCGAGTATGACTATGGTGAAAAGCAGCAATAATCAATCTGCCATTAGCAGTGGTTCCGATCGCACTGCGTGGAGCAGACTGCTGAATAAAGGCATCACTAAATTGTTCCGATTTGCCATCCAAAACAATTTTTCGATCTTGTAGTAGCAGTGGTCCACCACCGAGAATATGGGGGTAGCCATTGAAGTCAGCAGGAAACGTACTCCCCTCAATTCGCACTTGGGTACCGATACTAAGATCATGAACGGCTGTGCTGTTGGCTCTAAGGGTAACTAGATAGCCATTGGGGGGGATAGGAAAGGCTTGCTGACCGGCAAGTCCTCCAGGCAACAGATGGGTGACCGAGTTGTTCTGGACAACTACGATGATTTCATGATCAATTAAGGGAGTGTAGGTTGGTCCGAAGGCGGGAGTGTAGCGGGCAATGCCAGCTTTGACATAACCACTGTTGACGAATAGTACTGGCAAACGTTTCCGGTTTGAGGTAACTAAGGTTTCGGTGAGGCTGAGTCGTCCCAGTTTAAAGTGACCGCGATCATTCCAAGCGATCGCTCCCCGATTCAAAATTGGACCAGATAACCACCGACTATCACGGCGAATTGCTCCTAAGGGCAATTGGTTGTTACGGTTGAAAAAGCCAGCATTAATTGCAGCAGATGCTTGCCACCACTGAGCAGCTTTAATTAGTGGGGCTGTTCCCACTTGGGTCGTAGCATTACTGCCAATGGGTCTGAGGCGTAACCGGTGAGATTTGGGGTTAACCTCCAGCCACACCACTGGGAAGCTAGTATCTTTGAGACTAATCAACTGCTGACGCCACTGGATGCCGGGTGCCCAGAGAATATTTTTCCTTACCATGGCATCGGGTCGCAAATCAATCACCAATCGAAAAGGGTTAGGCAAGGTGAAAACTCGCAGACGTTTACCTTTGGGGAAATCCACCCTGAGCCTAGTTTGGTTCTGATGGCTTTCTAAGCGGATAACCGGTTTATCCATAGGAGCACCCACAGAAATGGGAGCTACATCTTCAGGCCCTTGGATCTTGGCAGCCTCTAGAGCATTAAAACCCTTGACTAGTGACGGGTCGGCTGAGGCAGCTACTGTAATCACACCTTCAGTGCGTCGGTCATTGACTTGCCAGAAGGTTGGGCGGTCTAAATCAAGAACAATACGATTACCCCAAGGCTGACGTCCCTGGCGAATAGCCTTCACCCTGGCTGGCATGGAAGAGATATACAGCTTATCCCCGTGAACTTGTAACTGCCAACCTGCTGTTTTGGCAAAATCGGTAATATCTAGATATCGATAAGCACCACTAACTTGGCTGGGGAAAACTACTGATGTACTCCGGGGTTTAGAAAACCACCGAATCGGTTGCTGGGTAAAATCTTTACTATTGAGCATTTCTATCCCCAAAGTTTGCATCGCTCCTACATCACTGATGCCAGTGCGCACTGAGGTTCCCACCAACCACTGCTGCCAAGGTAAGTTGATCCGCTGACCATTTAAATACACTTGAAACCCTTGTCGGATCACCTGGGGGGGGACAGAGAAAAACTCTACCTCTAAGGTGTTATCAGCCATGGGTGGTAGCTCTTCCAATAGTTTCTTCCCCTTTAAAACTAGGATGTTCTCCTGGGTGGTTTGGGATAAACTTTGAACCAGGACAGGGGTCTCTTCATCTGCTGGGGGCAACTGGTTAAGTAACTCTTTAAAGCTATTTAAGATTAAGGGTTCAATTGCTCCAACTCGCCTATTTGCCGTAGCTACGGATGCTGGGAATAGAATTAGGAGCAAGAGGGTAATGGCTAGCTTGGAGATCTTAGTCCACACTTTTGTAGTATCAATTCCGGTCTTTGGTGTTACTCTTGTCACCATCAAAGGGTTCCATTGAGCATTGGTTGCTGCTAGTAGCCTGTTTCCTCAAAGGACTGATTTGGCTGACAAGCTATCCTTTCATAGCCTAAATCAGTCAGCAAAAACTATAGAGAAGGTTTAATTTCACATACTCTTAACCTAGGCTCTAGGCATTTAGGCTCTAGGCATTTAGGCTAAGTGGGTTCTAAAAAAGTTATGAAGCACTCCGGGTCAAGCACGGAGGCCCTCAACTCCCCCTTTTGTAAGACCTAAGACCATGAGCCTAATACCTAGGCATTTAGAGAGGAGATGCCACCTGGTCTAAACTAAGACTGTGATGAAGGCTACTGTGACAACATCAAGTCCTGTCAGTGCTTGCATAGTCGTTAAGAAAGCTATTTTGAGTTTCGCTCAATGGTCTGGAACACTGCTACGGTAAATCCACCAATTTCTTCCCGAGTAAAATTTTCAGTAGGTTTATGGACAAATTAGGTATTGCTATCCCTAACCCATTTCTTATATCATGACTATCCGCCTATATAGGTAAGTTTCTAGGATTTATGCCAGCTTCATGGAACCCTGGTGACTTTGGTCATCAGCTAGGTGGTTAGTTGCATGCCATTTTAGTTGCATCCCATTGTTGAAGCACGCTTGCGTGTTGCTACTGGTAAAACCTAATCAGGTTAACTACATCCCTTGCTCTGTGTCGGAGGATGTAGCTTTTGTGTCAGCAGCTGACCAGATTTCATTGGATACTCAGGATAGGAGTTTCTAAGGGAAAAAAGCTTGATAGATTGTTACACCCAGGGAATCGGGATTAGACCCAACCAACTTCTGGCTCACCATTTATGGTAAATCATTGTTGATTTTTCCAGCCTAGTAGCAGTGTATAGGTCACTGCTACTAGGTTAATATTCCTCAATCTGTAATGAAAGCATCACTAAACACCGTGAATAATTGGATGAATAATATCGATAACCAGAAAAACCAGGAAGATCTACAACACTATCACAAAAGGATACCGTATCCAGGTCAACGTTGGTTGGTGGAGGAACGAGATGCCTGTGGGGTTGGCTTTATTGCTTCTGGGCAGGGTATAGCTAGCCATCAATTGATTGAACAAGCTCTAGTGGCACTGGGTTGTCTAGAACACCGGGGGGGGTGTAGTGCTGACCAAGATTCAGGGGATGGTGCAGGCTTATTGACTGCTATTCCCTGGAAACTGTTGCAAAAATGGTTCACCGAACAAGGAATTGACCAGCCTCCTACGGAGCAGTTAGGAGTTGGGATGGTATTCTTGCCTCAGGATGAGACGTTGGTTAGCCAAGGTAAGTTAATTGTTAAGGAAATTCTTGCTCAAGAAGGCTTAAAGGTATTAGGCTGGCGTGTGGTACCAGTACGTTCAGAGATCCTGGGTATCCAAGCGAAAGCCAATCAACCCCATATCGAACAGTTGATCGTAGCCTCTGAAGGGGAGATAGGAGATGAACTGGAGCGTTTGCTGTTCAAAACTCGCTGTCGCATTGCTAAGGCACTAAAATCTCAGAGTACCATCCGAGTGCCTGATGATTGGTATTTTTGCTCCTTTTCCAGTCGCACGATTGTCTACAAAGGCATGGTGCGCTCAGCGGTACTTGGAGAGTTTTATTTAGACTTAAAAAATCCTGATTACCAGAGTGGTTTTGCTGTCTATCATCGACGCTTTAGCACCAATACTATGCCCAAGTGGCCCCTCGCTCAACCGATGCGCTTGTTGGGACATAATGGTGAGATTAACACTCTGTTGGGCAATGTCAACTGGATGATAGCCCGGGAGGCTGACTTGGCTCATCCGGTTTGGGAAAAAGGCTTTAAGCTTAAAGGTGCTCAAACCAACTTGCAACCAAATAACCTTAAACCAAATAACCCCTTAGATCAGATCAAGCCTATTATCAATCCCGAAAACAGTGACTCAGCCATCCTAGATAATGTATTCGAATTACTGGTGCGATCTGGACGCAGTCCTCTGACCGGATTAATGATCATGGTGCCAGAAGCTTACCAAAATCAGCCGGATTTGGATAAGTATCCAGAAATTGTTGATTTTTATGAATACTACAGTGGAATTCAGGAAGCTTGGGATGGTCCAGCGCTGTTAGTATTCAGTGACGGGAAAACAGTGGGAGCCAGCCTAGACCGAAATGGATTACGACCGGCTCGTTATAGCATTACCCGGGATGGCTATGTGGTGGTGGCATCAGAAGTGGGGGTAGTGGACTTGCCAGAATCCGAGATTCTGGAAAAGGGCAGACTCGGACCAGGGCAAATGATTGCTGTTGACCTCGAAAGCAACGAAATTATAAAAAACTGGGACATCAAGCAACGGGTGGCAGCTCAGCAACCCTATGGTGAGTGGCTGAAGCAGTATCGTGTAAAATTGGAACCCCAACCCTTTACTGAGGCTCCTGAACAAGAGGCGGCTGAGTTACTGCGTCAGCAGACCGCTTTTGGCTACACTGCTGAGGATGTGGAGATGATCATCCAGCCGATGAGCACCCAGGGGAAAGAACCTACCTTCTGTATGGGAGATGATATTCCCTTGGCGGTACTCTCTAATAAGCCTCGGCTACTCTATGACTATTTTAAACAACGGTTTGCCCAAGTCACTAACCCACCCATTGATCCTCTACGGGAAAGTTTGGTGATGTCGTTGAGTATAGAGCTGGGTGAGCGAGGGAATATATTAGAAGCTAAGCCGGAGTACGCCCAGTTGTTAAAGCTGGAAACCCCAGTCCTCAATGAGGCGGAGTTGGCAGCGGTGAAAGGGTCAGGGTTTGAGACGGCTGAACTCTCTACTCTATTTGAAATTGCTACTGGTCCGGGGGGGCTAGAAGTAGCTGTGAATCGTATGTGTGACCAAGCCGCTGAGTCGGTAAGGGCTGGCAAAAGGATTCTGATTTTAAGTGATAAAACTGCTGGAGGGCTTTCTGAAAACTACTCCTATATTCCACCGATGTTGGCTGTAGGTGCGGTTCACCACCACCTGATCTCTCAAGGATTAAGGATGAAGGCATCCATTATTGTGGAAACGGCTCAATGCTGGAGTACTCATCACTATGCTTGCTTAATCGGTTATGGTGCATCAGCAGTTTGTCCCTATTTGGCTTGGGAATCGGTGCGGAATTGGTGGGCTAATCCTAAAACTCAGAAATTGATGGCGCAGGGTAAACTGGAAAGCCTAACCATAGACCAAGCTCAGAAAAATTATCGCAAGGCGGTAGAAGCAGGTTTATTGAAAATCCTATCTAAGATGGGAATTTCCCTATTATCGTCTTACCATGGCGCTCAGATTTTTGAAGCAATTGGCATTGGTGGGGATTTATTGGCACTAGCCTTTAAGGGAACTACATCCCGGCTGGGGGGTTTGAGTATTGCTGATTTAGCTCAGGAAGTGATGGAGTTTCACAAGCGGGCTTTCCCCCTGACAGCTAAGAAACTGGAAAACTTTGGCTTTATCAATTACCGTCCTCGGGGTGAGTATCACATGAACAGCCCTGAAATGGCTAAAGCCCTACACAAGGCGGTTTCTTCCTTCGTCCGTGACCAATCTTCTAACAATGGCAACGGGAAAAATCACAAAGAGTTGGAAGTTAGCAAGTTGCAGGTTAAACCTTCAAACCTTGAAGCTAACAAAGAAGCTTACGACCACTACGATGTGTATCGGAAACTTTTGGAAGAGCGTCCAGCAACTGCACTACGAGATTTGTTGGACTTCAACAGCGACCAACCTACTATTCCGATCGAGGAAGTAGAACCTGTTGAGGAAATTGTCAAGCGCTTCTGTACCGGTGCGATGTCCCTAGGCTCTCTATCCCGAGAAGCTCATGAAACTCTAGCTATTGCTATGAACCGGATTGGCGGTAAATCAAACAGTGGTGAAGGGGGTGAAGACCCAGTGCGCTTCACCATTCTGAAGGATGTGGATCAGACTGGTAATTCTCCGACTCTACCTCACTTAAAGGGGTTACGTAATGGGGATGTTGCTTCGTCTGCGGTTAAGCAAGTAGCATCTGGTCGTTTTGGAGTAACACCAGAGTACCTGATGAGTGGGAAGCAGTTAGAAATTAAGATTGCTCAAGGTGCTAAGCCAGGGGAAGGGGGTCAGTTACCGGGTAAGAAGGTCAGTCCCTACATTGCTAAGCTGCGGCGTTCCAAGCCAGGGGTAACCCTAATTTCCCCACCACCCCATCATGATATCTATTCGATTGAAGACCTAGCGCAGCTGATTTTTGATTTGCATCAGATTAACCCTCAAGCTAAGGTATCTGTGAAGTTGGTGGCAGAAATTGGGATTGGAACTGTTGCGGCTGGGGTAGCTAAAGCCAATGCGGATGTAATCCAAATTTCTGGTCATGATGGCGGTACTGGAGCATCTCCCCTGAGTTCGATTAAGCACGCTGGAACCCCTTGGGAACTGGGAGTAACTGAAGTACATCGGATCTTGATGGAAAACCAACTACGCGATCGCGTTTTGCTGCGGGTAGATGGTGGCTTAAAAACTGGTTGGGACGTACTGATGGCTGCCTTGATGGGAGGAGAAGAGTACGGTTTCGGTTCGGTATCGATGATTGCTGAAGGTTGCATTATGGCACGGATTTGCCATACCAATCAATGTCCCGTAGGGGTTGCTACTCAGCAAGAACGCCTGCGCCAGCGCTTTACCGGGATTCCAGAGCACGTGGTCAACTTCTTCTACTTTGTGGCTCAGGAAGTGCGATCGCTTCTTGCCAAACTAGGTTACCGTTCCTTAAAGGATATCATTGGTCGGGCTGATCTACTCAAAGTCCGGGACGACCTTGAGTTGACTAAGACATCTATGCTGAATCTAGATTGTCTGACTCAGCTGCCTGATACTCGCACAGACCGCAGTTGGCTCAACCATAACGATGTCCACAGCAATGGACCAGTCCTAGATGATCAACTGCTGGCTGACGCTGACCTGACGAATGCTATTCAAAATCATGGGTCCGTGACTAAAGATGTTGACATTGTCAACACTGACCGTACTGTAGGGGCTCGAATTGCTGGGGTAATTGCCAAGCAGTATGGTAACACTGGTTTCGATGGACACATTACTCTCAACTTCAAGGGGGCTGCTGGTCAAAGCTTTGGTGCCTTTAACCTGCCTAGTATGACCCTGATTTTAACTGGTGAAGCCAATGACTATGTAGGTAAAGGGATGCATGGTGGTGAAATTATTATCAAACCACCGGCTGATGCCACCTACGACCCAGCTAACAATGTGATTGTAGGTAATACCTGCCTCTATGGTGCCACTGGCGGAACATTATTTGCCCATGGTGGTGCTGGTGAGCGGTTTGGTGTGCGCAACTCCAAAGGCTATGCTGTGATTGAGTCCGCTGGTGATCACTGCTGTGAATACATGACCGGTGGTGTAATTGTAGTCTTAGGGAAAGTGGGACGCAATGTCGGTGCTGGTATGACTGGTGGTTTAGCCTACTTCCTAGATGAAGAGGAGAGTTTTCCCGCCAAAGTGAACCAGAATGTCAAGATTCAACGGGTGATTTCAGCGGCTGGAGAGCAGCAGTTGAAAGGCTTAATTAAAGACCATGCCACTCGGACTGGTAGCCCGAAAGCCCAGATGATTCTGGATAACTGGTCTGAATATCTGCCCAAATTCTGGCAAGTGGTACCACCTTCTGAGGCAGATACTCCTCAAGCCAATCCTGATGTGGTAGAGGAACGGGAGTTAGTTTCTTCGACAGTAGCCTAAAACAGTTGAAGCTTAAAGGTTCCAGGTTGGCTTCGGTTACCAGTTGCCGGTTAGAAGGTTGAAGGTTGGTTTGATCACCTTTAACCTTCAATCTGTCAAGATTCAACTGTGAATAACCTTGGCCAAAAGGCTACGCGTTCGCTGAAAGCGGGACGAAGTCCATCGCGTTCAACCTGTAACCTGTTCTAGGTCAATCTTTTCGAGGCAAAATTCATTCACAGACGCTTGACGACGAATCATCATCTCCCTTACCCAATCACGATTACCTCGCTTAATATACTCTTCGACTGAGGGGGCGACATGAGCCACGATCAACCGATATCTACCCAATGCACATTATGAGCCATTTTTTATGGCATTTACCCTGGTTTAATTAGTTGAATTTAAGCAAAATTTAACTAATTAAATTGGCTATACCGAACTGGCTGTGTAACAATGTTATAAAATTATTATACCAGTCCTAAATGATTCGTGAAATATATTGGCCAAAGCCATCGCTATAACCCTTGCCCAGCAACGATTCCAGATGCTGATTTTACAAATAAATGATTTAGGATTGCTGTAGTATAATCCTGATTGGGCGGTAATTTGAGTTTTTAATAGAATGATTTTTTCTAAAAACCCCATCCAATCAGACCTAGTCGGGAATAAGCGCGGTTTTATAGACACTAGGTTCGGTAGAGCCAAAATTCCCTTTGAAGGGTATAGTCTTCGCTTTGAGTTTCTCAAAAACCAGATTCTTGAGTTATTTGACGAAGTAATTTTATCTGGAAAATATACAGGACGCGGAAATCGTGTTATTGCTCTTGAAAAATCGATAAAAGATTTATGGGGGACAACCGGAATTGCCACATCATCTGGAACTATCTCTTTGCAAATAGCACTCATGTGTGCTGGAATCAATCCAGGTGATGAAGTAATAGTGCCTTCATTAACATTTATTTCAACAGCTTATGCTGTAAATGCAGTCGGAGGTATTCCAGTATTTGTAGATATAGACCCCAAAACACTAACCATTAATCCAGATGCAGTCTTGGATTCTATTACTAGGAAAACCGTAGCTATTATCCCAGTACATATGTATGGGCAAATGGCTGATATGGACAGATTAATGGATATAGCTAAAAAGTACAATCTAAAAATTATTGAAGATTGCGCACAAGCACATGGGGCTACTTATCATGGCAACTATGCTGGTAGTATGGGAGATTTTGGTTGTTTTTCTTTCTATAATGGCAAAAATATAGGCGGATTAGAAGATGGTGGCATGATAACAATGCAAGATGCCAAGAATGTATCACAAGTCCTTCGTTTATGTGATTTAGGTAGAATCCCTGGAAATCGTTATAATCACGAGGTGTTTGGGCTAAGAGGGCGTATGGGAGAGTTTACAGCCGCATTAATAAATTTAGAATTAAAATTCTTAGAAGAGTGGAACCAACGTCGTAATTATATTGCTAATTATTACAACGCTCATTTTGATGGTTTACCACTACAGATTCCTTTTGTTGCTCCAGGGCGGACTCATGTTTATTATCTATACACTGTTATAACGGATTCAGTCCAGACAAGACAGAAATTAGAATACCACTTAAATTCTGTTGGCATCGAAACTATGAGAATATATCCGAAATTGATTCCAGATCAACCTGTTTATCAAAATGGTTTACCTCATCGGGTAGGACGATTAACAATAGCAAAGCAAATCGTGGAAAAGTTATTATCTTTACCAGTCTATCCAGAATTGGAGATGACGGATCTTAACAGAATAGTTAAAGCAGTGCAGCAAGTATTTTGCCAGTAGTCGATAGTCATACCAAATCCCCTTGATTGAGGAGGTGTTCTTTGTAGGGCAATGTATCAAAAAGGTTGGTAATCGGAGTATACCTGAAAGGTGTTTGAGAGGGCTTCTGGACTATGAGAGCAAGCGTAAGGATGATTTTAGCGATAGCGGTGGCATTCTCGCTTACTTAAGTTAGGTTGGGAGCGATCGCGTTTCCTAAGAGCTGATTCGTAAATTCGCTGTAATCCTTGTAGGATAAGGCTTGCACTCAAATAGAACAATTGAACTATTTAATACCCAAAAAACAATCATAGCAAGTTGATGTAGGGTGGGCAGTGCCTCAGACAGATCATCAAGCTTGCAAAGGGCGTTGGTAGGCACTGCCCACCCTACTAATCAAGATATTGCTGATCCCGTAGCGTGCGCGTAGCGCATTTCTTTATCGACAGCAGGGGCAAATAGAATTGCTCTGGAAATTCCTCAAAATGCCTTTGAATTTGGATAGATTAATTACTAAGTATTGCAATGGACTTCGAATTAAAAATTCTGCGGCTTTGATAGTTTATATCCTGTTACATTTAATCGAAAAGTTTAAATAATTTTGAGATAAATTTTTATAAAAAATTAGAGGTTTACAAGGTAATATTTATATTGAAATACTGAGCCGATGTTGAGGTAATCTCCTGTCAATAGGAATCAACTTCTTCTTCTGTCTGAATGTCAAATTTTGTGAATGTATTCAACATTTCTTAATATATTCACCATTTCTTGAGAGGAGTGTATATAATTGCGATCGGGGTGAAAGCTATAGGGCGCTGCGCGGCAGTCGCTAAGGGATTCCAGCGCTAGTAGCTTCACTAAATCTCCCCTGAAGACGGGAGGTTCAAGGACTCCCTTCTCGCTAGCATTTCTCTGGATGACCAATAGATGTTTAACTACTCAGCGTCAAAATTGCCTGGAATTGAATCTTTGTGGGATGAATCTATTGGGGATTCGCGCGTATGTGTAGCCGTTCTTGACGGATCAGTTGATCTATCTCATCCCAGCTTTCAAGGGGCCCAGCTAATCAAGCTGCCTACACTGGTTTCAGATGCTCCTGTGGGGAAGATGGCTAGTCATGGTACTCACATTGCCAGCGTAATTTTTGGGCAGCATGGTAGTCCAGTTCAGGGAATTGCCCCCGGTTGTCGTGGGCTGATTGTGCCAGTATTCTCTGATACTCAGAATCGTTCACTGTTGCAAATAGACCTAGCTCGAGCAATTAATCAGGCAGTTGAACAAGGAGCTAATGTCATAAATATCAGTGGAGGCGAACTCAGTGAATCTGGTGCAGCAGACCCCATTTTGGAAAAAGCTGTCCGTCACTGTCATGAGAATGGTGTTTTAATCGTTGCAGCAGCGGGAAATAATGCCTGTGAATGTCTTCATGTTCCGGCAGCTTTGCCCTCGGTGCTGGCCGTGGGTGCAATGAATGACCAGGGATTGCCAATCGATTTTAGTAATTGGGGTCAGGCTTACCAAAACCAGGGAATCTTGGCTCCTGGTGAAAACATCTTGGGAGCCATGCTTGGTGGAGGTACCACCCTAAAATTTGGGACTAGCTTTGCGACTCCAATTGTATCTGGGCTGGTAGCACTGTTAATGAGCATCCAGCTCAAACGAGGAGAAAAACCCGATCCTCACTTCATCCGTCAGGCACTGCTTGAAAGTGCCTTACCTTGCCACCCAGATACAGTTCCAGATGCTCGTCGTTGTCTGGCAGGTCGTCTCAATATTCCTGGAGCATATGAGTTGATTACTAAAGGGGAAACACAAGAAATGTCCAATCAGAATTGGGAGGTGGAAAGAATGCAACCCAGTGAAGCCAGTAATTTGGGTTCGGCTGAATCGGTTAATCAGCAGCAAGTCTACGAAACGACAGTTGTCCCCAGTGCTACTTCTGGACAAATGACTGTAGAACCCACTGCACAGACTGCACCGGTTCAGCAAGCCATGCCAGTTCATCGTCAGATGGGAGTCATTCCCGCTGCACAGACTGCACCGATTCAGCAAGGGATGCCAGTTCACCCAGTTCATTATGGGCAGATGGGAGTCGTTCCCGCTGCTCAGACTGCACCGGTTCGGCAAGCCATGCCAGTTCAACAGGGAATGCCAGTTCATCATGGGCAGATGGGAGTCGTTCCTGCTGCTCACACTGCACCGGTTCAGCAAGCCATGCCAGTTCATCGAGTTCATCATGGGCAGATGGGAGTCGTTCCCGCTGCTCAGACTGCACCCATTCAGCAAGCCATGCCAGTTCAACAGGAAATGCCGGTTCATTATCAGCAGATGGGAGTCGTTCCCGCTGGCTATAATGAACCGGTTCAGCAAGCCATGCCAGTTCATCGAGTTCATCATGGGCAGATGGGAGTTGTTCCCGCTGCTCACACTGCACCCATTCAGCAAGCCATGCCAGTTCAACAGGGAATGCCGGTTCATTATCAGCAGATGGGAGTCGTTCCCGCTGCCTATAATGAACCGGTTCAGCAAGCCATGCCAGTTCATTCAGTTCATCATGGGCAGATGGGAGTCGTTCCCGCTGCTCCCGTTCAACAGGGAATGCCGGTTCATTATCAGCAGATGGGAGTCGTTCCCGCTGGTCAGACTGCACCGGTTCAGCAAGGAATGCCGGTTCAACAGGGAATGCCGGTTCATTATCAGCAGATGGGTGTCGTTCCCGCTGGCCAGACTGCACCGGTTCAGCAAGGAATGCCAGTTCAACAGGGAATGCCAGTTCATTATCAGCAGATGGGTGTCGTTCCCGCTGGTCAGACTGCACCGGTTCAGCACGCCACGCCGGTTCAACAGGGAATGCCGGTTCATTATCAGCAGATGGGAGTCGTTCCCGCTGCTCAGACTACACCGGTTCAGCACGCCACGCCGGTTCAACAGGGAATGCCGGTTCATTATCAGCAGATGGGTGCGGTACCCGCTATGACTGCTAACACCGTTGCTTCTAGTAGGGTTACCCCCAGCGGTGTCGTCCCTTCCATGGGATGTGGCTGTGATAGTGGTTCAAAAGCTTTGGTTTACGCAATCGGCACCATTGGCTATGACTTTGGCACAGAGGCTCGTCAAGATAGCTTTAAGCAGCTGATGCCCTTAGTGGATTCTCAAAACGTTAATAGAGAAGTTTCAGCAGAGAATGAAAATACTGAGACTGCTGTTCCTGCTAATCCATTTGATGTGAGGCAGATGACTAACTATCTTCTGGGTACTCCCATACTCGATGGCAATGGTGATCTGCAGCTAGATAGCCAGAACGACTATGAAGTCCGCCGTAATGAGGGAACAGACAACATATCAGAAACTCAATCCCTGATTTGGACATTGAATCTAGAGCTGACCCCCATTTATGCTATTGAGGCGAAAGGTCCATCTGCTCAATTGGTGTACAAGCAATTGAGCAAGTTTCTAGAGGGGCAGGCTTTGCCACAAATTGCCCAGAACGATTACAACAAAGGATACATTGATAAAGTTTCAGTCCCAGGAATCTTAACAGGTAAAACCGTTCAACTATTCTCTGGTCAAGTTGTTCCTGTACTTGAACTGTATAATCTTCGAGGACTGTACGGTTGGCACATTGAGGTCTTAATCCAGGATGTCATTAACGCAGTTGCGGCAGGCGACATAGACGAAACCCGGTGGGATGAAGTGCGTGAGGCGACCGATTATGCATTAAGAGCGTTTCTACAACGCATTTACTACGATCTGCGTAATCTTGGTCAAACCTCCCAAGAACGTGCTTTCAACTATGCCGCGACCAATGCCTTTCAGTTTGCAGATGCCTTAGTGACTGTACTACAGACTTCGTCGAGTTCAAGTGCTGGGTCTATGCAACTTGATACCATTGGGGTTGAACGAAGTCCCTTCTGCCGAGTCGATTCAGACTGTTGGGATGTCAAGCTTAAGTTCTTTGACCCAGAAAACGATAGACGAGCCAAAAAAATCCTGCGATATACAATTGATGTTAGCGATATTATGCCGGTGACCATGGGTCAACCCAGAATTTGGGATGCCCTCTAGTCAGATATTTTTTTTAAAAAAGGAGAAACGGCCATGAAATGTCCTAAGCAAGCTGTACCTGTTCAACGTCCTTCCACCTCAGCAGCAATATCTAACGAGAAAGGGGTTAAACCTAGCAATACTGCCTTTGAGGAAATCCTGAGAGGGACATCAGGTGCATCAGGCTTTGAAGTAACCCTCAAATTCTGAGTCCAAATTGATTGGATTTGATGAGGAAAACTGGTCTGTGCTAGGTAGTTACAGACCCATTAACAAAGGTAAACATCCATGACGCGATCAAGTTATGAAACTACCGAAGCAATCTGTACCCGTTAAAAGACCAGACCTGATTGACCCTTCCACAACAGTAGACCTGCAAATATTAATAGATGCAGGGGCAGTGGATGAGTTGCGCAATCTTAAATTTGATTTACTTCATGGTGCCAACTATAACAATCCCATGAGATTCTTGATGCCAGCCAACTTCTGTGGCTGTCAGATATTCTCTGGACAGTCAAGAGCAAGATGCTCAGCTACCTGTGGTGGGCTTTAGAGTTGAAGTATTGCTTAGCTTAGAAGTTGAGCGCCGATTTGATGGTGTTGGCTCGACTAACTAACTCCAGGATTCAACTTAGTAATAAAAGCCATGAATATTCACCAGGCAATTTATCGAACAATAGCCAAAAAAAAAAGCAAACCTCCGAGTACCTCAGAAGCTGAGCCGACGGTTCAACTGACTGAAATTGTTGACAAATTCCTGGCAAAGCTACAGAAACAAAGCAACCTCCAACATTTTTCCTGGGTTGTTCAAAACGACCCTAATCTGCTAGCAGAACTGAACAAGATAACGGATAAAGGTGCCTTTGTCGAACAATTGCTGGCTCTCGCCAAAACTCAGGGTGGTTACAACTTTACCGCTCAAGATGTGATGACAATGCCTGGATCGTGGAGTGCTAATTCTGTTGAGGAGCTGATCTCAGCATTTTACACCTTGGCCCAGGGAAGCCTGGAACACTTTTTGACAGATGTTAAACAAGATCCAGCCTTGCAACAAAAGTTAAATGAGAAGCTACAGACAACAACTGACAAAGGCCACCTTGCACAAGTTCTAGTCAAACTCGGTGAAGCGGAAGGTTATTCCTTTACAGCAGAAGATGTTGAAGAGGTCGCACAGGGAATCTGATTAAACTTGATTTAGGAGACACGGTGATGAAACTTCCCATTCAAGCTGGGCATGTCCCCCCTTGGTAAGGGTATATGTTAGGCGAAAACTCACATCTAATCAAGTAAGTAACAGCCTATTTCAGGAGAAAGAATCATGAAATTACCGAAACAAACTGCACCCATTCAACGAAAAGTTTCCGGGACTACCCTGTCCTTGAATAATGGTGTCAATGGTGTTGAAGCTAGTGACCCTATAGATGACGTTCTTAGAGTTACGGAGGCTGTAGCTCCAATTGTAACTCCAGTTTTAACCGCAGCTATAGGCTCTCTTATCTAGCACTAATTGTCTCGTAGGAATGATCCTTCAGGAGTCTGAGCATGAATCCTACTTCCTTACCCGTTCAAGACATCTCTGATACGGCCTTCCTCACAGCCTTCTATCGAGTTCTGGAGAGCGATCGCCCAGACGCTCATTTTCAGGATCCCTATGCCCGGATTTTGGCGGGAACTCGAGGAAAGCAGGTCTTGCAGCAAATGCCCCAGCAGGAGGCCCACGCACCTGGGTGTATCGTGCGCACCTGTGTTATGGACGAGTTGATTATCCAGAGTATTGAACTAGAGGGAGTCGATGCAGTTCTAAATTTAGGAGCAGGACTTGATACCCGTGCCTACCGTCTGCCTGTACCAGCTTCACTCCTGTGGATCGAGATTGACTTTCCTACTGTCTTAGACTACAAAGCTAGTAAACTGGCTGGCATCAAGCCTGGGTGTATACTCAAATCTGTTCCCCTTGACGTGACCAATTCCCAGGCAAGGCAGTGCCTTTTTCGGGACATTGGCTCTGAGACAAAAAAGGTACTAATCGTAACGGAAGGGCTGCTTGTCTATCTGAATCCTGAGCAAGTTGCAGCCCTAGCTAGGGATTTGTGGGCACAGCCCCAGTTTAGTTGGTGGCTCACGGATCTGGCTTCCCATAGTGGGTTGCAGCTCATCCAAAACAGTCTGGATCAGGCTACAGCTAATGGTGAAGCCAAGCTTCAATTCGCTCCTGCCGAGGGGACAAACTTTTTTTGGCAATTAGGTTGGGAAACTACTGAATTTCGTTCTCTCCTAGAAGAAGGACAGCGTTTGCAGCGTTTAGATCTGCCTGAGGCACTATTGGCCTTATTATCGTCCCCAGAACATCAAGAAAGTTTGCGCCAGTTATTTGGCTTTGCTTTGTTGAGGCGATCAGAAAGTGGAAGGGAATCATTCCTAACTGACTCTCTTTCTGTCTAACCATTGACGAATTAACTAAAACAAGGAGCAATAAACATGAAACTTCCAGTTCAATTTAAGCCCGTTAGCCGGCACTCCCTAGGAAAAACTTATTTAGGCTTCAAGACTGGTATTAATCCAATTGCAGCTCTAAACCAAGGGCGGCAAGTGCAAGCATCTAATGGTAATCTTCTAGCACCACCACCACCGGTTAACCCTGGGCCAACAGCTCTGCCACCCATCTCACAAAACTGTCAAAACTGCATAGACCAGCAAGTGGGGCAAGGTCTGTCAAGAAGCGCAGCCTGGAATGCTTGCTTCAGCATCCCGACTATATGCCCAGGGGCGTAACATTGCTCGACCCTAAAATTCCTGGGTGAGGGGCTCAAAGCCCCTTAAGGTCACGCAAATCGCCGTTTTTTTATACTATTGGGTTTAATAATAGAAAAACAGGGGCGAAACCGCTGCCACTCGGGAGCTTCAGCGAACCGAAAAATTGAAAATGAAACAGCCCTGCGAATATATGCCCGTGAGCAGAGACTTATTCGGAAAAACCTAATTTAGGTTTCAAGGCTGCTAAATTCTGGTAGCGTATTATAACATATAGTCGCGAACCTAAATGATAGCAAAAGTGTGATTGCACTAGTTTTCTCAGTGCAATCACACTTTGTGTGCATAATTGTCTCTAGGGAGGTATCCTCAATAATATAAAGTCTGGTTGAACACCCTTAATGAAATCCCAAATTTCAGAAGGGAAAAAAGAGCATGAAACTTCCAAACCAAGCTTCACCCGTCAGAAGATTTGTTGTCCAGAACTATTCGGCTGTACCAGAGACGCTAGAGGAAGTAGCTAGCCAAAGGAACTCTTGGGAGTTGAAGCTAAAGCTGAAAAAAGAAAATGATTCTTCCTGTCCCTTCAAAGATATCAAGAAAACATTTGATAATGGTGCAAAATCTGAGTTGGAGGAAGTTTCATCTGGGGAAAGCAGTACTCAGGAAACCCCTAACCCCATTCCTGAACCTCCTGATCAGATTCAGGAATACCCCAGTGATACTGCTGGACTTTGGACAAAATTGGGAAGGATTCTGCAACACCTAGCGATGCCAGCAATTTCCCGTCCGTCCGACTCTTCTGGCAGGGTAGTTTGAACACCCTTAATGAAATCCAAAATCTCAGAAGGGAAAAAAACAGCATGAAACTTCCAAATCAAGCTTCACCCGTCAGGAGATTGGTTGTCCAGAACTATTCAGGTGTACAAGAGACCCTAGAGGAAGTAGCTAGCCAAAGTAACTCTTGGGAGTTGAAGCTAAAAAAAGAAAATGATTCGTCCTCTCCCTTCAAAGATGCCGAGGAAACATTGGAGGAAGTTTCATCTGAGGGAAGTAGTACTAAGGAAACCCCTAACCCAATTCCTGAACCTCTTGATCAGGAGATTCAGGAATACCCAATTCCTGAATCTCCTGATCAGATTCAGGAATACCCCAGTGATACTGGACTTTGGACAAAACTTTGTAACTTCTTTTCCTGCATCAAAAATCCCCCCATCTAATATCAAGTCTGGTTGAATACCCATAATTAAGGAGATAGTGGGGAGGCTGGAGAGGGTGGGAGGTGTGGGGAGATGGGGAGATAGGGAGATGGGGAGATGGGGAGATGGGGAGATAGGGAGATGGGGAGATGGGGAGATGGGGAGATGGGGAGATAGGGAGATTTTTATTAAGGGTAATTATCCCGACATGATATAAGTCAGGGTAAACCCATCTAATTTGGTATAAATTGTAACATACAAAAATCTGATTAACTTTTTTAATTCGAATAAATCCCATCCTAAAGCGGTGCGACAAGGCGCGAGGTTTCCAACTCCTAGGTCGCCGCTCCGCGAACGCCAAGGGAACGGGCACCAAGAGAGGCAGTTTTTTTGTTGAAAGTCAACGAATTTTCCGCTGACTTTGAACAAAAATCAAAGGAGGATTTGCGTACGCAACCAGAATGTAGATTACTCTCAAATCGACCAAGGATAACAGGGCAAATAATTGATAATGAATCGGGCTTATTGAGAATCAACAGATTGATTATGGATTTGTTATACTATTGTTTACTTTTTGACTGTAATTTTTGATACAAATTTATAGGCGTTTAACCTGGGGGAAAAGCCCATCAGCCCAAGACTATGAATCCCTGGCAGCAGACGTAAAAGAGATTAAATAAAGGCTTACCTGTTTTATTAAAAAGCTGACGGCTGACGGCTGATAGCTGAATGCTTACCTAACGGTTAACCGTTGATAAATAATTACATGTCACTTCTGTTCTTTTTCTGCCATCTCCAACTCTTTTTGTGCCATCTCCAACAATTCCGGTACGGTCACAAACTGGTAACCCTGCTTTCTCAATTCAGTAATAATAACCGGTAAAGCTCGTATCGTCTTGGAACGATTGCCCCCACCATCGTGGAGTAGCACAATTCCTCCCGGTTTCGCTCTGCGGAGCACATTATAGGTCAACCGACGTTGGTTTACCGAGTAATCCTCTGAGTCAGCTGACCATTTTACAATCACGTAATTTTTTTTTCGGGCGTAAGCCACTAAGCCATTGTTCATGATACCACCAGGGGGTCTAAACAGAGTGGTCTTAACGTTAGTAGTTTTGTAAATCCGTGCTGTGGTGTTATCAATTTCCTTAGCAGCTGCTAACGGGTTATGATAATAATAACCATGGTTCCAACTATGGTTGCCAAGGGCATGACCATGCTCAACAATTTTCTTAAGCTCTTCTGGATATAGGTAAACATTTCTCCCTACCACGAAGAAAGTTGCCTTAACATTATATTTTTTAAGGATGTGTAGCACATCGTTGGTCATCTTCGGCCAAGGACCATCGTCAAAGGTCAAGGCAATGACTTTCTGTGGAGTTTTAAGCTCAACTTCCTCGATATATTTTCCCCGAAATTGGGGAGGAACATAGTTAATCCGCTTGCCTCTCTCTTGCTCTGCCCATTTAGCAATACCTTGCTGCAAACCTTTATCTGGCGGCTTAGTTAAGGTTTCAACCTTCTTTGAGTCAGTTTGCTGCTGTGGCATTTGCCTAGTGATGAATGCAGCAATATTTTGATTAGCCCATCGACTTGTTTTCAAGCTGTAGCCAGCCATACAAATTAGAATAGCAGCAATTGTAATCCATGTACTGCGCGACCAGAATAAGCCCTCACGTTTTGCCAAAATTGGTCTCCTTTGCTCCTGCAAAAATACCAGGAAATTAAATTATCATATGTAACTAACCATCATCTTATATAGTGGTGGCTAGCTGTTGCCTAATTGTCTGTTTAATTGTCTGTTTAACATTAGCGGTCAGCTATCCGGTGACAATTGCTGATATTGACATCTCCCCCGGCTGAAGCACGGAGGATTCTACAAGGTTGTGAAGTGGCAGGGCGAGCAATCCCTCGCTCTGCCACTTCACAGCTTGTTCGATATGATCTAGAAAGGGATTTAAAAAGATCATGTCGATGTGGGAGTGTCAAAGCTCCCCTACCCACCTTGGTCAGGTCGATACCTAACTGTGTGGCTACTTTTTTCGCTATGTTTGCGGCACCGTTACAATCGGCATTGATCAGGTGTCCAAAAGAAGTTTTGTACAGCCCGCGCCTCATCCTTCTACCTGATGCTTTCCATCCACTGGGTTTTTCACCGTGTTTTGGTAATGGGTCATCATCCAGAAAAGACGCCTTACTGGTGTACGACTCTTCAGTAATTGTTAGCTTGATACCATATTCGGTACAAAGTTGTTTCAGTCTTTCGATTAACCTTTTAGTGGGGATGACTACAAAGTTTTGATTTCCTAGTCGCCCCATATTTAAAGAATCTTTTTGACGTTCGTTCCACCCGATAATTAAATTTCCAATGCGGTCACTTAGGCAGCGATTGATTATAAACCTAGCCGCTTTATTTATCGCATCCCTGATCTGATTGTTTCGTTTTCTTTGCACCCGTGCTAGGTTCGCATCCCAGTAAAACTCCGGTTTGCCGGTTTTATACTTCGCGACTAATCTGGCATAACCTTGATTCATTGATTTGAGTTTGCGGCCATCAATGATTAGGCTTTTTCCTTGAGTTGAGACACCAGTTAGCCAGTTATCACCACCGTGGTCAAAACTCCACGCTTGGGAATAGTCTAGGTTAGGATTATTTTCGATCAATTGCTTCTCATCATCAATAACCCAGTCAATCCATAATTCTCCTAGGTACGGGCGAACAGTTACCTCTTTAACCCAATCTGGATCTATAAACCCGGGCGGCTCAAGTGTAATCTCCGTAAGTAATTCTAGTTTGCTCTCTTTACTGATTGACGGATAAAATAAGCCATTATTATAAGTCA
This sequence comes from Moorena sp. SIOASIH, assembly GCF_010671925.1. Classification (GTDB taxonomy): domain Bacteria; phylum Cyanobacteriota; class Cyanobacteriia; order Cyanobacteriales; family Coleofasciculaceae; genus Moorena. The sequence continues at coordinate 105,390 of NZ_JAAHIH010000008.1, read as the reverse complement.
GCGCTTGCCGAGGAAAAGTAACAGCAGCCAGTCCCCCTTTCTGGCGGTATCTGAGGAGCCTTGGTCTATCTACCTGACCTTTATAGTAAAGACTAACTAGCTGGTTATAACTAGTAATTGATTCGGCTACAGATTTGAGGGTTTGCTGTGCGGACTGAGCAGCCATTGCTTTGTAGTGAGGGCTATCTTTAAGACTTTTGCACAATTCCGCGTATTTAACGCTACACTTGTAAGTTTTCCAGCCGTATCTTAGATCATCCCCTTTCCAGTAAGTCGTAAATGCTTCTGGCTGCTGTTCTAGCCAACCATAATGTTTTTGTTTGGAGTAATACGTAGCACAATTCCATAAGCTATTGGCCTGTTCGCACTGAAATAGCCAAAAAGCATTTTCTTCATCTGAAAACTTTGCTTTTAATGGAATTGTTTTGTACACGTCACTATCACCTCCTTACTTTATATTATAACTTATTTGAATGGATACGTCGGGGTAAACCCCGTCGCGGGAGTTTCATCCCCCCTTTAGAAAAGGGGGCTCTCACGTTCCCGGATCTTTTGGTAGATATTGACAAGATAATCGGTAACTTCTGCAATAGTCATACCATCGGTTTGTACTTCAATAGCATCAGCTGCCTTGCGCAAGGGTGCTACAGCACGGGTGCTGTCCTTTAGGTCACGCTGTTGAATCTCCTGCTCCAGCTGTTCTAAGCTCACCTCTTGCCCCCGGTTTTTCAGGTCTTGCTGACGGCGGCGCGCCCTTTCTTGGACAGAAGCCGTTAAGAATAGTTTGACTTCTGCATTGGGAAAGACATGGGTGCCAATGTCACGACCTTCAGCCACTACTCCTCCTTGACGACCCCAGCGCTGCTGTTGTTTGAGTAACTCACGGCGTACTGAACTCAGAGCAGCTACCGTAGACACTTTGGCAGTAACGGACTGTGAGCGAATGACCTGGGTAACTTCTTCTCCATCAACCCACACCTGAATCCCAGACTCTCCCGGTTGATTATTAGTAAGATTAATTGTACACTTACTGACTAATTCTGCGATCGCAGGCTCATCTTCCAAGTCAATACCGGCTTTGAGCACCCGCCATGTCACAGCCCGGTACATGGCACCAGTATCAAGATACATCAATCCTAACTCTTTGGCTACCAAACGGCTAACAGTAGATTTTCCAGCTCCAGCCGGACCATCAATTGCCACAATCGGTTTACGATGGGACAGGAGTATATTGTCAATTAAACGAGTTGTACCTAAGTGAACTGCGATCGCTAATAATCCTTGCTCTTCAACCTGTTCGAGGGGGGTTAGAGTAACAGGATGTACTAATTCGACATACTCGACCTGGATATCCTGGGTTCCAGCTAATTCTGACCTAACCCTCTCAATCAGATTGATGCGATCGCATAATCCATCTTGAAACGCTTTCTGAGCACTACGCAACCCTTTATAGAGTAATGATGCTTGGGCTTTTTGCTCTGGTGTCAGGTATTGATTGCGAGAACTACAGGCCAGTCCCGACTTTTCCCGCACAATCGGACAAGGAACAATTGTCACTGGTAACTTTAAATCTGCCACCATACGCTGGATGATTGCCAACTGTTGGGCATCCTTTTGACCAAAATAGGCTCTGTTTGGTCGTACCAGATTCAACAGCTTGACTACGACAGTTGCCACACCCCGAAAAAAACCAGGACGAGAGACAGCACATAGGAAAGAGGTCATGGCTTTGGGTGGAATCACTTGAGTCAATTCATCACCCTTGTCCGCAGTGGGCATTGGATTGTCACCATACAACTGGTCCACAGTGGGAGCAAAAATTGCATCAACTCCAATCTGTTGGCAAAGTTCTTGATCCTGAGCCAATCCACGGGGGTACTCCTGAAAATCTTCTGTCGGTGCAAACTGAAGAGGATTAACAAAAATACTAACAATGACCAGAGAATTTTCTCGTCTTGCCCGCTCAATTAAGCTTAAGTGACCGCTGTGCAAAGCTCCCATGGTGGTTACTAGACCCACTTCCTTGCCAGGACCTTGACGTTCTAAGTAGCAGTGTAATCCAGCAGTTGTTGTAAACAGGTGCATTAGACTCTAGAGTTTAGATTCTTATCGATGTTAGCAAGATAGTCCTATATAAATAGGCATCTCCAGGAATTGCCAAGGAATTCCTGGAGATGCCTAATGACTAATCAGTAATAAATTCAATAAAGAATCTCTATACGCACAGGCCCAGTGCCAGACCTTACCAGTCCAATTATTCTGGCAGCTCCTCTGGACAAATCAATAATCCGACCCCTGCCATAAGGTCCACGGTCATTAATCCGCACAATGACAGAGCGACCATTTCTGAGATTAGTCACTTTGACTCTAGTCCCAAACCGCAAGGTGCGATGAGCAGCAGTCAGAGCGTATTGATTGAATCTTTCGCCACTAGCAGTGCGCCTGCCATGGAAACCTGAACCATACCAGGAAGCTATCCCCCTTACACTCCATCGCACTCGGCGACGGCTACGCCTTGCAATCGTTGGTACTTTTAGTGGTTGCCATGTCTGTGGTGAAGCAGTGCTTTTTTTGAGAGGAGAAGCTAAGCCTATCAGGATAGCGTTTTCTTGGAGATTAGAATTGGCAGAAGCTCTCTTCTGTTCTGACTTTGGAATCTCCTCAGTAGTGATTAGCTCAGGCGCTGGTAAGGTTAAACTAGGGAGAATTCTATATTGAGCTGGAAACTCGGCAAAATCAAACATCTGCACTGGCTGACTTGAGAGTTTTTCAGCATCTGGAATTGTGGCAGATTTCACCTCTGTCATCAGTGGTAAGTCAGGGTTATATTTAACAGTGTAGTCAAAGCCCTTAGCTGATGAAATATCAGTTGATAACAACGTACCCATAACTGTTGTTAGCAAATAACCGGTGATGCAACTCCAACTTTTTTGAGTCATAGTTAGGTAGATAAAACATTATGATTCCAGGCATTTCAGTCCTAAATAAAGCTGACTTAGCACTCAAAATTGCCCAAGAATTACTTATTTAAAGTAAACTTGTTTAATGTTACACCACTAACCAAAGACTATTCTAAAGTTTAGAATAATAAATTAAAGTTTTGTACTACTTCAAACCCCCAACTTAGCCAACTATTTTTTTGGACTAATAGCTCAAACCTAAGCCAGGAATGAAGTTATAGATTTTTAAAGTTTAGTTAAAGTTGGAGTTTCTGAAAAAGCGATGCAGAGGTGTGACCCGTGGCGAATTTAATTACGGGTCAAACGCACCATTACGGTCTTGGGGAGCCAGTGCGGTCTTGGGGGGAACCCCCACTCGCGCTTTGCATCAAGACAGGTGCGGACGCAGGTTCCGCACACAGACCCATGCGCCACTCGCGCTTTGCATCAAGACAAATAATTAAGCTGTTGCCCATTTAAATTGCCTATTTTTGAGTAAGCGTTAAAAACGCTACAACCCTCTCTCCTGCGCCTAAGCGACCCTAGCTCTTTTTCGTTCAATAGATAAATTAGCTAAGGCCGCGATTCATCCCACACCTCAATGCGCATTGAGGTGTGGGATGAATCGCAGACAGGAACTCTGATAAACAGCCTGAAAAACGTTATAATAAAAATAGCAGGGAAAACAAATTAAGAGCTAACCGCCACCTGCGTGTTTAAAAATAGAACTTTTTGTATTGTTCCGGTGGGTCGGGGCATCCCGTATCGTTAATAAAGTAACCCGTGTATCCTAAGCAATAGCTGGAGTTGGTAAGAAGCTCACACTGAACCGCGCTTGTCAGTGTGGGAGTATGTCACAAGCCTCACAGCTTAGTTGCGCTTAGGCTATCCACTTAAACAATAAGCATTCACCTAACCCCCTAGGCTGAATGCTTACCTTAAGCAGGGACACGGATGATAGTCATAATAATTCTCGTGTCTACCTGCAACAAATTTTTTATCACATTTGGTAATGGGTAAGTCGGAATTGGATTACGATTAGCGATTACCCATTCCCCATTAGCCATTAGCCATTGCCGTTGAAGATTGAAATTAATATAAAACCTCTAGACGCACAGCAGCAGTGCCGGATCTTTCAAGTCCGATAACTCGGGCTGCGCCCCTGGAAAGGTCAATGAGCCGACTCCTGCTGTGGGGTCCACGGTCATTAATTCGCACAATGACGGAGCGACCATTTCTCATGTTAGTCACCCGCACCCTAGTCCCAAACCGCAAGGTACGATGAGCAGCAGTCAGGGCGTATTGATTAAATCGCTCACCACTGGCAGTGCGTCGGCCATGGAAACCCGGACCATACCAAGAAGCCATACCCCTCATCTGACTTCTTACTCGCCGAGTGGTACTCCTAGCTACTTTCTGTACTCTTCGTGGTTTTGGTGCTGGCGGTAAGTCGGCAATTTCTTTGAGAGGGGGAGCGTAACCGATCAGCCGTCGCAATCGATTAGTAGCTTGTAGAGCATCTTCAGCCAGGTCTTTAGTGGTATCTGGCAGAATTGTATTCTGATCAACTTGGACTAATTCTTCCCCATTGACTTGGATGCTGTAGCTTTTGTAGGAACCATTCCAACGGACAGTGATTGACTCAGCATTGACATTGTTGCGATGAAGTTCATTGATCCGAGCAGCAACCACTTGAGCCCGCTGAATTGAGTCATTTTCTGACCCATTAGCATCCGATATCGTAGCGTTGCCTGGAGCAACAGAAGACGGAGTTGCTATCTTTTCAACCTCAGTAGCAACTCTGTCTTTGATAGCGTCAGTATTGATTCCCTGTGAACCTAGGAAAGTCAGAACAGGAATACTGCGGACATACAGTGTAGCTGCCTGACGTCCTGCCAGTTGATAAGCATAAATATTGGTAATGATTTCTGAGGTATTGGCATTCCTCAGTTGCTCTGGAAACTCAGCCAATTGAAATTCTGGTGTTGGCTGAGCCGGTAGTTTTTCTATTGCTGCAGTTGCGGTAGATGGCAATTCTTGTGCCAGTTGGGTATCAGAATTTCCTGTCGTCTCAACAACTGTCTCAGCGGATGAGACAGGAATTGATGTTATTGTACCGAGAACTGTTGTTAGGACAGAAACGGTGATGCCACCCCAAATTTTTTGATTCATAGGTCTGTTATCTAAGATAATTGGCAGTTTTAGGCATTATGGTGCTGCAACAAACGCAGTAACATAACTTAAACTTGCCCATTAACTCCTCACAAATGGTTATTTCCTCACAAATGGTTATTAGTTAGATCACTAATAACCTGAAACAGAATACCATGAAGTTTCTGATGCTGGAATCCCCATTTTATGAAGCTGTTACTAATAACTTGTCAAAATCGACTGTTGTAGATTCACCACAAACTAAGTTATATTAGTAGTTAGAGCTGTTGTGAAGTTTTTGTGAAGTAACGCCAATAATAGTTAATTTCTATCAATCCCATCAAGATCTGCGAAATAACTAATGAATCAGCTTCAACAAATTTCCTCCATAAAGTAAACTTGAATACAGACTAGGTGCAAGCAATTCTGGTAAGAAAGGGCGCTGACCACGGCGCTGACCACTACCTTCATCAAAACACTACTGATCTGACCCTATGTGCCCCCTAGGTCTTGATCGACAGTACCCTGTAATATCAGGTCAGGATAATTACCCTTAATAAAAATCTCCCTATCTCCCCATCTCCCCACACCGACCTTTCTACCCACCTTCCCCACCCTCTCCTTAATTATGGGTATTCAACCAGACTTGATATAAAATACATCCTGCATTTCTAGCTCAAAAGCATTTTTGTTTTCCCATGGATTATCGAGACGCTGGTGTTGATATTGAGGCAGGTCGAGGATTTGTTAAGCAAATCCGTAGCCTGGTAAAAAGTACCCACCGTTCGGAAGTATTAGGTGGACTGGGTGGCTTTAGTGGTTGCTTTCAGCTGCCAGTGGGGTATACTGAGCCAGTGCTGGTATCTGGAACTGATGGAGTTGGTACTAAGCTCAAATTGGCTCAAGACCTCAACCGCCATGACACCGTTGGCATTGATTTGGTAGCGATGTGCGTCAACGATGTCTTGACTGTTGGTGCTGAACCCCTGTTTTTCTTGGATTATTTAGCCACTGGCAAGCTCAATCAACAACAACTGACTCAGGTTGTTGCCGGTATTGCCCAAGGTTGTCGTCTGGCTGGGTGTGCCTTACTAGGAGGGGAAACTGCAGAAATGCCTGGTTTCTACGAACTGGCAGAGTATGACCTAGCAGGATTTTGTGTAGGAATTGTAGAAAAGAGCCGCATGTTGGACGGTTCCCAAGTGCAAATTGGAGATGTGGCAATTGGTTTGGCCAGTCAGGGCGTCCACAGCAATGGTTTTAGTCTGATCCGGAAAATTGTTCAGGATTCCCCAGACAACGCTCTTTCCTGGGACATAACTCCGGAATTGTTAGCTGGTAAAAGCTTAGGGGAGGAATTGTTGACACCAACTCAGATTTACGTGAAACCGGTGCTTGATGCTCGTAGGGCTGGTATCGAGATTCACGGCATGGCTCATATTACTGGTGGCGGTATCCCAGAAAACCTCCCTCGTTGCCTGGGTGCTGGACAATCCGTCCAGATTTATCCCAACAGCTGGGTGATTCCACCAATTTTTCAGTGGCTAGCCCAAACAGGTCAGGTTAGTCCTCAGGCAATGTTTGATACCTACAATATGGGGATTGGTTTTGTGCTGATTGTTCCTCAACAGCAGGTTGAGCAAACCCTCCAATCGTTTAATTCACAGCAGGTAAATGCATGTAAAATTGGTGAAGTAATCCCAGGGGATGGTGGTGTGGTTAGTCTACTCATCCCGTGATCGGATCAGGCTTCTGGGTGGGGAGTATCTCAATCATTCTCTCAATCAGAAGCTCAGAAGGGTGGCTCAGTTATTGAGGGTTCTGCCTTGAGGATTGCTATTCCCAAATCTGTAGTGGAAAGCGATCGCGCCTCAAACAATGCCATCATGTCACGAGGCTTGGGATTACCGCGAGATGCTCCTGCTAGACCTCTGGCAATAACTAAACCACAATATCCCTGATTTTCACAACCTTCCTCCCACTGCTGGCGGGCAGCAGCATGGTTGGTATCGGTTTCAGAAAACTCTCCTAACAAATAAAGACTGCTGTTTTCTGTTTGGATAATGCCGAGGTCGTAGCGTGTGCCCTCAAAGGGGTCTTCCCCTGAATTAAAGCAAATCCCTTTGAGTCCACCAGCAGTCTCGATCTGTTCTATCAACACTTGTGCCTTTGGTCGGGTGGTTTGAATCAAAATAACTGGCATGCCTTCCCCGATTGCTTTGATATTCTGAGACTGATAGGATTTGACACCAGAGCGAATGGATTCTATTGCTTCCCAAGACATCATGCCCAGCTTGAGGAAAGCATCCTTTGGCACAAGGTCATCCCGTAAGGGTATGGTCATCGACCCTGACTCGAAATCATCTTCCTCAGATTCAATTGCCATCTCTAACAACTCATCTGCCAGGTCAGGATGGGTGTTAACTTTAACACTAACAGTAGATTTTGGTTCTAGGGGTACCGGGATGCGGTAGCGCTTACCAATCTTGGGTAAGTTTTCGTCATCTAATTGCTCATGGTAATCCTGAACAAATCGCTGAATCGCTTCTAGGGCAACATAAATTGCGATCGCTTCTTCTTCATAAATATAAGGTCGCATTCCTTCCAAGGGATGGACTGTACCAAAGCCAGGTACAATCTCTGATACTGGCAAATCAGCTAAATCAATATCATCCTCTTCATCCTCATCTTCCGTATCATCACCAAACCGCCCGAAGGTTAAAAACAAGCAATCTTGCCCTAAGAAAGCTTGTTCCATCTTGTCCCACGAGTCATCTGCCAGCACTGATGAGCGGAACCGTTTCAGAGAATCCCAAGAGCGATATAGTAGTACCCCGTACTCCATACCCAGCATACCCATTACTGATACGTATAGGGTTTCTACATCCCAGCGATTTAATTCGATCGAGATAATCTGATGATCAGCCACTACTTCCCAAGCAGCTTCATGCCAAATTTCATAGGCTTTTTCTATGAGTAGGTCAGCATACTTAGGTGGTAACTGGGGTTGTCGAGTAGCCGCCATTTCCTCAAATCCCCGAAACAGTTCGTCAATCAAGGGTAAATTCGGTACATAATCAATTCCAATGTCTAACCCTTGAAGGACACCTCGCAAAAAAAACTGAATTTCTCGGTTACGAACAACAATCTTTGAGGGTCGTGCTGGTCTGGCGGGGCTTTGGGGATGTTCCATGGCTTGCATAAGGGCACGAACAATCGCTTCTGGTCCCATTGTTGGTGATACTAAATCCATTGCCCTGACAATGCCTTCTGAGCCATCCACCCAAAGAATGCAATCATTATGACCCTCACCATCCGGCTGTTGATGATTGTTACCAATAACTGACAGGGGACGGCGGTCTCCCTCCCACACACTGGAAGTCTGTTGTAATTTATTGAGCCGACGACGAGTATTGCGATTCAAAGCAGACATAGAATAGTTTGGGTTGATTGCCTAAGTACCGACCATGAATAGCCAGTTGCTGGTGGATACTCCTATCTTACCGGGGTATAGTTGCACAAGCCCCCCTGATCCGAAGTTGCATTTGACAGATTACGTAATATATGGATATTGGACACCACCAGACCCCACCAGAAACTACCAGATCGAGATTAATAGTACTAGGTGGTATGAATACAATTTTCGAGCAACACGTTCAGGAAACCCTTATGGTTATTTGATTCCAGCTAATTGTGTTCTCGTAATATTCAGGAGCAATCACCATTTTTGACACTCCTGCCTAACCCCCCTTGACCCTTGCTAGGCTGTTTAATTCTTAATTTAGACTGAGGAGCTTACAGGAACAATAGCCCTAAGGCAACTCCACAGAGGTCGGTTTAGCAATGTGTGGCAATCCCCACCCCAACTTTTCTCGCAAAACTCTGAAAAACTCTGGTGCTTGCAAACGGATAAATCGAGCTGAGTAAGGCGATCGCTTAACTTTTATTTTATCTTCTGGTATTACGTAGCAACCACCATTTCCATCAACTACCATCACCATCGAATTGGGAGTAGCGGGAAAAATGCTTAATTGCTCTGTGTCGGCAAAGACTAATGCCCGAGATGCCAAAGAATGGGGACAGATGGGCAACAGTTGCAACACCGGCACCTCAGGAGTTAATACTGGTCCTCCAGCACTTAGAGAATAGGCAGTAGAGCCAGTGGGTGTGGAAACAATTATACCATCAGCTGCAATATCCACTGGTGCGTGATGTCCTATTTGTACCTCAAAATGGCACATACTCGTCAACGGTTCCCGGTGCAATACCATTTCATTTAAACAAAGTGCCTCCCACCAAATCCTCTCATCTCGCAGGATCTGCACAGAAAGCATCGACCGTTCTTCTATAACATACTCTTGTGCCATGACCTGTTCCAAGGCAGAAGGCAACTGATTGACATAGGTTTCTGTCAAGAAACCCATGTGACCTGTATTCACCGTTAGCAAAGGGATCCCTTGGGGAGCCACTTGGCGACAAGCGGCTAGTACTGTACCATCTCCCCCTAATACAATTGCGAAAGCCATCTGGTCATCAAAACCAGGGGGGGCTAGTTTGTCCATCGGTGTATGACACACTGGTGATTGAGGACTCGAATAACCGAGAATTCCCCCAACCCCTGTCGCCATACACACTTCCCAACCCGCAGTCCTCAATTGGTTGTGCAACTCTTGAGCAACGCTACAAGCCATTGGTTTAAGGTCGTTGTAGATAATGCCTGCTTTTGGTATACTCACCAGTCCCTGTCTTGAACTACTTGAAATAAATTATCTGGAACATCATAGACAATTGTCATTTAATCAGGTAATGTCTTGATGCAGTCGCCCTATGGGGACCGGCTGTGTGGTCACCCTTGCGGGAGCACCTTGGAAGCCTCGTTGAGACCAACTTTTGCCCCACTGGCTCCCCAAGACCTCGCTGCATCTTTCCAGGAAATACTAGGATTTAGATTTAAAAGGAGTCCTCTTCTTAGACTTCTTTTTAGCTTTCTCGTAATCGATTTCTTTGAGCTTATTCATAATCCGGTTAAAGTACTCTTGCAGATATTCTTCCAAGGTTGTGGTTTCCTTCCGGTCTAGGCCAAAGACCTCGTATACCTCCTCCATCGGTGCATCCAGAGGTTTCCCGCTAACTAGCACCTCAGTAAAGGCAAGCCGATCTGCCACATTCCAACCCCACTGAAAAAATCTCACGAATCGGCGCACACCCCGCAAAAAATTTATTGGGAGTCGGGCTATTTTAGCATCTTTACCGGACAACCGCTCACACAGGTTAATGATTTCGTAGGTACTAAAGGCTCTGGTTCCCACAACCGGGAATGTCTGATTTACTGTTTCTGGAACTTCAAGAGCGCGAATGCCAAACTTAGCGATATCCTGGCTGTTCATATAGGCGATGGGAGAGGTTTCTCCTGTAATCCAAACCGCCTGTCCATCCAAAATCGGGATCGCATACTGGCCGATTAAGCCTTGCATAAAGCCACTCGGTTTCAATATTGTGTGTGGCAATCCCGATTCTGCCAGAAATAGTTCTGTACAGTGCTTTATTTCCATCAGTGGGACATGAGGAAAATTCTCACTTCCCAGAATTGAGAAAAAGACATATCTTTCTATACCAGCAGCCACAGAAGCTTGAATCAGGGCAACTTTCCCTTCCCAGTCTACCTGTCTGATGGTCAGAGAATCTGTTGGTCTCGATGTTGCCGCATCAATGACAGCTGTGATCCCTTCCAGGGCTTTTGGCAGGGTTTCTGGAACACAAAGGTCCCCTTGTACTAGTTCGGCTCCCCATTCTTTTAGGAAAGAAGCTTTTCGTGGACTGCGTACAAGACAGCGTACCTGATGATCCTCGTCCAGTGCACGACGAACCACCTGTCTTCCTAAGGTGCCAGTTGCACCGACGACCAACAAGTTCATTATAGTAATTTTAGTAAGGAATCTTAAACTTTCTATAAGATTCTATCAGAAATTTTGTCGATCTCTCATTTTCCAGCTAGTCAATAGGCAACGCCATCGGGTGAGGGGCGTGGGAGAACGGGTGTAGGATAAGACAGCATAAGTGATGGATTTGGAAGAAAACTGTGAAAGAATCCTTGACCAAACCCCACAGCCGTTACCCCATAACCCATTCACTAGAAACTATTCTGACACTCCCTGGATTTTGAGTAATAAGAAGCCTAAGCCCAAACCCACAAGAATCAGGGTGAAGGACAAAAACGCTGCATTGAAAATTTCTGTACCCATTGTTTTATGATCTCCTATGTACTTTTGTTACAAGGTATCATGACTAGGGTGCCCGAATATAGCAATGCTATGGAAATCCTGAGCAAGACTATTTCAGCAAAGGGGTTAGGGTCCGGGAGTGTTCAGGAATGATGTCAGACTTGTCAACAAACCATCAGAACATGTCTTTGACAGGAAAACTTAACTCACCACCAAGGCGTCCTCGGTTAGCGGTGACCTTGGGAGATCCGGCAGGCATTGGACCAGAAGTTGTCCTCAAGGCATTGGCAGATTCCCAAGTCACTAGCAATTGTGAGATAACGGTGATTGGCAATCGGTACCTCTTGAATGGGGCTTACACCCAGCTACGTCAGCAGGGGATTGAAGATGTAGCTACTTTAGCTTCCCCAGAGAGATTATCAATAATTGACATTGAGTTGGATTATGGACAACGGCCTCAAATCACCCCAGGTGTTGGTAATGCTGCTAGTGGTGCTCTTAGTTTTATGTATCTCGAAAATGCGATCGCACTCACCCAACGTGGTCAGTTTGATGGTATCGTGACCGCACCCATTGCCAAGTCTCTCTGGAAAGCCGCAGGACATGATTATCCCGGTCAAACTGAAGTGCTAGCCCAGTATTCTGGTGTCAAACAATTTGGGATGCTGTTCGTAGCGCGATCGCCCCATAGTGGTTGGGTCCTACGTACACTTTTAGCTACCACACATATTCCCTTAAGTCAAGTACCAAACACCTTAACGCCACTATTGATGGCGAGTAAACTAGACTTACTGATCGCCTGCTTGGCTAGTGATTTTGGCATCAAGAAACCTCGAATCGCGATTTCTGGGTTAAATCCTCATAGTGGTGAGCAGGGTCAGCTAGGTTGTGAAGAACAAGATTGGCTGATTCCCTGGCTAGAGCAAGAGCGCCAGCAACGCCCGACTATCCAATTAGATGGACCTGTACCTCCTGACACGCTTTGGGTAAAACCTGGTCAGGCTTGGTACGGCAACCACCAGCAGTACGCTGATAATGCTTATGATGCTTATTTGGCACTTTATCATGACCAGGGCTTAATTCCTGTCAAACTCATGGCATTTGATCGAGCGATCAACACTACCATCGGTTTACCGTTTGTGCGCACTTCTCCTGATCATGGCACAGCATTTGATATTGCCGGTCTTGGCATTGCTAACGCTACTAGCATGAAGGCTGCAATTAGCCTGGCTACTGAACTGGTGAAGCAAAGGTTGAGTAACCCTTTAGCTATCAGTGGTTAGAACTTGCCTTGTACTCAACCTTTACTCTCTTAGTGGAACCGCCAACTGGACTTTTTGAGTATTACGATTAGTTGGGGATTGAGGAAACACATTCAGTTCTTCCTGCTGGATGGTATCCCCAAAAACTATGTCTACATTGTCCCTTGAACCAACCTTGAACTTAGGCTGTAAATTGTTACCTAAGCCTTCCTTTTCCTCCAGCTCTAGTGATGTTGGGAAAAAGGTGCCATAATCGTCTGAGACGGTGCGACCATTAACTTGGCGGAGGGTGTCACCAGACAGGGTTACTGAACCGCTTGGCTCACTAGACTGTGCTCCTGACTGAGCATAGGCAAGAGGTACCAATCCCACAACTATCCAGCCGATTCCTACTATAACTAGTGTTTTACGGATCATCAGCTTTCTCCTGGTTTTTTTATTTACGTTATTTTATTTATTTATTTTTATTTTAGTAGTCATGACATTAATCTGGCATCCGAATACATCCTTAGAAAAAAAAATCAGCGGTAGTAATTTTAACTATAACTTTGCACAAGCATAACTTAAGCTATCAGCTATCAGCTATCAGCTTTTCAATAAAAGAGGTAAGCTTTGGCCTTGGCCTATGGTCACGCTACGCGAACGTTTAATCTGAGTGTAAGCATTAAGCTGTGCTACGCGCACGCTACTTGAGGTGCCAACGGCTGACAGCTGACGGCTGATAGCTGAATGCTTACCTTAAGGTTTTAACCCACGCTATCAGTCAAGGTGCTACTTGAAAAGCTACCCTTGCCAGCTATAAGCTCGACTAGCCTCAGAGGCTGACTGCTAAAAGCTCACCGTCAACAATATCACTTACTTTATGACCATCATTCGTGTACCAAAGTCCTGGGAACTGCCAGAGCAACAAGTCACCTCAGAAACGGCTTATTCTAACCGACGTCGCTTTCTCAAAAATTTAGTTGGTGCCAGCCTAGGCACTGGAATGCTATCAATTCTTGGTTGTCAAGGTTCCTCTGCCTCAGACAAAGCTCTTTGGGAAACCCTAAATCAACCCAAGTTCAAATCCTTAGCAACTAATCCAGCTTTTGCCAGTGTTGACAGACCCATCACTGATGAGGAGCTCGCTGGACAGTACAACAATTTTTATGAATTTGGGGGCAATAAATCGATCTGGCAAGCAGCCCAAAATTTACCAACTAAAGACTGGAAGCTAGAGGTGACGGGATTAGTCAAAAATCCCCAAACCTATGACCTAGATGATCTGCAAACTAAATTTCCCATCGAAGAGCGGATCTATCGCTTCCGCTGTGTAGAGGCGTGGTCAATGGTGCTACCCTGGATCGGATTTCCGATGAAAGCGCTGATCAAAGCAGTAGAACCTACTTCAGAGGCTAAATTTGTGCGATTTACCTCCTATTATGACCGCAAAATTACGATTGGTCCAGGCATACACCTTGGTTCCTTACCTTGGCCTTATACCGAAGGTCTAAGTGTTGAGGAAATGGCTAACGAACTAGCATTTTTTGCTATTGGTATTTATGGTCATCTATTACCCAAGCAACATGGTGCTCCTATTCGCATGGTACTGCCCTGGAAATATGGTTTTAAAGGAGCAAAATCCATAGTCAAAGTCGAGTTTTTAGCTAACCAGCCAGCTACCTACTGGAATACTATCAATTCCTATGAATATGACTTTGAGGGAAATGTTAACCCCAATAAGCCTCACCCCAGATGGTCACAAGCGACAGAAAGATTCATCAGTAGCGGTCCCAACTTATCCTGGGAAAAACGACCCACCCTACCTTACAACGGTTATGGGGAATATGTAGGTGAGCTGTATGGTTGAAGCTTATTTGGTTGTTCGCCTTTGGCGTTGGTGTAGGGTAGGTTGAAGGTTGTTCGCGTAGCGTGGCCGAAAGGCCAAGGTTGAAGGTTGAAGGTTTAAAGTTGAAAGTTGTTCGCCCTTGGCCTTCCCTTCAGGTAGGTTTTTTGGTTACTGTCGGCCTTTACCCTTTGGTCACCTGAATCACCTGTAAACTACCACCTGCGTGCAAAGAGCGATCGCATACCTTAAACCCCACTTGCTCAAGCTCCTTGACCAAGTCAGTCTCCAGTAATTGCCAAGCTGTCTCGGTCTCAAACAACCACATAAATACCGCTAACCCTGGCCAAAACAAAATATTAGTTGGCTTGTGCAAATCCACCAGGGTAAACACTCCTCCTGGTTTAAGCACCCGGTAAACCTCCTGAATAATCTGCTGCAACACCTCAGGGGTCATTTCATGGAGTGCTGCGCTGGTGTGAACTAGATCAAATTGAGCATCTGGAAAGGGCATCTGTTCAGCCAAACCCTCTACATAGTTGGCCTGGGGAACATTCCGTTGCGCTCGTTCTAGGGATAGTGGCGAAATATCTAAGCCAGTGACATGCTCAGACAATTCCACCAAGAACTGGGTTGCCTGACCACTGCCGCAACACAGATCTAGCACTTTGGTTCCTGAATGAATTGTTAAGCCCTGTAACGGTAGCTGGCGGAATCGTCTCTCTCCACCCACGCTCAAAGCCGCGATCCGGGAAATCGTATCATACAGCCATTGGTACTGATAACTCCAAGCTCTAAGAACTGTTGCCACTACTCACTCCTTGGTAAAGATCTGTGTTTCTTGTTGCAAATTTAAGTTAAAAAATATATTGTTAAAATCAGTAACAAATATGAAAGTTATGGGAAGCTGTGTTAACTATGGGTCGTGTTGGGGTATTATTGCTTAATCTAGGTGGGCCAGATCAGTTAAAGGATGTTCGTCCCTTTCTATTCAACCTGTTTTCTGACCCGGAAATCATTCGCCTGCCTTTTCCCTGGCTGCAAAAACCCCTGGCTTGGCTAATCTCCACTAAGCGTGCTAAGATATCCCAGGAGAACTACAAGCAAATTGGTGGTGGTTCCCCTCTACGGAAGATTACAGACGCCCAGGCTCAAGCCCTCCAGGAACATTTGCAAACGAAAGGGCAAGAGGTCAGTGTCTATGTAGGAATGCGTTACTGGCATCCTTTCACAGAAGAAGCGATCGCAACCATCAAAGCCGATGGTATCGAACGCTTAGTTATTTTACCGCTTTATCCCCAATTTTCCATCAGCACCAGTGGTTCTAGCTTCCGTCTGCTAGAAAGTCTGTGGAAAGAAGACCCAGACCTGAGCAAGATTGAACACACAGTCATTCCCTCCTGGTACCAGCAGCCACAATACCTACAAGCCATGGCTGATTTAATTGCTCAGGAACTCGATAAGTTTTCTAATCCCGATCAAGTTCATATATTCTTCAGTGCTCACGGTGTACCCATCAGCTATGTCACAGAAGCTGGAGACCCCTACCAGCAAGAAATTGAGGATTGCACTTCCTTAATTATGAAAACCCTCAACCGCCCCAATCCCCATACTCTGGCCTATCAAAGTCGGGTTGGTCCGGTAGAATGGCTCCAACCCTACACTGAAGATGCGTTGCAAGAACTCGGAGCTAAGAATACTCAAGAGTTGCTGGTAGTCCCGATTAGTTTTGTCTCAGAACATATCGAAACCCTCCAAGAAATTGACATTGAGTATCGAGAAATAGCAGAAGAATCAGGAATTAAGCACTTTGAGCGGGTACCAGCCCTCAATACCCATCCCCTATTTATTGAGTCTTTGACAACTTTGGTAGTTGACGCTCTCGAATCACCCAGCCGTGAACTCTCCGATGTGATTCGTCCGCCAAAGACAGTCAAAATTTACCCTCCCGAGCGCTGGGAGTGGGGCATGACTACAGCAGCAGAAGTTTGGAATGGTCGTCTGGCTATGATTGGGTTTATTGCTTTACTGTTGGAGTTAATTAGTGGTACTGGACCGCTACATTTTGCTGGGTTGTTGTAAATTTCTTCAAGTTACAACGGAAACGGCCAAGTCAATATCTACCAGATCTAATTGGAAGGGGGGGCAAGTAATCGTCCCCCTCGACTGCTCCCAATAGGAGTTGGTCTGATGAGTTGCTCCTTGGCTTTAAAACTTAAAGTTGCCCTCTAATCTTACTAAATATCCAATCGGGAATAGCATGTTCCGTGTCATATACTCGGTCATACTTTTGTTCAAGTTGTTGCCAAGCAATTGAACTGTCTCCTAAAACTTCATGTTTGAACATCTCTAGGGCTTTGCCAGACAAGCCTTTTTCTAAACACTTTTTCATTGCTAATCGACTTTCATCTATTTCACCAATACATTCAAAGGGTGTATGTTCAGCTAGTCCGATCATTTCTCTGAAAATAGGGAGTAAGTCATCATCATCAAACAAATTGGAGCCAAAGACTGCATCTACAGATCCTGGCTCGAAGACAGCCATCAAACCTAGCCATACATAATCACACTTGGGACATTTCTTGCACCAAGGTTTTTGAATATTGCAGGAGTGGATTTTAGGCAGCACCTCGGGATATTTGGCGATATTTTTGAAGATGCGGAAGTCATAGATGGGCTGCAAAATACCGAAATAAGAGAAATTAGATAAGAGATTTGCTTGAATGAATTCATTCAACTCTTTTTCTGCTTCGTAGCCTTTGCCCCATTGATGGTTAACTTCTTTACCTAGTTTTTCCCAGAATAAATTACCAGTATTGGCACTTTTTTCATGGGCTAATGCCAAGTAGTTGTATCCCTAATGCAGCATTAGAGGTAAGGATTCAAAGATAGAGACAGGAGTTTCTGGAACGATAATTCCTGTATTGTCTGGAAAATATAGGTGAAGAAAGGGATAGTCAATAAAGTCATCGTAGATAGAAATTTTATGCTTTTTAATGGGGGTGACGTGTTCTAGGACTCCCGAAATAAATTGTGTTGGATATCGGCTTTGCCATAAACACTGTGGGAGTATTGCATGGAAGCAAATGGAACATCTGCTTCTTGTAGCATTTTCATAGCTACGATACTATCTTTACCACCACCACAGCCTGCAAGTACGGTAGAGTTATCGCCAAATATAGAGATGGGTTTGCTATTGCTTAAGCTAGCTTGTGAATAGATAAGTTCAGGACCAGGGTAATCGGTTATATTATTTTCATACCAATGTTGACCAAAGACTCCTTGATATATCTTGGTAAATAGCTCTAACACTCACTGGCTGACTTAAATTTTCAGCGACAAGGTTAATATCATAGTATTTAGGAAATAGTGAACTCAGTTTCATGCCCTCGAATAAGGCAATATAAGCAGCGATTTGATTAATTACTGCTTGAGAATATTTGCTGGCCAGTAAACTGAAGGATACATCATGGTAAAAAACTTTAGTTGAAAAATTGAAATTATCTGCACTATAGATAATATCCAAATGATGTTCGTGAATGGTTAATTTATATAATTACTCTAGTATTTTTTCTTTAAATAATGAAAGGACATCAACCGAACTATTAAGAATACATTTTTTAAAATAAACTTCTAGCAAATCTCGATATTCACCATCAATTTCATGGTTATAATCAAAATTAATTACATCATACTTTACTTGAATTACATCTAAGGCGTTTTGGATATCTTCTGCTGTTATAAATCTTTGATAGTTATTCGGCTGTTCGTAATTTTCTATATAAAAATTATATAATTGATGGTAACAAGAATCTGAACTTGCTTGATACATCAAAAAAATACCACTGGGTTTGAGCAATGTCCTAATATGCTGTAGGATATCCTGAATTTTATTAATGTCTACAGTATAAAATGAATGAATTGCCCAAATAATATCGTAGTAGCTACTTTTGGGAATTGCTGTTTCAATAGTTTCTGTAGAAGATAATAACCCTTGATTTGCCTGAAAGTGTTTTAATTTATTCAACACTGAACTACATTGATTCAGACAATAGTCTGAAACATCTAGCAAATCAGATGATAGCTTGAGTTCACTATCAATTTTTTATCTAATAAATCTGGGAAAAATCCTGTTCCACAACCTATATCCAAAAGTTTTATTGTATCACTTCCAAATGAATCGATTATTTTTAAAAAACGATGATTATTAACAAGCTCTTCGTAATCTATCCAAGTAATTTTGAACCAAGAGTCTAGATCTAGATTACTTTTTTGATAGTAGTCTTGAGAAGGATTGAGATTGTCAGTGTTTTGTTTCATGGCTGTTTCAGATGTAGGATATATAGCAATTATCATAGCTATGAGGTACACAATTTCTGGATTTTAGGGAACAGGGAACAGCGATGCAGCGCGGTCTTGGGAAGGCAGCGCGGTCTTGGGGGTTCCCCCCATGAGCGACTGCCGTGGTTTCCCCCATGAGCGACTGCATCAAGACGGGAACAGGGAACAGAGAAGAGGGAATTGGGAATTGGGAATAGGGATGTGCTGCATCAAGAGGTGCGACCCGTGGCGAATTTAATTCTTAATGGTAAGAGCGCACCTAACAGGGAATCAAAGTTAAAGAAGACTGTACCTCATAACTGCGAGAAACGCTATATTTTTTTTTGCTACTAACTAACTTAAGGCGGGATGGTGGAGCGGCCCACCGTCCCGTTAGAGTTTTACCACTTTAAGCGGATACCCTTTCTTTTTCAATATAAAATAAAATTCCGGAGTGTGGAAGCATTATTTCTCCCCCCTCCATCTTTTGCGAACTCGTGCCAAAGTAGTCTAGGAGCAGTCGCAATTGTAAGGGTGAAAAAAATTCCGTGTTGGCACCAACTATAAAATTTAGTAACTGTTTCCCCAATTCAGACTCTTTGTCAAAACATTTTGTAATGTTTGTTGTAAAATCAATTTTTTCTTGACGAAACGGTAAATTTATTTCAGTTAGTAGTTCCTTTACATCATCGCTAAACCACGGATAATTTCCGTATAGTCGCTGAGTTGCATGGTAAAAAGGTTCATTCAGTAACTGTCTTTTAGCTACCCCTAAAATTACCATTCCTCCTTCCCGGATAAGTTCGTAAATTTTCCGAAATAAGGTTTTAATGTCAGAAAAGTAGTAAAGGGAATGAATTAACAGTATGATATCAAAACCTTGACGTGATTGAAAAGATTCAAATCCAACAGTATTAATTGTAAAATTAAATTTACCGGTGTGATCTATCCTGATTTTATCACACCATTCTTGTGCTTTTACACATTCTGCTTCGTTGGGATCAATGCCGACGAAATGGATAGTTTTGTTTAGAGAAAGAAGCTTTTCCAAAAAAGGTTTCTCAAACAATCCGCTCCCACAACCGATGCTAAGGATGCTGTAATCTTCTTGTGAAGACATCTTATCGTCTATAGTCTGAAGTGTCGCTTCAAGCATCATCTCTTGTTCGTTCTGCTGACTGCGATAGGCAACTTGGCCATCCATATATTCTTGGTCGTTGAGTTTGACTATCTGTAGTCTTGGATCTGAGAATAAATATGCGATCGCAGATTTTTGCAGGCTCTCCAGGGTGCCTACTGAATCATAAAACCCATCGGTCAAACTCTCATTTGTTAATGTCATCTATTTTTATTTTTTGTGATTAATACATCTAATTTTAAGTGCATCAAGACCAGGATCCCCCATCCTGCGGTTATGTTTTACGGGGGTTTCACCCACTCGCGCTTTGCATTAAGACGCCGTTTTTCATGTGTCAGACCACTCAACTTCTCAAAATTAGTGATGAATTCATTATCTCATATGTGGTGCTCAAGTTAACCTGGATTGCTAAGATCACACTATAGATTATTTGTCAATCTAATTTAGATTTAATTTAGATAGATGGATTTGCCCTGCCCTCAGAATCGACAAAGTATAGCTAAATCTCTGAGTTCGCTGTCCAAAGTAAGAGCTAATGAAGCTTCCACCACCTGAACGAGGTGGTGGTGTCTTATGCTAACTTAGGATTATCCCTAACCCACAAGTCACATAGACAAGCCCAGCTTCTAGGCGGTCGTCCAGATCTTTTGCTGGAACGACCCTCATCGCCATTTCTGCGAGTGAGTTTAAACACACCTCTAGCACCGATATTGTAAGCACCATTTAAATCTGCGTTAAAGCGCTTACCTGAGGAGAAGGTCGCTAGGGAGTATTTTTTTGAATTACGTTTAACCGTACCAGAACCATCATAGGCAAGTTTCGAGGTGTAAGCCGCCACAACCTCTATAACTTTTCCGCCCAATTCAGTCCATTTCATTTCGGTGAAATTGCGGATTTTTGCTTTAAGCCATCCGTGAAACCTTTGCCGCAGGTTAGATCGTTTTCGTCCACCTTTTGGTTTCCATCCATTAAGGTTCTCAAACACAATAGCTTCAGAATTGAACTTCTCGGCAATCTCAACAATCCGCTTAGAAACAATATGGCCGATTTGATGGTTGATTCTTCGGCATTTTTGATAGGTCTTAGAGCAAAATCCTTTGTGAAGTTTTCCACCTTTGCCCATCGTTTTAGATGCCCGCACAGATACGGACTTTAGCCGTTTGTCCCTACGGTCTATGTCTCTCCCCGGGTGAATAAATTCTCGGTGGATTACAGTGCCGTCATGAGTTACAACCGCTATTGTTGCCGTAGTATTAATACCAAGGTCTACAGCTGTTACATTTGCCTTTGGCTTTCTCTTCTCTGGCTTACAAGTGAATGGAACAGATAGATGGCAAAACCTTTCATTGAATACCAATGAAGGTGACATCATCTTGTTGGTGGCCACTAGATGGCGATCTCTTAGTCCGGTGATTTGAACTATAGTCCAAGCCCAGTCTGAACCATTAAAAACTTTGATTTCTACTTGGCCATAACCATGCAGTTTATAACACTGTCCCTTGTAAAGAGAGGGATAGCAGCCAGTGTCTGCGTTTAGTTTTGGTGGCTTTGCATCCTTTCTTTTTCTGTTCCCCGATTGCCACTCTCGATAACGAGTAACAAAACTACTTACAAGACCCGCAGAAAATGCAATCGCAGCGCGTCGCAGATAGCTGGGGAATTTGTAAAAGGATTTATTGAATTGGGGGTATTTTACATCAGGACGTTTAGCTGTCTGATGCATAAGTTTCTCGACAGCCGGAGTCAGCTGATCTGCTGTTAACTCTCCCAGTTCAGACCAGTGAGCATAAATGATGCCAACTAAATACCGACAAGCACGGCGATACACCTTAACCGTCTCCCCAAATAATAACTTCTGATCGGGAGTTGGATTAAGCTGCCACTTGTCAGTTCTGATCACCTTAGCTGGCTTCTTCACGCTTTCTAACAAATTCTCCTACAGTTAATATTGTAGCCTACAAAATATTAGACGACAATCGCCCATTGATGTCCCCACTTTTTTTTGCTATTGTTATTGCCGTGGACTAACCACCACCTGGACGTTCGCGTAGCGTGGCCTACGGCCAGGTGGGGTAATGCGTCACACGACTTGTTCAAAACTGGTAAAAATTATGGTACTCTTAACCGGTGCTAATCAGATCATGTCTTAATCAGTATAAATGTACTGTTTTTGGAAAACTGTTTTTGGAAAACAAAATTTAAAAGAGTATTATGTCAACAACTTTTCAAGAGACCACAGAGAATCTGAGATTCAGTGAGGATCGCCTGGAAATTAACTATCTCGGGAGTGCCAACCTGCCTACTGCAACAGATGATGGCAAAGATATCATTAGAGGATTAACCCAAACGCCTAAATCTTTGCCACCTCGTTACTTTTACGATGAAAAAGGCTCCCAATTGTTTGAGCAAATCTGCGAGTTACCGGAATATTATCCCACCCGCACAGAAGCAGAAATTTTACAACAGTATGCTGTAGACGTTGCTCAATTGACGGGAGCTTGCGAATTGGTGGAACTCGGTAGTGGCAGTTCTACCAAAACTCGCTTGTTGTTGGATGCCTATGAAAGTCAGGGATATCCCTTGCGCTATGTTCCTATTGATGTCAGTGGGGAGATTCTTGAAGAGAGTGCCAAGCAGCTGTTGCTGGATTATCCCAAGTTAAAGGTTCAGGGTCAGGTGGGAACCTATGAACAGGCCCTGAGCCAATTAACTCCAACACCATTACCTAGTCGGATGGTTTTCTTTTTGGGTAGTAGCTTGGGAAATTTTGCTCCTGAACAGTGCGATCGCTTTTTTGATAAAATGATAGCTTTACTAGCACCAGGAGATTACTTTTTGCTGGGCATTGACTTACAAAAACCCAAGCAGATTCTGGAAGCTGCCTATAACGATAGTCAGGGGGTGACTGCGGCATTTAACCTGAATATGCTGGCACATCTGAACTGGCGTTTCCAAGGAAATTTTGACCTGGATCGGTTTACCCATCAGGCGATTTATAATCAATCGGAAAGTCAGATTGAGATGTATTTACATTGCCAGCAGACCCATGTTGTGCGCTTAGCCAGCCTAGATTTAACGGTTGATTTCCAAGCAGGAGAAAGCATCCTTACAGAAATTTCTCGCAAATTCAATTTGGAACAGATGCAGCACTATCTTAAAGGTCGGGGACTAAACACAGTTCAGGCTTGGACTGATACCAAGCAATGGTTTGGTTTACTCCTGTGTCAGATACAGGGTGTGTAATCGACGTGTAAGCATTTAGCTATCAGCTATCAGCTATCAGCTATCAGTTATCAGCTCTCAGTTATCAGCTAAAGGCTGACGGCTGACCACTGACCGCTGACCACTGACGGCTGACCGCTGACGGCTGATCGCTGACCCCTGACCACTGAGCGCTGACTGCTGACCGCTGACCACTGAATATAGACACCCCTAAGTTGAGCAATAGTATTTGGAACTCAAACCATGGATACTCTCCAATCTACTCAATTCCCTCGCCTTGACACCTGTAGTCGCGAATCTATTCTCAATTACTTTAAAAATTCATGGGAACTCGAAGATGTTCTGATCAAAAGTCTGGTTGGGGAAGAAACATTCTATATCAGTCCCGATCCATTAAGAAACCGTCTGATTTTCTATTTGGGTCACTCCGCTGTCTTCTACATCAATAAATTCCTTAAGGTTGGGTTATTGGATAAACCCATTAATCCTAACTATGAAATCCTGTTTGAGATTGGTGTGGACCCGGAAACTCCTGAAGAACTCGATCAAGCAACCAAAGATATCCACTGGCCGAAAGTGGAAGAGGTTTGGCGCTATCGAGATCAAGTCTATGGGGTGATTATAGAAACTATCAAAAGGACTCCTCTGAATCTGCCAATTCATCAAAATCATCCTCTTTGGGCGCTGATGATGGGAATTGAACACAGTCGCACCCACTTTGAAACCTCTTCGATGCTGATCCGACAACTGCCTGTAGAGCGGCTTGAACGTCCTGACAGCTGGAATTATGCTGTTTCTAATGGCAAGGTTTCGAGGAATGAAATGCTCCAAGTTTCTGGGGGTTCGGTAGCACTTGGGAAACCAGAGGATTATCCTATCTATGGCTGGGATAGTGAATATGGCAATCGTTCGGTGGAGGTTAAACCGTTTTTCGCCAGTCAGTATCTGATTACCAACGGAGAATTTCTGGAGTTTGTGAATGATAATGGCTACGATAATCCAGATTACTGGGATAAAGAATCCTGGACGTGGAAGACAACCTATAATATCAAGCACCCTAAATTCTGGATACCTACTAATGGTGGCTACAACTATCGAGCGCTGTTTGACGAGATTGACCTTCCTCTCGATTGGCCGGTTGAAGTTAATCACCATGAAGCCATGGCTTACTGTCGTTGGAAGGGTAAAGGGATTCGTTTGATGAGTGAAGCGGAGTGGAATCTTGCCACTGCTGGCAGGGATGAAAGTAGCACAAATTTCCAGCAAGACCCCTTTGCGATCGAGGATTACAATCTAAATCTCAAGTTTGGCTCACCTAGCCCAGTGGGTATGTTAGAAACCGCTAAAAGTCCTGCTGGACTCTATGACTTACGGGGGAATGTATGGGAGTGGCTGAGTGATGACTTCAAGCCACTACCAGGATTCAAGCCCCATCGGCTCTATGAAGATTATTCTGCTCCCTTCTTTGATACCCAACATAACATGATGCTTGGTGGTGCTTGGGTGACTACTGGAACAGAGGCATCTACATTCTATCGTAACTGGTTCCGTCCTTACTTCTACCAACATGCTGGGTTTAGAATTGCGGTTTCATAGCTTTTTGTTGTCAAAAAAGGTGTAAGCATATGCGCTACTTGAGATGCTACTTGAGGTGCTATCAGCTATCAACACCGGACCTGTGGGACTTCTTTTAACATTGAGTTAAATAACATAATACTAACAAACTATGGACTATCGCGATATCATCACCATCGAGCCTGGAAAACGCAGTGGTAAACCCTGCATCAGAGGCATGCGCATTACCGTCTACGACATTTTACAATATCTGGCCGGGGGAATGACAGAAGCAGAAATTCTAGAAGATTTTTCTGAACTAACCTCCGAAGACATTAAAGCCTGTCTTGCTTTTGCAGCAGAGGGTGATAAAAAGTTATTCGTGGTATCTTTGTGAAACTTATTTTGGACGAAAATCTTTCAGATCGCATTATCAAACTCTTCCCATTTGATAACAACAAAGACCTAAAAACGGCTCTACCAACAGACCCTTAGCAACCACGACTATAGCGCAGGAATTCTCACCTAAAGGTTATCCCCTTCAGTCAGGATTCTGGTCATGGCTTTGATCACTCATACGGGAACGCTTCCCTCGAACATACCAACGATACCAATGCTTAGCACTGCGAATGGCTAGCCACAGTAGCAGTAAAGCGATTAATCCTCCTTGTTCAGGAGCATCAAAAGCTAAGATTATCAAAACTACGCACAGAAAATCCTGAAGAAACACTACCCACAGAGGTAAGCCACGCAAACGGTAGAACCATCCCACCTGAACTAACTGGAGTACGAAGGCTAATAAGCCGCCGACAATACCCACGACCCAGACAAATCCCGTTAGTTCTTCGGCAAACTGAGTTACAGCAATACCAAGAATTGCCCCCACTAGAGGACTTAACACTAGCTGAACTATTTGCAAGATTCGCTGTCCTAAGAGCTTTTTCGAGGCAAATAGCTCCACCAATGACCAAGTTGTCAAGATAGTCAGCAAGACTGGGGGATGAATCTGTGACAGTAACGGTACCTTCGACCAGAGTTGGTCACTGTGGAGCAAACCAATCACCAACAGGGGCAGGGCAATTCTCATTCCTGCCGCAGCGGAGGCTGAGAGGGCGGCGAGGAGTGCAATCATGGGTGTCTTTTTCAGCCAGCTATACTTATAGGTTACTTATAGGTTACTTAGACTTCGCAGCAGAAGTCGGGAACAGGGTTCGGAACAGGGAAATTCCGATGAAGAATTGAGGAAAACGGTATCAAAAAGCAACTGCATCCAGACAATACTTTGGCAAGATGTGTACTATAAACCAGTAAAGCTTAGCATAATGTAATAAAATATACAGTTTTTATGTGATTAAATTAAATAACTAGAGCTGGGTAAGTATAGCACTACCCATTAAGGTGATGACATTGATACAAGCAGCAAAAGCTCTTGTACTCAACTGTTGCCTTTTGCCCGCCCCCCTTACTAAGGGGGGTTAGGGGAGATTCCTCTTGCCTTGCCCGTAGCGCCTGTTAGCTGGAGAAATAACGGCATGTCTGAGTCATTATTTGCTGATGCCAGTAAACGATTGCAGAAATCACTGAAATATGTGTCAATTTCGGAGGATGCGATCGCACGCTTAAAATATCCCAAATCTAGTTTGAGCGTTTCCATCCCAGTCCGCATGGATGATGGCTCGTTACAGATGTTTCAGGGCTATCGGGTTCGCTATGACACCACCAGGGGACCAGCAAAAGGGGGAGTGCGGTATCATCCCCATGTTTCCTTAGATGAAGTCCAATCCTTAGCCTTTTGGATGACCTTTAAATGTGCCACCTTAAATTTGCCCTTCGGGGGTGGCAAAGGGGGAATTACTCTAAATCCTAAAGCCTTATCGAAGCTGGAGTTGGAACGGTTAAGTCGTGGTTACATCGATGCGATCGCAGATTTCATTGGGCCTGATATTGATATTCTCGCTCCCGACGTTTACACCAACTCCATGATTATGGGTTGGATGATGGATCAATACAGCGTCATTCGCCGTCAAATCAGTCCAGGGGTCGTCACAGGTAAACCATTGGCCTTGGGAGGAAGTGTTGGTCGCGATACCGCTACCGCTACTGGCGCGTTTTTTGTGATTGAATCCATTTTGCCTAAATTTGACCAGCTGCCTCAAAATACCACCGTAGCTGTGCAAGGATTTGGTAATGCTGGTGCTGTGATAGCGCAACTGTTAGCTAAAGCAGGTTATAAAGTTGTGGCTGTCAGTGATTCTCAAGGGGGTATTTATGCCAAAAAAGGCTTAGATATTCCCAGTATTCGCCAATACAAAACATCGAGTCAAGGCATTAAAGCCGTTTACTGTCGAGGTAGCGTTTGCAATATTGTTGAGCATGAAGTCATTACTAATCAAGACCTTTTAGCCTTAGATGTGGATGTCTTGATTCCTGCTGCTTTGGAAAATCAAATCACTGAAGAAAACGTTGATAATATCAGAGCTAACTATATCTTTGAAGTAGCGAATGGACCAGTAACCTCTACCGCTGACAATATTTTGGAAGAAAAAGGCATCTATGTTTTTCCTGACATATTGGTTAATGCTGGAGGTGTCACCGTTAGCTATTTTGAATGGTTACAAAACCGGAGTGGACACTATTGGAAGCTCGATGAAGTCCATCAGCGTCTGAAAGAGAAAATGGTGGAAGAAACTGAAACAATTTGGTCACTTTCTCAGGAACTAGCGGTTTCCATGCGCACAGCTGCTTATGTTCATGCTTTGAATCGCCTGGGAGACTCCCTGGATGCTAAAGGAACTAGAGATTATTATTGTAAAACTTGAGATGTAGCAGTTGTTAATTGGGTGAGGTACTTTGTAAGTATTCAGCTATCAGCTATCAGCTATCAGCCGTCAGCTCTACCAGTTTGACCCTGTGGGTGGAACGGGCATCTTGCTGGAACTGGCCTCTTGCTGTGGAACTGGCATCAGGCGTGGAACGGGCAGGGTAAGCGCATCTAATTTTGTATAAAAAAGTACAGATTAATTGGTCAATATATGTATAATTGCCAGTTTGAGTATTAATGATGTTAAGTAGTATCGTGATTAGCATTGCGTCTACTTTAGATTAGGGTTAGTCTCATGGGTAATGGTTTTCAATCTCGAACAGTTTCGCGAATTTTGCTCGAAAGCTTTAAGTGTAGCTAAAGCGACTGCGTTAACTGAAAAAATGGCATTAATTTTCAGCGAGATAGAAGACCCCCGTGTGGCTAGAACACGTGTCCATTTGTTAACAGATATTTTAATCATCGCAATACTATCAGTAATTGCAGGAGCCAAGGGATGGGAGGATATGGAAAATTATGGATTAAGTAAATATGAATGGCTAGAGCAATTTTTAGCTGTACCTAAAGGTATCCCAAGTGCAGACACATTTCGCCGAGTGTTTGTTCGCGCAGCGTCTCCGTTGGAGTTGCGTATCAACCCAAAAATATTCGAGAGATGTTTTAGACGTTGGGTCGAATCGATAGTTGAGACAGTAGAAGCACAGGTAATTCCCATTGACGGTAAAACTCTCAAAGGCTCTTATGATAGAGTACTGGGAAAAACCGCTTTGCACTTAGTCAGTGCATGGTCGAGTGAATATCGTCTTGTTTTAGGACAAGTAAAAGTAGCTGATAAATCAAATGAAATCACGGCAATTCCCGCCTTATTAGAATTACTAGATTTAGCTGGATGTATCGTAACAATTGATGCGAGCTTGTCGCAAACTGCCATTGCCTCTCAAATTATCAGTGCCAAAGCTGATTACGTTTTAGCTCTTAAAGCCAACCATCCTACCCTTAATAAACAAGTAAAAGATTGGTTTTATAAAAACCTATATCAGGAATTTAAAGGGATTATAGTTATGATAAACGGATAGAAAAGCGATGCAGCGCGGTCTTGGGGAGGCAGCGCGGTCTTGGGGGTTCCCCCCATGAGCGACTGCCGTGGTTTCCCCCATGAGCGACTGCATCAAGACAAGGTCATCATCGGCTGAGGGGGTGACAACAAGGCTAAAAACTAGACAGGGTATGGGGTGTGGGGTGTGGGGTGTGGGGAAAATAGAAGCGATGCAGCGCGGTCTTGGGGGTTTCCCCCATGAGCGACTGCATCAAGACAGGGAATTTGGAGTGACCCCAGCGATAACAATCGGTCCGAAACCTGATTAAACCGTCCCTTCAAGATCCCAAGCGCGAGTGGGGGAAACCCCCTGTTCCTCAGCTGCATCGCTACCAATGTGGCCAGCTCCTGATCTTCCCCTACACCCAATACCCCACACCCCACACCCTGTAAGGCTTTTAAGGCTGTTTGTCACCCCTTCAGCATCATCGGACTGAAAAAAGGCAAGTGTGGTGTGTTCCAATATCTGAAATATCACCTCTACATAACCAAGATGATTGGGTAGGACTTAAGTGTATTGTCATGGTGATAAGAGTACGTCATCTGTGGAACAAAACTACACGCGAAGTTCAGTTTTACTTAACGAGTTTGGATTGTGATGCTCGTAAATTAGCGAAAGCTATCCGTCTCCACTGGGGTGTAGAAAATGGGTTGCATTGGACAATAGAAGTCACTTTTCATGAAGATGCTTGCCGTGTTCGTACTGGCCATGCTCCACAAAACTTATCATTGCTGCGACGAATTGCACTTAACCCATTGAATTTAGAGCAATCGTTCCGGCGTAGTAATCGTCAAAAATCGAATCGAGCTGCTATGGATAATAACTATATGTTGACGATTATCGCTGCTTGTTTATCTCATTATCATGATGCCTCAAAACCTTTATGTCAATAGGTTTTGAGATGCGCTTACCCTGCGTGGAAGGGGCATTTTGCCCGTTTCATTTCCGGACGGACTGTTTCAACACTGGCTACCAATAAAATCAGGGTGAGCCGGTTCGTAACCCACCCTACGCCACATTTACTATAGCATTTCCAAATATATCAGAAAAAATTATCACCAATCTAGTGACAAATCATGATCAAATCTATAATGGTTTGTTAATTATAACGTTTGAGAATTTTATAATTTAAGGAAGGGCGTTATCTAGTTAGCGATCGCATACAGCCCAGCAGAGCATATCGCCAACTTTTACAGACAACGATCAAAGGTTAATTTTCCCTCTGGTAGAGAAAGGCAAATCCCAAAATACAAATCACAGCAAGACCTTGGTAATTTGATTAAAAATTATAAACAAACCCTTGACAAAGAGTCTTGTTTATGAACTTGTCACCAAGGCTAGATTAGCTGTTTTTCCCCTGACCATGAGCTGTTGCTGTAACCAACGGTGTATTAATTCTGTCCGACTAGTTATCTTAGTATAAACTTAGTGTAAACCTGAATTTAGTACTCCCTGGATAAATTAATTATGTTAACTGAATTTCAGAAGGAAAAATTACCAAGATTGTTTAAAATGTATGACGCCGACAATAACGGTTTCATTGAGCAAGCGGATTTTGAGCGGTTTCTAGAAACCTACTCTCAGGTTGGCGGCTGGGAACCTGCCTCACCCAACTACAATTCTTTGCAATCGAAGTTAATGTCTCGTTGGGATAGTATGCAAAAGTTTGCAGACACTAATCGTGACAACAGGATATCTTTGGAGGAATGGCTGACATATATCGAGAATATCCTTAAAGACCAAGGCGCTTATGAAGCGGAAATACGGGGCATCGCCGGTTTCGTCTTTAGCGTATTTGATAGTAATGGGGATGAGCAACTGGATTTGGAGGAATACAGACAGTTTTATTGCACCAGTGGACATGATGAAAATATGGCTAATGAGGTATTTAAACGGCTCAATTTCAAGGATGATGACTCCATTACTAAAGAAAAACATATCGAGTTAATTGATCAATTCTTCTATAGTGAAGATCCAGAAGCACCTGGTAATTTTATCTTTGGTCAAGGGTAGATATAACTGGGTGCATCTCATTTTTGTCTCATTTTTGTAAGTGAGATGCACCTCCTTGTTACCTGTTAGCTGTTAGCTTTGCTAAAGCAATTTTCCCCTTTTCCCTACTCCCTAAATTCCCAATTCCCAATTCATAATCATGCAGGTGCCAACTAGTTCCTTCGACAAAATCAGTCCCACAGCGTTACTAGTGGCTTATGCCAGACAGTTTACCGACATTCCTTATTCCCAAGAATTAGCACAATTGGTTAATGCTCAAGCTTTCGTAGAGCAGTTACAAAAACAACAATCCGATAAATCCTTTGAAGTAGCAGTTTTATTTGAAGGTCGGTATAAAGCTATCAATCAAGTGATGGCTCAATTTCAAACAACTCAAATCCTTGAACTAGCCTCCGGCTTGGTGCCACGGGGCATGGTAATGTCTCGGGAGCCTTCTACAACTTTTATCGAGACTGATTTGCCAGGGATGATAACGGGCAAACAGCAACTGGTGAAACAGCTAGTTGGTGTACGCTCAAACTTGCACTTTGTTGGGATTGATGCCACTAGTCAACCCAGCCAATTCCCTCTCGATGTAGATTATCTAGATTCCCAAAAGCCCATTACTGTAATATGCGAGGGACTACTGCTGTACCTGACATTTAATCAAAAACAGCGGTTATTTGCTAAT
The DNA here is from genome assembly GCF_010671925.1 of Moorena sp. SIOASIH. Lineage (GTDB taxonomy): Bacteria > Cyanobacteriota > Cyanobacteriia > Cyanobacteriales > Coleofasciculaceae > Moorena. Next base: position 74,157 of record NZ_JAAHIH010000008.1, on the reverse strand, counting down.
GTCCCGGAGTTGCTTCAGGTTTATGGTGGTGTATGGATAACCCCTGATTTAATCACAAAAGAAGATTTGAGTAGGATACGAAGAAATAGCCCAGCTTGGCAAAAATTAAGCCAGACAGTCAGAGGGATGACAGCCACCTCAGACACAGATACTATCTTTGACAATTTCGATCAGCTTAGGCAGTTTGTAACGGAGCAAGGGTTTCAGCTTCAGGCTTATAATAGGCTCAATGTATTAGAGCAACTAACTTGCTTACAACCGTTGGGGATTAATCCTGCTGTTGCCGAATCTATACTCGCGGATTCATTTGTATTTGTGCTTACTCCCGACATCGGAAGTTAAATAGGGTGGATCTCATATTTTAAAATTGTGCGTAGGGTGCGTTAGGGGAGCCGAGGATTTTATCGGTAGCCACAGTTAGCTCGCTGCCCGTAACGCACCACCGAGTCAAACAACTTTTAGGAGATGCACCGGTTAAATATAGCGTTTAACGCAGTTATGAAGTACAGTATTAGTTGAGGATGATTCCCTTAATATCATCTTGACTATTGCTAGCATGCCTTTTGCCTTAAAAGGATAAGCAATGTCGCTGATCAGTATCAAAATGCTATACCAGGGTTGGCTTCAAGGATCACAACTGGAGACTCCATCGGTAAAATTCGCTGCAACTTGAAGTCAGACTGAGCCAAAAGTCGGCGAAACTCCCGCTCAGTCCGTTCTTTACCTCCTAAAGATACCATCATTGATATGTCAAACCATTTGGCAGGGTGGAAATCGTTACCGCCAGGGATCAGCATTTCGAGAATGAGAAGCTTACCATGTGGTGGGATGGCTTTTCGGCAACAACTTAACAGTTCTGTTGCCTGCTCGTCGCTCCAGCTGTGCAGAATATGCTTCATTAGGTAAATATCATGACCAGCTGGGATCGATTCAAAAAAGCTACCTGCCACCAGATCGCATCGCTTGGTCACACCTTTTTCTGCTAGAAACGGCAGCGCTCCTTCAATAACCGAGGGAAGATCAAAAAGTACCCCCCGTAAGTTGGGATTAGCTTGGAGAATTGATGCGAGCAAAAGACCATGACCTCCCCCTACATCGACAACTGAGCCCACATCCTTAAAGTTATACACCTGAGGAAATTCTGCGGCAACAGAGACAGACCATGAGGTCATTGAGTGGTTAAAATGTTCAGCAGTTTTTGGATGGGTATTAAGGTATTCAAACAGCTCTAATCCGTTAGCTTGTTTAAAGGAAGCTTTGCCTGTTTTTAGCACATCCATCAGGTGCATCCATGCTCGCCAATTACCATCATGAGGAACATAAAGGGCAAGATCGTGCAGTGAACCGGGAATGTCACAGCGCAGGCAGTCAGATAGAGGAGTATTGGTAAACTCTCCTGTTACAATTTCCCTGAATACCCCAAGCATAGCCAGACCTCGGAGTAGGCGGTATAGTGATGAGACATCGGTTCCCGTGGCTTCTGCCAATTCTTGAACATGCTTAGGTTGTTGAGCAACTAGATCAGCAATTCCCAGTTCTGCTACAGCCTGTATGGACTTAGCAACTATTCCTCCATAAAGCATTTGCTTCATGACTACCATTGGCATGAGTTCTTCTGTCATTTATCAAGAACACTTACTACGTGAACCAATAGAAATAACCACAAATATCAACCTACTTGGGTACTTGTGGAAAAATGCTTAAATCAGGTTGATGTTACTTAAAAGAAGGAATGCCTTCCGGAAAGAGGAGAGAAATACGTTTGTCTCTGGTCTGGGCTTCCTCAATACAAAGTTGCTCAATCTGTTTAACAACATCTTCTTCCACCCCAAGACGTTTTGCCATTTTGTAAACTGCTGCCCGTTCCTCTTCATGATATTCTCGGTCAGCAGAACAAGCCTGAATAGCAGTATAAATAATTATACGACGACTATGTTTGTTGGCGATAGGGGCATCAGCTAGAACGTCAAGCAGATCTTCATCGGCTGGGTAAGTTTTTGCCATTTCGTACCCGGTATTTCCAAATACAGCAGCACGACCAGCAACCCAGTTTCTTTCTTCTGGTTCTATAATTCCGTCTCCTTTTGCACAAATGAGAACAGCTTTTACAAAAGCTTCATAGTCTTGATCCGGTGGAGTAGTTTCCACCCCATAAAAGTGATTGAGTAGCCAAACTTTACCATCCTGCTCTAGATTAGACATAATGTAATCTCGCTAATTTTATTTGACCAGAGTATATCATGAAGTATACATGCTGCTCTGAGATTGTACTATGTGAGTTCGATATTAAGATCAAGTTCCGATAATTACTTAGAATTAGGCCTGACGGGTCCTCGGCCACCAGTCAAAGCAAGTCAGCCCCCTAATCAAGTCTTGCTGACCCAGCAATTGCTGACAACGATAGACCAATAAATTCTCGTTTATCGTCGATAGTTTGTAAGCATTCAGCTATCAGCGTGTCGCGTATCAGCTAATGCGCTAGGCCCACACTAATTGAGGTGTTTATGGGGAAAGTGCCAGCGTCGAAGCCTGTGCCACCACAGCGTCGAAGCCTGTGCCACTTTGAGGTGCTTTTGAATAAAATAAGCTGACCGCTGACTGCTGACTGCTGAATGCTTACGATAGTTTGAAGGGAATGATTCGTCCCAATCTCGTTAGTCAGCGGCCACAACCTTTCGGCTTTGCTCGTTGTAGATCATTGAGTTGGGTTGGCTTTCCCGGATTTGAGTGTCGTTGATCGCCCAAAGCATTTGGTCCGTGTTGGTTATAACATAGCTGTTGCCGAATCTATACTCGCGGATTCATTTGTTTTTGCCCTTACTCCCGACATCGGAAGTTAAATAAGCGCGTTGATTGCAGTAATCAGGTACAGTATTAGTTGAGGATGATTTCCTTAAGATCATCTTAAATATTGCCTTTTGAATGGATACCTTTTGCCTTCAAATGCTAAGCTTTGTACTGAGCAGTATCAGAATTGCTATAGTATGTTTGATTGCATCGTGATTGGAGCCGGTCCAGCCGGTATAGTTACTACCAAAGAATTACTAGAGCAAGGAGTAGGCGAGGTAATCTGTTTAGAGCAAGCAGAGGATGTGGGCGGGGTTTATGCCCATGCCTACGACAGTTTAGTGCTGACTACCTCTTGCGCATTTAGTATGTTTTCAGACTTCTGGATAGGTGATGGCAATCAGCACAAATTCTGGACGAAGAACGAAGCAGTTGACTATTGGAAAAGCTATGGAAAACATTTTGGTGTTTTAGAGAAAATTCGTTTCAATTCCAAAGTTGTAGCACTCACTCCCGAAGAAAATCAAGGGTGGGAAATTAAATTAGCCTCTGGAGAGATTTTGCACTCAAAACGGGTAGCATTGGCAATTGGTAACAACAGTATCTCAAATTATCCAGAGTGGAAATACTTATTAACTGAAGTCGAGTTTTCCCATTCCAAGGAATATCGTAATGCCGATAACTTTGTGGGCAAAACCGTATTAGTAGTTGGGGGAGGTGAGTCAGCTTCAGAGATAGCCCTAGAAATATCTCGTGTCGCTAACAAGTGCTGGGTGAGCCTTCGCAATTCAGCTGGGTGGATAATACCCAGAAAGAGGGGTTCCTTTGCTCTCGATAATGCTAGTCATCGGGGTGTATACGGTCTACCAAGGGACTATGGACATACTTTGACCCAATTGCTCTTTAAAAAGTGGTTGAGCCAAAATGATCCAACTTACGACATTGCAGTTAAACTCAATCAGAAGGTTAAGGCTAAAAAAGGGGTCTGGGGAAGCTATGGAACTAAAAATTTCTCTTTACCCAAGGCAATTGTCTATCACGGCTGTCAAGTGGTCGGCGAAATAGTAAAGGTAAAAGATGGTGGCAGGACATTGATCGCAGCCGATGGGGAAACCATTGAAAACGTGGATGCGGTGGTATTTTGTACCGGCTACAAAAACTATGTGTCTTTCCTACCTGAGCACTTGAGAAAAACTGACCCCCGGAGTCTTTACAAACATATCTTTCATCCCCAGTATCGGGACAAAATCGCTTGGATTGGTTGGGCACGTCCGGCCATTGGCAGTCAGTTTCCTCTTACGGAAATGCAAGCCAGATTTTTTGCCTTGATTTGCACTGGTAAACGAAGTCTTCCCCCTTCTGAGGAAATGGAGCAGGTGGCATCTATCGATAAAGCCAAATATTTAGAACAGTTTGAACATAATGCTGCTCGCATCAGAAGCTTGCTTGATTATCATATTTACATCGACGAGCTAGCTGATTTAATTGGGTGCAAACCGCCCTTATGGAAATACTTTTTCTTACATCCTCGGCTCTGGCTTACTATCGTATATGGTCCTACCCAAGGTACCCAATTTCGTTTGCGAGGACCAGGCCAAAAGAAAGCTTTGGCTCAAGAGCTAATTAGGAAGTTACCAGTGAGTCCATTCCATCGTGTCGTGGTTGTCAAAGCTGGTTTAAGAGGTCGTGTGATATATGGGTTCAAGGCTGTAGTTAAGGGGTTGTTGAATCCGATCTATTTTGCTAGGAATTTGGCCAGAAACAAAGGTCAATCAAGTTAGGCTGTGGTCAACAGTAGGTCACAATAGTTAGTAGATGTAGTTGGTAGATGCGATCGCATACAGCGCAGCAGAGCTTATCGGCAACTTTTACCCACAACTATCAAACCTTAATTTTCCCTCTGGTATAGAAATGCAAATTACCAAATACCAATCACAGCAAGATTTTGGAACTTTGATTAAAACTTATGAACAAATTATTTACAAATAGTATTGTTTATGATATATCCACCAAGGCTAGATTAGCTGTTTTCACCCTGACCATGAGCTGTTGCTGTAACCAACGGTGTATTAACTGTGCTCTACTCATTTTCAAAGGCCTAAGTACTTGGAGATAAAGTTTTTTATAGCGGTTTTCAATTGGGTGAGGTACAGAGTCCTTGGTTTTAGGGAACAGGGAACAGGGAACAGAGAAGAGGCAACAGGGAACAGGGAACAGGGAAAAAATCCTGTGTACCTCATTAGGATAGAAACCGCTATAACTGTGTTCAAAAAACTTAACGTTTCTCAACCCCTTTCTGTTCCAGGCTCCGACGTTCCCTTGTCTAAATAGTCAACTTTAATTGACTCCGACTAATTATCCTACTGTAAACTTGAATTTAGTAATCGCTGGAGAAATTAATTATGTTAACTGAATTGCAGAAGCAGAAATTCCCAAGATTATTTGAAATGTATGACGCCGACAATAACGGTTTTATTGAGCAAGCGGATTTTGAGCGGTTCCTAGAAACCTACTCTCAGCTTCGCAGCTGGGAACCAGGCTCACCCAACTACAATTCCTTTCAATCGAAGTTAATGTCTCGTTGGGATAGTATGCAAAAGTTTGCAGACACCAATCGTGACAACAGGATATCTTTGGAGGAATGGCTGGCATATATCGAGAATATCCTTAATGACCAAGACGCTTATGAAGCAGAAATAAAGGGCATCGCCGGTTTCGTCTTTAGCGTATTTGATACTAATGGGGATGAGCAACTGGATTTGGAGGAATACAGACAATGGTATCGAAGCGCCGGACGTGATGAAAATTATGCTAACGAGGTATTCAAACGGCTCAATTTAAAGGATGATGACTCCATTTCTAAAGAAAAACATATCGAGCTGCTCGATCAATTCTTCCGTAGTGAAGATCCAGAAGCACCTGGTAATTTTATCTTTGGTCAAGGTTAGATAGAACTGCGTTCATCTAACTTTTGTAAGTGAGATGCACCTCCCTACTCCCTGTTCCCTGTTCCCTGTTCCCTGTTCCCTGTTCCCTGTTACCTGTTCCCTTTGCTAAAGCAATTTTCCCCTTTTCCCTACTCCCTAAATTTCCAATTCCCAATTCATAATCATGCAGGTGCCAACTAGTTCCTTCGACAAAATCAGCCCCACAGCGTTACTAGTGGCTTATGCCAGACAGTTTACCGATATTCCTTATTCCCAAGAATTGGCACAATTGGTTAATGCTCAAGCTTTCGTAGAGCAGTTACAAAAACAACAATCCGATAAATCCTTTGAAGTAGCAGTTTTATTTGAAGGTCGGTATAAAGCTATCAATCAAGTGATGGCTCAATTTCAAACAACTCAAATCCTTGAACTAGCCTCCGGCTTGGTGCCACGGGGCATGGTAATGTCTCGGGAGCCTTCTACAACTTTTATCGAGACTGATTTGCCAAGGATGATAAGCCGCAAACAGCAACTGGTGAAACAGCTAGTTGGCGTACGCTCAAACTTGCACTTTGTTGGGATTGATGCCACTAGTCAACCCAGCCAATTCCCTATCGATGTAGATTATCTAGATTCCCGAACGCCCATTACTGTAATATGCGAGGGACTACTGCTGTACCTGACATTTAATCAAAAACAGCGGTTGTTTGCTAATGTCCGGGAGTTGCTTCAGGTTTATGGTGGTGTGTGGATAACCCCTGATTTAATCACAAAAGAATATTTGAGTAGGGTACGGAGAAATAGCCCAGCTTGGCAAAAATTGAGCCAGACAGTCAGAGGGATGACAGCCACCTCAGACACAGATACTATCTTTGACAATTTTGATCAGGTTAGACAATTCGTAAATCAGCAAGGGTTTCAGCTTCAGGCGTATAGTATGCTCAATGTATTAGACCAACTAACTTGCTTGCAACCGTTGGGGATTAATCCTGCTGTTGCCGAATCTATACTCGCGGATTCATTTGTGTTTGTGCTTACTCCGGACATCAGAAGTTAAATAGGGTGGATCTCATATTTTAAAATTGTGCGTAGGGTGCGTTAGGGGAGCCGAGGATTTTATCGGTAGCCACAGTTAGCTCGCTGCCCGTAACGCACCACCGAGTCAAACAACTTTTAGGAGATGCACCCGTTAAATATAGCGTTTAACGCAGTTATGAAGTACAGTATTAGTTGAGGATGATTCCCTTAAGATCATCTTAAATATTGCCTTTTGAATGGATGCCTTTTGCCTTCAAATGCTAAGCTTTGTACTGAGCAGTATCAGAATTGCTATAGTATGTTAGATTGCATCGTGATTGGAGCAGGGCCAGCTGGTATAGTTACTACCAAAGAATTACTGGAGCAAGGTGTGGGCGAGGTGCTCTGTTTAGAGCAAGCAGAGGAGCTGGGAGGAGTTTATGCCAATGCCTACGACAGTTTAGTGCTGACTACCTCTTGCGCATTTAGTATGTTTTCTGACTTCTGGATAGGTGATGGAAATCAGCACAAATTCTGGACAAAGAACGAAGCAGTTGACTATTGGAAGAGCTATGCCAAACATTTTGGTGTTTTAGAGAAAATTCGTTTCAACTCCAAAGTGGTAGCAGTCACTCCCGAAGACAATCAAGGGTGGCAAATTAAACTAGCATCTGGAGAGATTTTGCACTCAAAACGGGTGGCATTGGCAATTGGTAACAACAGTATCTCAAATTATCCAGAGTGGAAAGACTTATTAACTGAAGTCGAGTTTTCCCATTCCAAGGAATATCGTAATGCCAATAACTTTGTGGGCAAAACCGTATTAGTGGTTGGCGGAGGTGAGTCAGCTTCAGACATAGCCCTAGAAATATCTGGTGTCGCCAACAAGTGCTGGGTGAGCCTTCGCAATTCAGCTGGGTGGATAATACCTAGAAAGAGAGGTCCCTTTGCTGCCGATACTGCTAGCCATCGCGGTGTATACGGTCTACCCAGAGACTATGGACATGCTTTGAGCCAACTTATCTTCCGATTAGAGTTGAGCAAGAAAGATCCAGTTCATGATACTATAGTTGAGCTCAATCAAAAGGTTAAGGCTAAAAAAGGGGTCTGGGGGACCTACGGAACTAAAAATATCTCCTTACCCAAGGCAATTGTGGATCATGGCTGTCAAGTGGTCGGCGAAATAGTGAAGGTAAAAGATGGTGGCTCGACATTGATCGCCGCTGATGGGGAAACCCTTGAAAACGTGGATGCGGTGGTATTTTGTACCGGCTACAAAAACTATGTGTCTTTCCTACCTGAGCACTTGAGAACAACTGACCCCCGGAGTCTTTATAAACATATCTTTCATGCCAAGTATCGGGATAAAATCGCTTGGATTGGCTGGGCACGTCCGGCAATTGGCAGTCAGTTTCCTCTTACGGAAATGCAAGCCAGATTTTTTGCCTTGATTTGCACTGGTAAACGAACTCTTCCGGCTTCTGAGGAAATGGAGCAGGTAGCATCTATAGATAAAGCCAAATATTTAGAACAGTTTGAACATAATGCTGCTCGCATCAGAAGCTTGCTTGATTATCATATTTACATCGACGAGCTAGCTGATTTAATTGGGTGCAAACCGCCCTTGTGGAAATACTTTTTCTTACATCCTCAGCTCTGGTTTACCATCGTATATGGTCCGACGCAAGGTACTCAGTTTCGTTTACGAGGACCAGGCCAAAAGAAAGCTTTGGCTCAAGAGCTGATCAAGAAGTTACCGGTGATTCCCTTCAATAATCACGTTATCAAAGCTGGTCTAAGAGGTCGTGTGATTTATGGGTTCAAGGCTGTAGTTAAGGGGTTGATGAATCCGCTCTATTTTGCTAGGAATTTGGCCAGAAACAAAGGTCAATTAGGGTAAGCATACGCGCTACGCGCACGCTACTTGAGGTGCGGTCAGCCGTCAGCGGTCAGCGGTCAGCTTAAAATAAACCTCTTTAGGGAGAATTTAATAGTTCGAGATAAGCTATAAGCTATCAGCTGATAGCTTATAGCTTACTTCCCAGGTAGCAGCCAGATCGATCTGATTGAAGATAGAAAACAGCTGATAGCTGAACGCGCACGCGTGCGCGTAGCGCTTAAGCTGACGGCTGACAGCTGACAGCTGACGTAGGGAGTAAACCCTAGAGTCAAGTTTTGTATCATTTAAGTTAACTCTCTTAACTTAATCCTCTTGAATGCCATGACTGACACTGTTCTTGACGTCCGTAATCTGAAAGTCCAATTCCAAACCGATGTAAAACAGGTCACAGCCGTTGACAGCATTGACTTTCAACTGCGTCGAGGACAAACCCTAGGGATTGTGGGGGAGTCAGGCTCTGGGAAATCAGTCACCTCTTTGGCCATCATGGGTTTGGTACCCTATCCTGGTAAAGTTACCAATGGCGAGATTTACTTCCGACCCTCAGCTCGGGAAACAGGAGTGGATTTACTAGGGCTGAGTCCTGATCAAAAGCAGTCCTACCGGGGTGGTCAAATCTCAATGATTTTCCAAGAACCCATGACTTCCCTTAACCCAGTTTATACCTGTGGGTTTCAACTGACAGAAGCAATTCTGCAACACCAGGATGTTTCCCTAAAAGAAGCAAGGCGTCAAGCCATGGCTCGTCTTCAAGAGGTGAAGCTACTCCCTAGCGATCAACAATTGAGGGAAAGTTTTCTAGAGGAATTCCGTCGGGAGAACCCTGGTCAAGCTATACCAGGGGAACGGGTAATTAATCGCCACATTAACCAGCAAAAACGGGAAATATTAAAGCGCTATCCCCATGAACTGTCTGGTGGTCAATTGCAGCGGGTAATGATTGCGATCGCAATTTCTTGTAACCCTGATGTGTTGATTGCTGATGAACCCACTACTGCTCTCGATGTTACCGTACAGGCAACCATTCTGGATTTGCTAAGGGAGTTACGGGATACCCGAGGGATGTCCATGATTTTTATTACCCACGACTTAGGCGTGATTGCGGAAATTGCTGACAGCGTAGCGGTGATGTACCAAGGCAAAATTGTGGAAAGGGGTGATGTCTGGAAAATTTTCTCTGAACCAAACCATCCCTACACCAAGGGATTATTAGCCTGTCGCCCAACTCTCGACCAAACTCTAACATACCTACCAACTGTTTCTGACTTCATGGAGGTGGTAACTACTGCTAGTGGGGAAGAGGTGATCCGAGAAAAATCAAAAGGGTTGAATTTTGACCGGTTCCAGCTTCAAACTTCCCCAGATAACCTACCCTACGGGAACGCTAAAGGCGAACAACCTTCAACCACACAACCTTCAACCTCCCAACCTCCAACCTCCCAACCTTCAACCTCCCAACCTTCAACCTCCCAACCTTCAACCTCCCAACCTTGGCCAAAAGGCCACGCTACGCTAACAAGCAAACCACCGTTAGTTTCGGTCCGTAACTTACAGGTAGGCTTTCCCATTCGAGGCATATTTGGCGGGACGAAACGCTATCTGATGGCAGTCAATGGAGTATCCTTTGATGTTTATCCCAGTGAAACCTTGGGCTTAGTGGGAGAATCCGGTTGTGGCAAATCTACCTTAGCACGAACATTGCTGCGCTTGATTGAACCAATGAGTGGAGAAGTACACTTTGATGGTAAAGAGATTACCACGATCAAGGGTATGGGTTTACGGCAACTACGCCGTGAAATGCAAATTGTGTTTCAGAATCCCTTTAGTTCCCTCGACCCACGACTGAAGATTGGGGAAGCAGTGATGGAACCCCTATTGATTCATGATGTTGGGGGTAATAGTAAGGCAAAACGCGATCGCGTGGCTGAGTTGTTGGAGCGAGTGGATTTAAATCCTGACTGGATCAATCGCTATCCTCACGAATTTTCTGGAGGTCAGCGCCAGCGGGTCTGTATTGCTAGGGCACTAGCTCTTAATCCTAAGTTTATCATTTGTGATGAATCCGTTTCTGCTCTAGATGTTTCCGTACAGGCACAAGTCCTGAATTTGCTGAAACAATTGCAGAAGGATTTCGGCTTAACCTATATCTTCATTTCCCATGACTTGAGTGTAGTTAAATTCATGAGCGATCGCATTATGGTAATGAACCAGGGCAAAATTGAAGAAATTGGTCCCGCTGACAGTATTTATCGAGAGCCGCAGCAGGATTATACTCGTCAGCTGATTGCTTCTATTCCCACTGGTACTCTCGATCGGATTCAACAGCAGCAACACAGACGACAAGCTATGGAAATCCCTGAGATTAGTGATCCATGGTCTCTTAATGCTGAGATTAGTGATCCATGGTCTGTTAATTAAGGGAAAGGTTATTTTTTTTATTCAAAATTTAATTCAAAATGCCAACTTAAAAATTCAAAATTACGTAAGCTATCAGCTATCAGCGTGTAGCGTATCAGCTATCAGTATCGAAGTCTGTGCCACGAGTCATAGAATTTTCCCCAGACTCTCAATTCTCATGAATCTGGAATTATTAAATTATCTCGTTCTAGGTTTATTTTAAGCTGAAGGCTGAAGGCTGACGGCTGACAGCTTACAAAATTACTAGCCTTATAATTTTGAATTGTTGACAAGCGATGCAGCGCGGTCTTGGGGAGGCAGCGCGGTCTTGGGGGTTCCCACGGGGCTTACAAGGTGCGGACGCAGGTTCCGCACACAGCCCCTCCCCATGAGCGACTGCCGTGGTTTCCCCCATGAGCGACTGCATCAAGACACGGATACAAGCCCCTGAATTCATTTCGGGGGTATTTTTTAATTTTGAATTGATAATTTTGAATGGTCGGAAAGCAATTGACGTTCCTCCCAAATTAGTTTTTTAAGTTTTTTAACATTTTTGCACTATTTCAGTGTTTTGTGTTATTCTGAAAATAAGGAGATAAGGAGATAGGAAGAAGCCAGCGCAAAGTTTCCATGGCAAACGCTGGCTTCTGGCTCCTCCATTAACACAAGGAGATACATCCTATGCTAAAACCATTTCACCCTGATGGTGAGGGTCACCCCTACCAACAAACGGTGGCACAGGCTTCTGTGGAACAGGCTTCTGTGGAACAGGCTTCTGTGGAACAGGCTTCTGTGGAACAGGCTTCTGTGGAACAGGCTTCTGTGGAACAGGCTTCTAGCCTGTGTGCCACAAACAGGCTAGAAGCCTGTTCCACACTGACTATGGACTGGGTTATAGTCATCCCTCCCTTCTATCCCTATACCCAACATCGCTGTCAGTGGCGGATTTGCCATCTAATTTGGCTAGCGCTATATTTTTGGACTTCACCAGCCATAACCGTACTAGCCTGGGAACAAGACTTAGAAACTCTAGCGGTCGAGGAGGCTTTATGAAAAAGCCCCGTCCTCTAACCGAAAAAGACCAAGCCTTAATCCAGCGCTACAGTAACTGCCAAATTGGGATGACACCACAACACTTTTATGGCAAATGGTTAGTGACTTACGAGGTCATCGCCTGTATTTGCTCCCGTTCGGAAGCTACAGTACAGCGCTGGTTTGCCAGAGGTCACAACTATCGCTCTCCCATGGCAATTGATTTATACCATCTGGCCATAATGGATTTCCTTCTGGAACATTTTGAAGAAATTCCTGAACAACTCAAGAATTTCCTGTGTCCCCCAGATTAATATCAAGTCCGGTTGAATACCCATCATAAAAGTGTGGGGAGATGGGGAGATGGGGAGATGGGGAGATGGGGAGATGGGGAGATGGGGGAGATTTGATATCCAGGTAATATCACTATTGTCAGGCTTGGGTAATGGTAATGGGTAATTGTGATTACTCTGGTACCATTACCCATTACTAAAAATAATACCAATGGTTCAAAGTAGTACTACACAGAAATTCCTAGGGATATCAGAAATAATTGTTATTTTTATGTGCCATTATTTTTTAATCATTAAGTGTAGAATAAATTTAGCTTTGTAAGCTATTAAGTAATCATTTTTTTAACTAAATTATTGAGGCAATAATTTAACCAAAGGATTAAATTGAGCAATTCTAAAAGCTTGAGAGGAGTAGGTGCTTGTTATCCCATTTGAATGGGAGTTTAACTAGCCAGTAACTTAAATCAATTACCTAGGAGTAATTTTAGGATGTCAGACATGAACAAGCCAGAAGAAAATTCCCAAGCAGTTCCCTTCTTTGCCCGCTACTTGGAGGGACAATTTCGTGAAGATTTATCTAAGGAAGAAATGGAAGCTGTCAAAGGGGGTAGTCAATTTCCTATTCCCAGTATCACCAGAAAGTCCCCATCTGATCTGGAAGATTGGTTGCCAGTAACCCAGAATAAGTTTCTAGATGATGTAGTTGTGACTATGAAGGCTCCATCGGATAATGACGAAGAAATTATATTAGGTTTCAATAAGTAAGTAAAAATTTTCGCCAATTTGGCCTTACAGCTAGGGAGGCATGGCTTTTAATAGATTTATAGGAAAATAGTTGTGTCTATTTGTTGTGTCTATTCTGTGTCTATTCATGGGTCTATTCATGGGTCTATTCATAGATAGTTACGCACATCAGTTAGTCACATCCTATATCCTATTTCCCCACATCCTATTTATCCACTAGGAGTTAAAAGCCATGTCTAATATGGACAAACCAGAAGAAAATTCCCAAGCAGTTCCCTTTTTTGCCCGCTACCTAGAAGGGCAATGGTGCGAAGAGCTATCTGAAGAGGAAATGGATGATGTTAGAGGGGGTCGCGGATTTCCGGTCACAGAGAAGTACCCCTCAGATCACGAAGAAGGTGGCGGATGCTTTACCGACAAGTACCCCTCAGATCAGGAAGATGGTGGCGGTGGTCCAATCTTTACTAAGAAGTATCCATCTGATCACGAAGAGGCGATGACACGGAAGTACCCATCGGATCATGAAGATGGTGGCGGTGGTCCAATTGTGATGACCCTGAAGTTCCCTTCTGATGAGGAAGACACTCCCCAGAAGTAATATCGTATCGAGTTGACTATAGCGTTTACTAATCAGCGTGAGGTACATCTATAGTAATTCTCTACTCATCAGCGACATTGCTTATCCTTTTAAGGCAAAAGGCAATAGGCAAAAGGCATGCTAGCAATAGTAAAGATGGTTTTCAGGGAATCTGATTTCCCCTTTAATAAGTATGGGGTATCCCTAGTCAAAGAAGACTGTACCTCACCCAATTTAAAACTGCTATAACACAATCAACAAAGGTCAAGAATTCGATGCAGCAGGTAATTACAGCAAAGCTGAAGTTGAACTGCACACCGGAGCAAAAGGAAAAGCTTCGTGCAGTTACTTTAGCCTATCGTGATGCCTTGAACTATACATCGAAATTGGCGTTTGACAAAGGCAAGCTTTCTTATGCGGCTAAGTTACAAAAGCAGGTTTACTACGACATTCGAGAACGCTTTAGGTTACCAGCCCAAATGGCATGTAATGTACCTCGACAGGTAGCTGCAATCTATAAAAATCTCTGGATGAAAGTAGAGCGTAATGCTACTCACTTACAATCCGGGATTACCAACAAGCGGTACCAAGGGTTAGATACCCCGCCTAAATTCATAGCTCGGACCTGTACGTTTAGTTACAAGCGTGACTACTCCTTTGTTAAAGGTAAAGCTAGCCTAGTTACCTTAGAAGGTCGCATAAAAGTTGACTACTCCGGATATCAAAAACACTTAGACTTGATTCATTCAGGTGTTGCTAAAATAGGTACAGCAATAATTTGCTATGCTGAAACAACCAAGACTTACTATTTACTAGTAAGCTTAGAGTTAGATGTACCCGATATTAAACCTGAAGCGATCAAACGTGTTGTTGGTGTGGATGTAGGTCAGCGCTATCTAGCAGTAACGTTTGATACGAATAACACACCGGTTTTTTTTTCTGGCAAGTCAGTAATTCATAGAGCTAATCGTTACTATAAAACGAAACAAACTCTACAGCGAAAAGGCACTCGTTCGGCTAGCAGACGGTTGAAAGTCTTGTCAAAACGAGAGAGACGGTTTAACGCTGATATTAATCACTGTATTGCCAAACGTGTAGTGATTCCTGGCTCATTGATTGGCCTAGAAAATATCACCCATAATCGTGATAGAATTAAGCCAATAAAACTAGGGCATGAACCATCTAAAAAAAACTGTAAAGCCCAGATAAATAAAAAGATTTGGGAGTTTACTAAGTTACATTACTTCATTGACTATAAAGCCGTTTTAGGTGGCGCTTTAGCGATTAGAGTTGATGCTGATTTTACCTCCCAGTCATGTCCCCGTTGTGGTCACACCAGTAAAGCCAATCGACCCAATAATGGATTAGATTTTGATTGCATCGCTTGTGGATACAAACTACATGCTGATTTAGTCGGAGCCAAGAATATCGCACTGAGAACGCTCCTCTTGAGGCAAGACTTTGAGAGGACGGGGCGACTTTCAACCGTCCCTGATGTGTCCCAGGATGAAACCAAAACTCTAGACTGAGGGGATTGCCAAAGGCTATGCCTATCTCGGTAGTTAGAGTGGAGGTGGACTGTAGACACAATCCCCTTCCCAAGACGAGGTGTACTCGATTAGGAAGGGGTAGTTGAAATAATTGCCCATACTATTTCCCAGGGGCGTAAACTGAGCTTTTGAAACCCGCGATCAGCCCTCAGCGATTAGCTTTGGGCTGAGTGTTATTGACTTAACCGTTATTTATTCCTTATCATTAGAGTATATGAACCGATCCCGTGATATAATCATATTAATCACCCACAGTGGCGATTACTTCACTATTGATAGAGTGGCGGAAGCCCTATCAAAACGAGGGGCTAAACCCTTTCGCTTCGATACCGATCAATTTCCCAGTAAGGTGCAACTAGCAGCCGGGATCAGTAGCGAGGGGCTTAGTTACCAGTTAGACTATAGTGGACAGTCGATTACAACCGAAGACGTGCAGGGGGTATGGATGCGCCGACTCTGGCATCCACAAGTCAGCCCAGACTTAGCTCCCCAATTCCAAGACGCTTGCGTTAGGGAATCATTAGCAACGATTGATGGTTTCCTAGATAATCTCAACCATGCTCGTTGGGTAGATAGGTTAGAACGAATCCGAGAGGCAGAAAACAAACCACGTCAACTCAGGATTGCTAATGAAGTTGGTCTGCTCGTCCCCCGCACTCTGGTCACGAATAATCCAGATCGGATGCGGGGTTTCTTCGCGGAGGTTGGAGGAAAGATGGTGGCTAAGTTGCTTACTCCTCTTTCCTACAGTATGGAAGCTTCTTCTTTTTTCCTATATACCAGCGTTGTGAAAGAGGAAGACCTCCAAGAGGCAGAAATGTTGCGCTATAGTCCCATGGTCTTCCAAGAGGAGATTCCTAAACACCGGGAGTTGCGAATAACATTCGTGGCGGGAAATCTATTTGTAGGGGCTCTCGATGCTTCTCGGTATTCTGCAACAACGATGGATTGGCGGTCTGCTAAACCAGAAGACTGTGCTTGGGAACCTGATCAATTGCCCAGTGAGGTTGCCCATTGCCTGAATGCTTTGATGGCAAGGTTGGGACTAACCTATGGCGCTATTGATATGATTGTCACCCCAGATGGGGAGTATGTCTTCCTAGAAGTTAACCCCACTGGCGAATGGGGCATGCTAGAGCGAGATTTGGGTTACCCCATTTCTGATGCGATCGCAGATGCCTTATTGTCTGACGTTGTCAATTAAGGCAAGAGGCAAGAGGCAAGAGGCAAGAGGCAAGAGGCTAAAGGCAAGAGGCTAAAGGCAAGAGGCAAGAGGCAAGAGGCAAGAGGCTAAAGGCAAGAGGCAAGAGGCAAGAGGCAAGAGGCAAGAGGAACCCACCCCTAACCCCTCCCAGGAGGGGGAGGCAAGAGGCAAGAGGCAAGAGGCTAAAGGCAAAAGGCAAGAGGCAAGAGGCAAGAGGCAACAATAAAGATGTTTTTAAGGAAATAATATCCCCCTTTATTAAGGATATATAGTCAAAAAATACTGTACCTCATAAGTGCTATCAACGCTATAAAATCTAAGAAAAAAATACTATAAAGTTTGTTTTGTTTATGTTTGCTATTACCTGTTTTAATCTAGTAAAAATTAGATATTGAATTGTGCAATATCTAATTGTTTTTGTTTTAATGTAGGGGATTAATTGGGAATAATTAAATATGGAAAAATTTGATTTTTCCTTTTGGAGGAATACTTAATAATTTTATTTACCCTACTCCCTACTCCCTACTCCCGACTCCCTACTCCCTATTCCCTACTCCCTATTCCCTACTCCCTATTCCCTATTCCCTTTATTATTAACAATGACAGTTTTAATTATTACCCATAGCCAAGACAACGAAAGCATTCCCCTAGTGCTAAAAGCCATTCAAGAAAAAGGGGAGAAAGCCTTTCGATTTGATACTGACCGATTTCCCACGGAAGTCCAACTAGATATTTACTACGGTAAGAATACAGATGGTAAGAATACAGAAAGACTAATCCTGAAGTCTGAGGAAGAAAAGCTAGATTTGCAGGATGTCTCAGCAGTTTGGTATCGGCGCATTGCCATGGGGGCAAGAATTCCCAGCACCATGGATCCCCAAATGCGGCAAGCTTCTGTACAAGAATCCCGTGTAACTATCCAAGGTATGATTGCCAGTATCGATGGCTTCCACTTGGATCGGGTTCCTGTGGTTGAGCAAGCCAAGAATAAGCAATTACAGCTAAAAGTAGCAAGGGAACTCGGGATAGATACTCCCCTTAACCTGACCACTAATAATCCAGCAGCAGTGGTGGAATTTGCCAAAGAATGTGAGTCGGGTATAATAACCAAAATGCTTTCATCCTTTGCCATCTATGATCAGCAGGGAGAGGAGCAGGTAGTGTTTACCAATCCGGTCAAACCGGAGGATTTGGACAACTTGGATGGATTAAGGTTCTGTCCAATGACCTTTCAGGAACATCTCCCTAAGGCACTAGAGTTACGAACCACAGTTGTCGGTAAGCAAGTGTTTACTGCTTCGATAGACTCTCAACAGTTTCCAGGTGCTCGTTACGACTGGCGACGGCGGGGCGTTGATTCCCTAAACGCTTGGCAGCCCTATCAGCTGCCCCAGGAGCTGGAAGAAAAGTTGCTGAAGCTAATGGATTACTTTGGCTTAAACTATGGCGCGATTGATATTATTCTAACTCCCGATGGTCGCCATGTATTTCTTGAAGTCAATCCAGTGGGAGAATTCTTCTGGCTTGAGCTTTGCCCTGGCTTACCAATTTCCCAGGCTATTGCTGATGTTTTGCTTAACTTAGTCCCTCGCCGTTCTTAGTACTAATTTTTTGGCGTTGCCTCAGTCTTTGAATGAATATTAGTGGGGTGGGCATCCTGCCTGCCCCAAAACTGTAACAGGCAAGATGCCTGTTCCACCAAGATGCCCATTCCACAGGTGCGACCCAAGGGCGATTTACTCGCCCATTGGAAAGCGCACCTACTCTTCAAATCATTCTATTATTAAGCAACGCTACTTTTACTTTGAGTGCTCTTGCAGCCAGTGGAGTAAGTCATTACTGGTCTTAAAATCCCAGATGGCTTCTGATAAACCTTCTAGGTCTTGGTGGCTCAAGGCTTCGATTAATGTTATCGCATTACTTGTGAGTTTACCAAAACGCCTCTCAAGCAGTCGCAATAGTAAATTTCTTTCCCCTTCTTCTCGTCCTTCTCTTTTCGCTAAACTCAATGCACCTCGCGCGTCCTCCAAGGCCATCTCCTGTTTGCAGAGTTTTTCCACTTCTGAGACACTCAACCCCGCTTGATTTGCTATAGTTAAGGCTTTTTCTAGCTGTGGGATGTCCCTGAGCTTGTCAGGAATGATTTCTAAGTTGGGCGCTTCTTTGATAAAAAATATCCACTTATCTATCACAGTTTCCAACTCTTCCAGTTGCTTAGTAAATTTCGGAAGTTCCACAAACACCAGTTTTAATTCATTTTCCTGATAAGGCAAATGGTCTTCTTCTTCTTGAAAGTAAAAACAGCTAATTACTTTCTCTGTTGAGGGGAATAACTTAAAATCCGTGATGGTTAAAGCAATGACCGGATTGAGATCGAAATATCCTTGTCCCAATTTCAGTTGATTCCCATAGGTTTTGCACAAGTTATAAACCACTCGCTTCTCGAAAGCCTCTACATTCCACAGTTGCATTTCAATGATGACAGTCGTTCCATCTTCTAATACTGCCTTAACATCCAGATAAGTGTCTTTTAAATCCACTACATCTCCAGCACTATAGGGGTCAATAATTTCTAAATCCTGGATGACGGAATTACCGGAGTAGATCATGGCATTGAGGAAAGAAATCAGAATATCCTTACTCTGATCTGAGCCAAAGATTTTCTTGAAAGCAAAGTCAGTTTTCGGGCTGATGAATCTCATGGTTTTACCGGGTTACGAGGTTGATCTAGGGAGTAGGGAGTAGGGAGCAGGGAGTAGGGAGTAGGGAGTAGGGAATAGAGGTAATAAAATTTACTTTACCTCATGAGGACTAGAGGGTGCATTTTACCCAATTTAAAACCGCTCTATCATAGTAACATAGGTAAAAGAGTTTACATTATGGTTTTAACTCGAGGATAATCTGATCATGAAAAAGCAATTATTTTATCTAATTAAAATAACATCTACTATTTTAATTACTTGCGCTTTAGGTCTAGAATTTTGGTATATTTATTTACAGTTAAACGATGGCTTTATACCAAGTAACCTCTATTATGCCTTGTGGCTAGGAAGTTTCGCTCTAATCTCCCATTTCATTGAAGGTGTAATCGCTGCTTTTAAAGCTAACAGTTGTGATAAAAATCCTATAACCTATGGCATTTATACTTTTTTTGTGGGGTTTGTTGGATTGTGGGAATTATTTAATCCAACTTCAGAAAGTTCTAGTTAAAAATAAACGGTTATACAGTTTGGGTGGGTGGAATGGGCATCAGGCGTGGAACGGGCATCAGGCGTGGGGTAAGCTAATATTAAATCTATAACATTGTGGATCGAGTCACTGTCATGGTAATGGCAAACCCAAAAGCTATAATTGCTTCAAATAGCTAATTGCCTAACACCTATGAGTCAGCACCTAACTCTAGAAATCAGCGATGAAGTCTGCGCCGACCTACAGCGTAAGGTTCTTACAGTAATCTTGCCCCCCACACTCCCGACTCCCGACTCCCGATTCCCTACTCCCTACTCCCTACTCCCTACTCCCTACTCCCTTCTTATTAATACTCACCTACCGTGCCCGTAATTCTGTTTCTAGTTTCCCTAAATCCTCTTTCAGGAAAACGGTAAGTTGCCCAATGAAAGCCTTGCCGCTATCATTTTGAGTTATTTCTATCCAATAGCCGTATTGTTCTCCTAACAAGAGTTGGCCTTGTTCAGCTGACCACAGTGGTAGGTTTTGTCGCCGTGATAACTCTAAGATTTCTGGAGAAGGATAGGTATATACAAACTGGGCGCTATTGTAATCTCGATAAATCTGTGGACCATAGACAGTGCGCAGGGATTCCTCCAGGCGTTCGAGGGTTACCCCATTCACTTGGTCATGGATAGCAATGCGTTCACTGCGAATCGTACTCCGGTCTTTTGGATAAGAGATGGTACCAGGAGGCAAGACCGTGGCTTGAAAAGTAAATCGTTCCCCAGCCGTATCACTTTTGCGAACTAGTAATCCATCTCCAATACCAGGCCGTAGAGTGGGGTGACCGTTAATCCATGCAGCAACTTGATCAGTCCTCTGACCAGGCAGGGCGTTAACCCGATTACCAGTTAGTGCGAATATAATGCCCAGTGATAGAAATGATCCTATTTTAATGACATTCATAGAGAGCACCTGTTAGCTGAGTTTTGGGTAAATCCTAGCATTTTTATACCCAAGCACAAAAACCCCGACCTCCAAAAGAAGTCAGGGTTCTTTTTACTAAAGAAAGATGGCTTTTAGAGCTGGTGGTGCGTTACGGGACAAGCTATCCCAACCCTGACTACCGTGAAAATGATGGCTAGCAGGTCCCTAACACACCCTACGCAATATCTGGTGATAACTAACAGCTAATAGCTGATAGCAACACCTAGAATGATTACTTAGAATCTAAAGGTGGTACGGATCGCTCCAACCCAAATCGTATCATTGTCATCATCGTGATTAGGATTGAAAATCACGTAGGCTCCTGGAGTAATCGTGATGTTCTTGCTAATCGGGAATTTGTACTGTGCCTCAATCAGGTAGGAAGTATCATCATCTTCTGCATCAGTACCATCAATTTCCGTAGCCCTAGGTGGCACACCTCCAGCAAAACTCAGCACAGCTCCCTCTTTGCCAAAATCGACGAAAGACAGGTTGGCTGACCAAGTGAAGATGTCAGCATTGTCACCTTCAGACACCGCACCATTATCATCTTCAGCGATCGCATCAACATAACCAAACCAACCGCCTAGGTGAATTTGTGAGCTCAGGCGAAGACTAGCTTGTGCTCCAAAGCGATTAGCAGAAGTAGCCGTCTCCCCAAAGGGTTGCTTGGCCAAGTCACTACCAGTGCTACCGGAAAGGTTGACATCCTCTCCTGGCTGGTAGCTACGGACGTAGGTCAAAGATATCTCCAAGTTATCAATCGGGGAAATACCCAGTTGAGCGCCAGCGCTATAGGCACCATTGAACAATCCATCTCCCTCAGCAGGACTAGGCGCATCGCCATCATCAGCTAGATAAAGTAGTGATAGATTCAAGGCATCACTAAATTCATAGGTGAAACCGCCACCAGCTCCCTCTGGTCCGCGATGAGTTACGGGGTTGCGGCGATTAAACCGGGATAAGGCACCAATGCCACTGCTTTCTAGGAAGGGGTTCGTCGGGTCAAAAAGGTCATCCAAGGCAAGGCCAGATGTTCCCACATAAGCCGTGAATTTTGTACCAATGGGGAAACGGTAGAAAACGTCAGGAATTTCAACATCGTTGCCACTATCCGCATCATGACCCAAGCGAGCCATGTCGGTACCGGTCACATCACTGAGTTGAGTAAAGTTTCCTGCCTCCAAACGAACTCTCAACCGGTCTTTCCCGGTGAAGCTGGTATGGAAGTTCAGACGTACCCGGTTGCTTAAGGTAATGTTTTCATCAATGTCATCTCCACTACCATCAGCTTGTTCTTCCCCAAAGGCACCAGCGAAGGTAAACAGAACCTCCCCTTGGAGTTTGGTGGTGGTAGAGAACTGATGGTCTTCTAGGAAAGCCACCCGACCTTCTAGGTTATCCACCCGTGCCCCTAGGGTAGCCAGTTCCGCTTCAAACTCTTGAATCAGCCGTTGCAGGGTTTCCAGGTCTTCCCGGGTAATAAAGTCAGCGGTGCTAGCCGCAATTAACCGCTCAATTTGGTTCAAGCAAGCATTCAAACCAGCTGCAAACTCATAACGAGTAGTTGCCCGGTTTCCACGGAATGTGCGGTTAGGATAACCAGCGATACAGCCATAGCGTTCTACCAGAGAGCGCAGAGCTTCATAAGCCCAGTCACCAGGAGATACATCCCGCAGTTGGGAAACACTGGTGACCTGGTCTATCGAATCTACATCAGTACTGTTGCTGTTGTAGAGATTGATTTGTTTCAAAATTTCCGAGTTAGACTCACCCTTAGACTCACCGGTCGCCTGGGCAACCGATAGCTCTTGTGGAGCCGGAAGGGTTTCAGTAGAAGATGCCTCAAGCTTGGGAGCACCATAGGCGTTGTTAGCCACCAGTAATGAAGCCCCTAGCAAAGCGGGACTATATTTGATCGTATTCCAAAAACTTGTTGACATGATTTCTCAATCAACCTCAACCCTAATAGATAATACTTTTGGACTAAAATTAGTCCGCAACCCTTGATCATAACCACTACAATTAGTTATGTCTAGGATAACTCTGGATTAGTATATCATTGTTTGTGATCTTGCGAGAAAGATACTCATACTCGATTGTCGTCACTTATGATACCAATCTTCTTCAGCAACAGAGCAATGAATGTCTATAGGAAGTGCGATTATACCGGTTGAGGTTGAAAGGCAGGTAAGGCTTTCTCCTAAACTAATCAGCTATCTGCTGATAACTGACAGCAGATAGCTGATAGCAAACCCTAGAATTTTTAACTAGAATTTTTAACTAGAATTAAAACCCTAGAATCTAAAGGTGGTACGGATCGCTCCAACCCAAATCGTATCATTGTCATCATCGTGATTAGGATTGAAAATCACGTAGGCTCCTGGAGTAATCATGATGTTCTTGGTAATAGGGAATTTGTACTGTGCCTCAATCAGGTAGGAAGTATCATCATCTTCTTGTTCGGTACCATCAATTTCGGTAGCCCTAGGTGGCACACCCCCGGCAATACTGAACACAGCTCCCTCTTTGCCTAAATCGACGAAAGACAGGTTGGCTGCCCAAGTGAAAATGTCAGCATTGTCACCTTCAGACACCGTACCATTATCATCTTCTGCGATCGCATCAAGATAACCAAACCAACCGCCGATGTGAATTTGTTCGGTCAGGCGAAAACTGGCTTGTGCTCCAAAGCGATTGGCAGAGGTAGCGGTGTCGCCGAAGGGGCGCTTAGCCAGGGAACTACCAGTGCTACCGGAAAGGTTGACTTCGTTGTCATCGTCTGGTTCGCCTCCTGGCTGGTAGCTACGGACGTAGGTCAAAGATATCTCCAAGTTATCAATGGGTGAAATACCCAGTTGAGCACCAGCACTATAGGCACCATTGAACAATCCATCTTTCTGAGCAGGACTAGGAGCATCATCCCCATCAGCTAGATAAAGTAGTGATAGATTCAAGGAATCACTAAATTTATACCTGAAACCGCCACCAGCTCCCTCTGGTCCCCGATAGACTAGGGGGTTACGACGGTTAAACCGAGATAACGCACCAGTGCCACTGCTTTCCAGCCAGGGGTTGGTCGGGTCGAAAATGTCATCTATGTCAAGGTCAGCGGTGCCCACATAAGCCGTCAATTTTGTACCAATGGGGAAACGGTAGTACAACTTAGTAATTTCAACATCGTTGCCACCATCGGCATCATGACCCAAGCGAGCCATATCGGTACCAGTCACATCACTGAGACTAGTAAAGTTTCCTGCCTGCAAACGAGTTCTCAACCGGTCTTTACCAGTGAAGCTGGTATCGAAAATCAGACGTACGCGATCGCTTAAGGTAATGTTTTGATCAATGTCATCCCCACTACCATCAGCTTGTTCTTCCCCAAAGGCACCAGCGAAGGTAAACAGAACCTCCCCTTTGAGTTTGGTGGTGGTGGAGAACTGATGGTCTTCTAGGAAAGCCACCCGACCTTCTAGGTTATCCACCCGTGCCCCTAGGGTTGCCAATTCTGCTTCAAACTCTTGAATCAGCCGTTGCAGGGTTTCCAAGTCTTCCCGGGTAATAAAGTCAGCGGTGCTAGCCGCAATCAACCGCTCAATCTGGTTCAAGCAAGCATTCAAACCAGCCGCAAATTCATAACGGGTAGTTGCCCGGTTTCCACGGAATGTGCGGTTAGGATAACCAGCAATACAACCATACCGTTCTACCAGAGAGCGCAAAGCTTCATAAGCCCAGTCTCCTGGAGATACGTCCCGCAGTTGGGAAACACTGGTGACCTGGTCTATCGAATCTACATCCCTGCCCTCGTTGTTGTAGATATTGATTTGTTTTAAAATTTCCGAGTTAGACTCACTGGTAGCCTGGGCAACAGTTAGCTCTTGTTGACCCACTTGAGTTTCAGTAGAAGATTCCTCAAGGCTAGGAGCACCATAGGCGCTGTTAGCCACCAGCAGTGAAGCCCCTAGCAAAGCGGGACTATATTTGATCGTATTCCAAAAACTTGTTGACATGATTTCTCAATCAACCTCACACCTAGTAGACGACACTCTTGGACTCAACTGAGTCCGCAACTTTTTCCTATAACCACTAAAATTAGTTAGGTCTAGGACAACTCTGGATTAGCATATCATTTTTTGTGTGATTATTCGAGAAAGATACTCATACTCGATTTTAGTCACTTACGATACCAGTCTCGATAACCAACAGAGCAATGGTTGTCTGTGCGAAGTCCGATTATAGGGGGTGAGGTTGAAGGGGAGGTAAGGCTTTCTCCTAAACTAATCAGCTATCTGCTGATCACTGACAGCAGATAGCTTACTAGCAACACCTAGAATTTTTACTTAGAATGTTTACCTAGAATTTAAAGGTGGTACGGATGGCTCCAACCCAAATCGTATCATTGTCATCATCGTGATTAGGATTGAAAATCACGTAGGCTCCTGGAGTAATCAGAATGTTCTTGGTAATCGGGAATTTGTACTGTGCCTCAATCAGGTAGGAAGTATCATCATCTTCGTTACCCCCATCAATTTCGGTAGCCTTAGGTGGCATACCCCCGGCAATACTGAACACAGCTCCCTCTTTGCCAACATCGACGAAAGACAGGTTGGCTGCCCAAGTGAAAATGTCAGCATTGTCACCTTCAGACACCGTACCATTATCATCTTCTGCGATCGCATCAATATAACCAAACCAACCGCCGAGATGAATTTGTGAGCTAAGGCGAAGACTCGCTTGTGCTCCAAAGCGATTAGCCGAGGTAGGCACGCCGTTGCCGAAAGGGCGCTTAGCTAAGGGACTACCAGTGCTACCGGAAAGATTGATATCCCCTTCTCGCTGGTAGCTACGGACGTAGATCAAAGATAAATCCAAGTTATCAATGGGGGAAATAGCCAGTTCAGCACCAGCACTATAGGAACCATTGAACAATCCTAAGCCCTCACCGGGATTAGGCGCATCACCATCATCAGCCAAATAAAGTAGTGATAGTTTCAAGGCATCACTAAATTTATAGCTGAAACCGGCACCAGCTCCCTCTGCTCCGCGAAGGGTTAGGGGGTTACGGCGGACAAACCGAGATAAGCCACCACTGCCACTGCTTGCCAGGAAGGGGTTGGTCGGGTTGAAAATGTTATTCAAGTCAAGGCCAGAGGTTCCCACATAACCCCTGAATTTCTTACCAATGGGGAAACGGTAGTACAAGTCATTAATCTCAACATCGTTGCCACCACCAGCATCATGACCCAAGCGAGCCATGTCAGTACCAGTCACACCAGCGAGACTAGTAAAGTTTCCTGCCTGCAAACGAGTTCTCAAGCGGTCTTTACCGGTGAAGCTGGTATCGAAATTCAGACGTACCCGGTTGCTGAAGGTAATGTTTTCATCAATGCCATCCCCACTACCATCAGCTTGTTCTTCCCCAAAGGCACCAGCGAAGGTAAACAGAACTTCCCCTTTGAGTTTGGTGGTGGTGGAAAACTGATGGTCTTCTAGGAAAGCCACCCGACCTTCTAAGTTATCCACCCGTGCCCCTAGGGTTGCCAGTTCTGCTTCAAACTCTTGAATCAGCCGTTGCAGGGTTTCCAAGTCTTCTCGGGTAATAAAATCAGCAGTGCTAGCCGCAATTAACCGCTCAATTTGGTTCAAGCAAGCATTCAAACCAGCCGCAAATTCATAACGGGTAGTTGCCCGGTTTCCACGGAATGTGCGGTTAGGATAACCAGCGATACAACCATACCGTTCTACCAGAGAGCGCAAAGCTTCATAAGCCCAGTCACCAGGAGATACGTCCCGCAGTTGGGAAACACTGGTGACCTGGTCTATCGCATCGACATCCTTGCCCTCGTTGTTGTAGATATTGATTTGTTTTAAAATTTGCGAGTTAGACTCACTGGTAGCCTGGGCAACCGTTAGCTCTTGTGAAGCCACTTGAGTTTCAGTAGAAGATTCCTCAAGGCTGGGAGCACCATAGGCGCTGTTAGCCACCAGCAGTGAAGCCCCTAGGAAAGCGGGACTATATTTGATCGTATTCCAAAAACTTGTTGACATGATTTATCAATCAACCTCACACCTAATAGACAACACTCTTGGACTCAATGCAGTCCGCAACTTTTTCCTACAACCACTAAAATTCGTTATTTATAGGACAACTCTGGATTAGCATATCATTATTTTGTGTGATCAGGGGAGCTAGCTTTTCGAGAAAAATATTCGATTGTAATGAATTACGATACCAAACTTCTTAAGCAACAGAGCAATGGGTGTCTGTGCGAAGTGCGATTATACCGGTTGAGGTTGAAGGGGAGGTAAGGCTTTGGTAATACTTAGGTTAAGAAGGATGCTTTTCTGTTTAGGGCTAGCATATTATTTGGCTAGGATATGATATAGCAATCCTAATTGCAACGTCAACAAGCAAGGGGTTCAGATTCTTACCCATCTTTGCCCTCTTGGCTGGTTCTGGTATTAAACAACTCAGATCGGATTGCTATGTAAGTCGTGAACCTAACGGCTTTGAATAACTCCTGAACGTTGACCAGTGACAATATAAGAGACTCGTTGACCAATATTGGTAGCATGGTCAGCCATTCGTTCTAAATGGCGAATCACTAGTCCTAGTAAAAGAATTGGTTCAACAACACCCTTGATATCCCGCTGACTGGCCAAGGTTTGATACACTTGGTCATAGGCATCGTCTACGGTGTCGTCCAGCTTTTTGACCGTTTGCCCAGCAATGGCATCTAAATCCGCTAGGGCTTTTAAACTTGTGGCCAGCATAGCTTGGGCATGATGAGACATAAGTTCCACCTCTGGCATACAGGCATGGGGTGGATAAGGAAATAGCTTTATTGATAGTTCTCCGAGGTCTTCAGCATAATCACCAATGCGCTCTAAGTCTCGTACTAGTTGCATAAAGGCACTCAGAAGCCGTAAATCTTGGGCAACGGGAGATTGCAGAGCCATTAAGGTGACACATTCCATCTCAATTTGGTGATAGTAGCCATCAATGCGCTTATCAAGAGAGGCAAGATGTTGGGCAGTCTCGAGATTGCGCTCAAAGAGGGCTTGATGGCTCAGTCGAAAAGATTGCTCTACCAGAGCCCCCATACGCAAAACATCTTGTGCCAAACGCTTCAGGGAGCGCTGGAAGTGAGAACGCTCAGACATGTTGCTCATAGAACTAGTATGAGAAGATGATAAACTCACTATAAAATCAGATTGGTAAGGGAAGACTGGAAGCCCCTGTGCTTTAAAACATTTATGCATGGGGAGAAAAGCTTTCCCTTAACATAAATAACTGCCCAACAGCACATCAAAATTAGATGCGATCGCCCTTAGCCATCTTTCCGGTAAACAAATTGGCAGACAGTATTTAGATGAAGGGTTTAGGGTTTAGGGGTTACAGGTTACAGGTTAGCCAGTTACAGGTTAGCTGGTTACAGGTTACGCGGTTACAGGTTACAGGTTACAGGTTACAGGTTACAGGTTACAGGTTACAGGTTACAGGTTATTAAAGCTACGCAATCGCGTTCAACCTACCCTACGGGAACGCTAAAGGCGAACAACCAAACCACCTTGGCCTTTCGGCCACGCGTGCGCGTTTAACCTACCCTACGGGAACGCCAAAGGCGAACAACCAAACCACCTTGGCCTTTCGGCCACGCGTGCGCGTTCAACCTTCAACCTTCAACTTTCAACTTTCAACCTTAAACCTACCCTACGGGAAGGCCAAAGGCGAACAACCAAACCACCTTACAGCACATTGGCGAAAAGGGTTCATGACAGGCAGCTGATGATTGGGCGAGCAGGATAAGAAAGTATAACACTAAGTAATAGCAAATTGAATCAACCTTTGGTGGTATCTGGAAGTGCAATTTCTATACAGGCACCACCTGTTTCCCAGTGATTGGTGGCTAGGATAGAGCCACCGTGAGCCTCAATAATTTGCTGCACAATGGATAGTCCTAGACCACTGCCACGACGAACAGGTAAGGGGTCTCCATTACTGTAATTACTCTGCTCTCTGGCTCTTGAGTGATCTCCCCGGTAAAGTCGCTCAAAGACACGGGGTAAATCTGACTCGGCAAAACCATCTCCTGCGTCGATCACCTTAATTTGAATCCAAGTATCGCAAACAGCCGCCTCCTGGGAAGATATAGCATTAACCTCAACTCGAATGGCAGCCTGAGGTGGGCTGTGTTTAATACTGTTGTCAAATAAATTTAGAAACACCTGAGTCAGACGAGAGGGATCAGCTTCCAGATACAATTGATTGGGTCCATTATAGGCAAGGGTTAAGTTCTTCTGTTGGGCTAGGAGTTCTAGGGTTTGCCAGACCCTAAAAATTAAACTCTTTAGTTCTATGGATTGACAGTTAAGATGTGGAGTGGGGTCTTGCTTGAGTTTACTAATTTCCAGCCAATCTTCCACAAGCTGAATCAGCCGTTTGACTTCTGCCAGCATTTTGTCCACCCAGCGGCTTTCCTGAGCCTCCAGACGGCTCTGTAAGGTTTCCGCCACTAAACTAATGGAGGTTAAAGGGGTTCTTAGTTCGTGGGCTAAATCCCCAAACCACTGGTTGCGAGACTCACACAGTTCCACCAAAGGTTGTTGATTTTCCAGAAACACACCAACTTGTTTCTGGGGTAAGGGCCAACTGGAAGCTCTTAGATAAAGCGATCGCATTTCACCCATGGCCTCCCCCTTTAAGCAACTGGGGTGAAATACCCATTCACAGATACCAGGTTCCTGCTGCTGACGGGTAGTTTGAATCAGCTGATCCAATTCGTAGGAACGCACCCACTCCAGTAATAAGCGGATTTGTCCTGATTCCCAGTGATGAATATGTAATAACTGACGTGCTTGCTGGTTGCACCAGAGTAACTGGTTTTCTTCATCCACCAGAAAATAACCTAATGGTGCTACCTGAACTACTTCCTGCCACGTTTGCAGTTCTTGCTCGATCACTTCTCGTTGATGATTGGCTATTGCGATCGCTTGCCGCAAACGAGAAACTGCCGACAACGAGTTGCTGGTAGCATCCACCTGTAGTGTTCCCAACATTTGCTGTAGCCGTCGTTTGAGTTGGTGCTGCTGCCACAGCCACAGCCCAATTCCCAAAGCCAGACCTAGTAAAAATGCTAGGAGGTTCATATTGACACTCCCCGGTCTAAAGACGCGGGGATTCTTCGCTCAACGATTCGACTTGCTGAACCTGACCGGAACCAAGAACAGTAGAGGTCAAATCTCCCGAAGCGTTGGGATCTACGTTCGCGTAGCGTGACCTACGGTCAATCCAGGTTCCGGTGTGCCCCACCGTACCCAAGGCTCTTTTTAGTATGTTGATCGCGGCGTTTTGATCCCGATCTAATCTACAACCACACTTGCAGACGTGAGTCCTAGTAGATAGTGATTTTTTGACAATTTCGCCGCATTCAGAACAATTCTGGCTTGTATAGGCAGGATTTACTGCAACCGTGACCCTGCCAAATTTAGTTCCAAAATGCTCTAACCATTTCCTAAATTGATACCAACCTGCATCATTAATAGACTTAGCCAGACAATGATTCTTGACCATATTCTTTACTCTCAAATCTTCGTAGGCGACCAAGTCGTTAGACCGTATTACGCAACGTGCCAGTCTCTTGGCATGTTCTTCACGTTGCCTACTTATTTTGAGATGTTGTCTGCCTAGTCTATTGATGGCTTTTTTGCAGTTAGATGAGCCTTTCTTTCTCCGAGAAACTCGGCGTTGATAAAATTTTAATCGCTTTTCACCTTTACGATAAAACCTGGGATTAGGTTCAGTGTTGCCCCTAGAATCGGTATAAAACTCTTTTAGTCCTACATCCAATCCCACGGTCGCGTCAGCCGGTTCCAACTGTTCTTTTACATCGACAGAGATACAAAATTGAACATAATACCCGTCAGCCCTTTTGACTATGCGAACCCGCTTAATTAAATTTTTATCAAAACGCCACAAATCCCATGTACCCTTAAGTTTTAGCTTTCCAATCCCTTTTTTATCACTGAAAGTAATCGACTTTTTGTCAGGGGACAACTTCCACCCTGACTGTTTGTATTCGACCGACCTACAATGTTTCTGGAATTTAGGGAAGCCTTTTTTGCCGGGGACTTTTTTCTTGCAGTTTTCAAAGAAGCGAGCAATTGATGACCATGCTCTTTCAGCCGCAGCCTGTCGAGCCGTTGAGTTCAGTTCATTGGCAAAAGAAAAGTTTTTAGCTAAGGTCTTACAGTACTTGTTTAAGTCGTACTTACTTAGCCTTTTGTTGTCCATCCATAGTCGTAGGCAGCTATTCCGTACAAATTTAGTAGTCCGAATAGCTTTGTCTATAGATTGATACTGTGCCTTTTTCCCGCGTGCCTTAAACTCAAGTATGATCATCAGAACTCGACCCTTTGGGTTATACAATTATGCTAACACACTTAGCACAAAAATACAAGTTTTTTCTCTATATTTTTCACGGCGACTCAAGTCGCAGCGAGCCTACATCCCGGAGACGAAACCTGATTAATAGTGGAGCCTTATTACAAAAACCTTCAAACTTTTACTCATAACCTGCCGACGCTCATTGGCTCCACTATTCTTGCGGTAAATTCTAACCCGGTTTAAAAACGCGGGGTTTTGGCTTGTAGGAGTTTCCCTAAAAAACAATATGAAGTATTAAGGACTTCGTACTTTATCATACTTTCTCCTTTATCTCTCCTTTATCTCTCCTTTATCTCTCCTTTATCTCTCCTTTATCTCTCCTTCATTATTTATCCAAAGCGATAACCAAAACCCCTTACAGTGATCAGGTATTCTGGTTTACTGGGGTCTTCCTCTAATTTTTCCCGTAACCAGCGAATATGAACATCCACTGTTTTAGTATCTCCTACAAAATCCATTCCCCATACTTGATCAATTAATTGCTCCCGAGACCAAACTCGGCGGGGATGATTGATAAATAAGTCCAAAAGTCGAAACTCTTTGGGAGATAAATTAACCTCTTCTCCCCGAACCGTCACCCGACACTCTTGGGGGTACAGCTTGATCTCTCGGAATTCCTGCACTGGTGTTGGAGTCATACCATTCAAGTGTTGGCGACGAATTAAGGCTCGGCAACGAGCAATCAACTCCCGCATACTGAACGGTTTAGTGAGGTAGTCGTCTGCACCAACTTCCAAACCTAAAACCCGATCCGTTTCACTAGCTTTGGCACTGAGAATCAGGATAGGAATGGGATTTCCTCGATAACGTAGCAACCGACACAGATCTAAACCATTAACCTGAGGTAACATTAGGTCTAATATGAGCAAATCCACAGAGTAACCAGTTTGATCGGTATCCTGAAGCATAGTCAAAGCTGTAGCGCCGTCGGAAGCAGTTAAAACCTCGTAACCTTCTTCTTCCAGGGCTAGGACGATCATTTCTCGGATTAGTTCTTCGTCTTCCACCACTAAGACTTGTTTAGCCTTGGTCAGTTCTGAACCTGAAGCACTGTGGGGTATGTCGAGAGCAAGCATAAAGTAAGAAAAGTTGGTAACTGAGGTTACACGTCAAGATATACAAGCAGTACCACGCATCTGTCAATCAGAATATTGACTTAATCATCAATTAACCTGATTTTTACCACAATCTTATCTGGCTGCGGATAGATTATGGAGCCATTTTGCCTAATTGAGAGAAAATTAACCGAAAATCCCAGGTAGTATAGCGCTACGCGCAAGTCAGCAAGGTTCTTGCGTCAGAAGTCAAAAGTAAGCTATGACTAAGTTTCGGAGTTTAGGAATGTCCTAATATTAATGGGTAGTGCTATATGATATGCAAACAAAACCTTGGCCTATTGGCCACGCAATCGCGTTCAACCTTATAACCTTCAACCTTATAACCTTGGCCTATTGGCCACGCAATCGCGTTCAACCTTCAATCTTATAACCTTCAACCTCTACACCTACTTGAAACGAGAGGTTTGGCAGATATCACAACTACTAACCCTCTAAGAGGATTAACCATGCTGTTACACTTGAGTACTTGGACAGAAATTGAAGCTTACCTAAAGGAATCACCAGGGATTATTCTGCCCATTGGTTCAACTGAACAACATGGACCAACTGGATTGATTGGCACCGACGCAATATGTGCAGAAGCGATCGCAAAAGGTGTGTCTGAGGCAACGAATGCCCTAGTTGCTCCCACCATTAATGTCGGGATGGCGCTACACCACACGGCTTTTCCCGGTAGCATCAGTTTGAAACCGAGTACTTTAATTCAGGTGATCAAAGACTACCTGACTTGCTTGACTAGAGCTGGGTTCACCAAGTTTTTCTTTATCAATGGTCATGGGGGTAATATCGCTACCCTTAAGGCAGCGTTTTCTGAAAGTTACGCCCACTTGAGCGATTTACAGATTCCCAATGGGGAAAGGGTTCAGTGTCGGGTAGCTAATTGGTTTATGTGCCGTTCTGTCTATAAATTAGCTAAGGAATTGTATGGGGATCAAGAAGGTTCCCATGCTACTCCTTCTGAGGTAGCACTTACCCAATATCTTTATCCCGAAGCGATTAAACAAGCACCCCTCTCAGAAACAGTTGCGTCTGGACACCCAATTTATGGAGCCGCAGATTTTCGTCGCCGTTATCCCGATGGTCGTATGGGGTCTAATCCAGCCTTAGCAACACCGCAACATGGTAAGCAGTTTTATGAGTTGGCAGTCAAGGAGTTGAGTGGTAGTTATTTAGAGTTTCTGGCCGCAGAGTGAATCGGGAATCGGGAATCGGGAATTGGGAATCGGGAATCGGGAATCGGGAATCGGGAATCGGGAATCGGGAATTGGGAATCGGGAACACTATAAAAGAGATAGGATATGATATACCGATAATTCCCCTTCATAAAAATCTCCCCATCTCCCCACACCTCCCACACTTCCCACACTTCCCATCTCCCCATCCTCCCCACACCTCCCACCCTCCCCACCCTCTTGGTTGTGATGGGTATTCAACCGGACTTGATCTTAGATCTTATATTTGATCCTCGATATCCTCATGGAAGTCCTGCCGTAATCCCCCAGGCAAGGCAGCGATAATGGCATCTAGTACTCTGGATACTTGAATAATTTCAATACCGAGATCAGGTAAGGTTTGACCTTTGGGTATGATGGCTCGCTTGAACCCTAACTTGGCAGCTTCTTTGAGTCGGAGTTCCATCTGAGAGACTAGTCGCACTTGCCCCCCTAAGCTGATTTCACCAATCATAACGGTGCGAGGATCGACAACGCGATCGCGAAAACTGGCTACTACGGCAATAGCCATTCCTAAATCAGCTGCGGGTTCTTCTACTCCTAGCCCCCCTGCTGTTGCTACATAAGCATCTAATTTGGATAGGGGAATCCCGACTCGCTTTTCCAAGACTGCCAGAATTTGTTGTAAGCGGTTGTAATCAACTCCAGTGGTTGAGCGGCGTGGTGCCCCATAACTGGCAGGACTTACCAGGGCTTGCAACTCTACCAGAATCGGACGAGTACCTTCACAAGCGACTACAGTAGCAGTACCAGGGCTCATTTCATCCCGGTTACCCAAAAACAGATCAGAAGGATTTAAGACTTCCTGCAAACCATTGCTGACCATTTCAAAAATACCGATTTCATGAGTAGCCCCAAAGCGGTTTTTCACAGAACGCAGTAGCCGATGGGAGGCAAAGCGATCGCCTTCAAAGTACAATACGGTATCGACTAAGTGTTCCAGTACCCTTGGTCCTGCGATCGCGCCTTCTTTGGTCACATGACCCACAATTAATAGGGTAATGTTTGACCGCTTTGCTACCTGCATCAGGGCGGAGGTACATTCCCGCACTTGAGCAACGGAACCAGGAGCAGAGGTCAAGGCCGGAAAATAAAGGGTCTGAATACTGTCAATCACTGCTACCTGAGGTTTGAGGGATTCCAACTCTCGCAGAATTTCCTCTAAATCGGTTTCTGGTAAGATATACAAATCAGCGTCTTTAGACTCAGATTTAGAGTCAGAGTCTTGAGCAGCTATGGGAGTTTTGGATGATTTTGACTTAGAAGACTTAGACTTAGAAGACTTAGCCTCCTTTTTCACCCTACCGTTATTAGATTGCTGATCAGGGGTTTCTGCTGATACCACACCCAGGCGAGATGCTCGCAGTTTTACCTGCTGTCCTGATTCCTCTGCACAAACGTATAGAATACGATGCAACTTGGCAAGTTGATTGGCAACTTGGAGCATTAAGGTTGATTTGCCAATCCCTGGATCTCCACCAATTAATACTAAAGACCCAGGCACAATGCCACCTCCGAGGACTCGGTCGAGTTCCCCATAGCCTGAGGGGAAGCGGATCTGGACAGTATCAACAATTTCTGAGAAGGTAAGGGATGATCTCGGTTGAGCTGGTCCAGTTCTAGGGTCGTGGTTATCGGAATAAGTATTGGATTGCCAACCCCCGCGACTGATTTTGACCGGGGGTGGGGGAGCTACCTCATCCAAGGAATTGTAAGTACCACAGGCAGGACATTTGCCGAACCATTGGGAGGACTCAGCACCACAGGCATTACACACATAGAGCGTTTTAGGCTTCGGCATCCTACTTTAAAAGTCTTAAAAACTCTTAAAAAAACTCAATGATTAAATTAACTTTAATGAAAGTCAAGAAAGACTTCACCAGCAAGGAAAATATAATTCTCAACCATCAAACCAACTTTGTAAAGCGTTATATCTTAGAGATAAACTACTGATAAATTAATAAATCATTAATCTTACTTCACCATTTCAGGAGTATAACGTCAATTGGAAACTCATAAAGAAAAAATTCTTGTTGTCGATGACGAGGCTAGTATCCGTCGCATATTAGAAACTCGGTTGTCCATGATTGGCTACGAGGTAGTCACAGCCGCCGATGGAGAAGAAGCCCTAAACACATTTCGTGATACAGAGCCTGACCTAGTGGTGTTAGATGTGATGATGCCAAAGCTAGACGGCTATGGTGTCTGTCAAGAATTACGCAAGGAATCAGACATTCCCATTATTATGCTAACTGCTTTAGGGGATGTCGCTGACCGGATTACAGGTCTAGAGTTAGGAGCAGATGACTATGTGGTCAAGCCCTTTTCGCCAAAAGAATTGGAAGCCCGTATTCGCTCCGTACTGCGGCGGTTTGATAAAGTCGGGTCTGCCGGTATTCCTAGTTCTGGCGTGATTCATGTCGGGAGTATCAAAATCGACACCAACAAGCGGCAGGTCTACAAAGGGGATGAGCGGATTCGGCTGACTGGGATGGAGTTCAGTCTTCTGGAGTTATTAGTTAGACGTTCCGGAGAACCATTCTCCCGTTCTGAAATTTTGCAGGAAGTGTGGGGCTATACCCCCGAACGCCATGTGGATACCCGTGTAGTAGATGTCCACATCTCCCGGCTACGAGCCAAGTTAGAGGATGACCCGAGTAATCCTGAGCTAATTCTGACCGCACGAGGTACAGGTTATTTGTTCCAACGGATCATTGAACCGGGGGATGAAAAATACTAACACCTTGATGTTGCCTTTCAGCTGCGTAAGTCCTGAACTAATAACCAACAGGTGAGTGATGGCTAAACCCGACCAAAATGATGTACTGCGGCTGCTGCCATTTGCGGTTGGAGGATTGGCAGGGAGTCTGTTGCTGATCAACCGTTTATTAACCTCCCAGCTAACCAATTCTCAAGCTCGTTCTGATGCTGTAGGGGTAATTGTTTGTGCTGTATTGATTTTGACAGGTTTACTGTGGCAGCAGGTACAGCCCAAACCTCCTGATACAGTTAAACTGATTGGCGAAGAGGGTTTGGAACTCGCTCCAGAACTGCCAGATCAGGTAAAAACTGAATTAGCCTGGGCATCCCATCTATTACTGACTAATACGGTAACGCGATCGCTTGTGGTGGTATACCAAGGCAAAGTCCTGCTCCGGCGGGGGATCTTGGGCAAAAATCCCCAAGTCGAGCCGGGAGCCATTTTCAAGCGGGTTCTCGAAACTCAAAAAGCCGTCTATCTAGTTAACCTGAAGCTCTATCCAGGGCGACTTGAATTTGACTACTTGCCTGTTAACACACAAGGTGTCATATGTCAACCGATTGGCAACCAAGGAGCGCTAATTTTGGCAGCCAATGCTCCCCGAAGTTACACTAAACAAGATGAAAATTGGATTGAGGGGATTGCTGATAAACTCGCCAATACTCTCTCTGGTAACTTATAAGATGTGGGATCCGCTTCGAATATAAATGTGGTTAATCATTTTGTACTGGTTGCTGATTCTGATGATGCTAGTAGGCATTATTGGTTCGGTTGTTCCTGGCATTCCCGGTGCCATGTTGATTTTAGCTGCCACCATAATTTGGGGTATTGCTGAGGGCTTTAGTAGCGTCACCTGGGCATTGGGCGTAGCAATCTTTGTGTGGCTACTCGGTATGGGGGTCGATTTTTTAGCCGCTTACTGGGGAGCCAAAAAAGCTGGTGCTAGTAATTGGGGACAAATTGGTTCCATAATCGGCTTGTTCATGGGGGTTTTTGGTCTTTTACCCGCCTTGCCCTTCGGCGGACCGTTACTAGGGATTGTGCTCGGACCGTTGTTAGGGGCGTTTGTAGGTGAGTTTCTCTATCAACGGAAGTTAAAGTTACAGCCTAGAATTAAGCAATCCTTTAAAGCTGGCTTGGGGATTGTGGTCGGTTCATTGGTAGGAAATTTGATTCAGGGAATGCTTGCGATCGCTACTGTGGTGGTGTTTATTTTCACCACCTGGCCCCCAGGTGCAGGGATTTAGCTTGAGAAGGGTAATCGGGTGCACTACTGCCTGCTAACTAACGCTAAGTGACAAGCTCACCGATTCAGCAATTTGCACCGTAGCCGATCGAGGGCATAGCAGGCACTGATGTGACGTAGGTCAGACCGACTCCGATGTTGACCCAAGGTGTACTTGTAGCATTCTAAAATGCCATCTGGTCCGGCTAGACCAATGTAAACTAGACCCACAGGCTTGGTATCGGTATTGCCTCCAGGTCCAGCTATGCCTGTAATACTCAGTGACCAGGTTGAAGAAAGAAGCGATCGCACTCCTGTTGCCATTTGCTCTGCTACAACTTTACTTACCGCCCCCATCGCCTTCAAATCTGAGGAATTCACTCCCAGTACACCAGTTTTCACAGCGTTATCATAAGCAATTATACCCCCCAGAAAATAATTAGAACTCCCCGGGACACTGGTTATCATACTCCCAATACCGCCGCCAGTACAGGATTCCGCTACGCTCATAGTTTCTGAGGCACTTGTCAATAGCTGACCCACTACAGAAGCTAGGGTATCGGTGTCAGTACCGAAATAGTTAATTCCCCCAATCTCCTGTAATTTTTGGGCGACTGGTTCAATTAACTGTTGCGCTTCATGTTCTGAAGCCGCACGGGCCGAAACTCTTAACCTCACTTGTCCCTTACTAGCATAGGGAGCAACGGTGGGGTTGGTAAGGTCAAAAAAGGGAGCAACTTTCTCAGCCAAAGCCGATTCTCCAATCCCCCAAAACCGCAACATTCGGCTATAAACGATTTCTTTACCCCAGCCTTGGCTTTTGAGATAGGGAACAGCCGTGTCTCGCCACATCTGATTCATTTCCCTAGGAACACCAGGAAACGTGAGAATGGTTAAATCAGCACGGGGTTTCCAGATGATACCAGGAGCTGTTCCGTTCAGGTTGGGTAATACTTCTGCCCCTTCTGGAATTAGGGCTTGCTTGCGGTTATTGGTAGTTAATTGACGTCCCCGCCGGGCAAACTTCTGAGTGATGTCCTCTATAACATCTGGTTCTTCAATCAGAGGAGCGCCAAAAAATTTAGCGATCGCTTCCGTGGTCAAGTCATCGGGCGTCGGACCAAGACCACCAGTAAATATTAGGATAGTGGAGCGCTCACTAGCAATTGCCAATACTTGCTGTAAACGCCCGATATTATCTCCCACCACTGTCTGATAGTAGTGAGGAATGCCCAATGCCGCTAGCTCCTGGGCTAAAAACTGAGCATTGCTGTTGAGAATATCCCCCAGCAGTAGTTCCGTACCTACACAAATAATTTCTGCACTCATTTATTATGCCTCAGGGGGAATATAACATTTCTCTAGGTTCTTATTTTATCGTCCCACACTTACAGCAGTTTTAAAACTATAGCGTTTTCACATGATATGTGAAACTAGGATTGATCTAAAAAGGGAACAGGGAACTGGGAATAGGGAACAGGGAGCAGGGAATATGGCATCAAAAATTATCACAATTTATTTATTATACCTATAAATACTATAATTTTATTTTTCATTAAAACTAAAATTATGTTAGGTAAATTAATAGCAGCATAAAATATATACCAGTATTTTTTTATGTTATGCTAAATTATAAACATTGGGATTTATTATCTATTTTTAAATGCTATATTTAGTAGTGTTTGATAGGGGTTATCATAGTTATGATGTACACAGGTTTTTTTTCCGATTCCCTGTGGGTGCATCTCACTGTCTTGATGCAAAGCGCGAGTGGGGGAAACCACGGCAGTTGCTCATGGCGCATGGGTCTGTGTGCGGAACCTGCGTCCGCACCGCTGTTTGCCCCGTGGCAACCCCCAAGACCGCACTGCCTCCCCAAGACCGCGCTGCATCGCTTTTGCCATTAGGCAAAAATTCCAATAAAATTCCCACACTCCCCTTTTTTTTACAAATATGAGATGCACCCATTCCCTGTTCCCGATTCCCGATTCCCGATTCCCGATTCCCGATTCCCGATTCCCGATTCTAAATTCTAAATTCTAAATTCTAAATTCTAAATTCTAAATTCTAAATTCTAAATTCTAAATTCTAAATTCTAAATTCTAAATTCTAAATTCTAAATTCTAAATTCTAAATTCGCGCATTCCCGATTCCCTAATTCCCTACTTGGATTAGACTAGAAGCCCCTTTAGCGTCCATTGGCTCCGACAAAAAAAAACCTTGCCCATAATCACAAGTTAACTTTTGCAAGCTTGCCATTTGTTCAGGAGTTTCGATGGCTTTCCCTGTCACTGTTATCCCGAGCTGGTGAGCTAGAAATATGATAGTTTTAACAATAGCTGCATTTTTGGGGTCAGACTCCATCGTTTTGATAAAAAAAGGGTCAATTTTAAAGATGTTTATCGGCAGATTCGTTAAATGAGCCAGACAAGAGTAGCTACTGCCAAAATCATCTAGGGCTAATTGAATCCCCTCAGCTTGGAGTTGGTTTAAGTCTATACCTCCGTCGGCTTTTGCAGCTAGTAGAGAATTTTCGGTAATTTCTAATATTAAATTACTCCCAGATATACCAGTCTCCTGCAAAATTTGTTGAAGCTGAGGCAGGAAAGTGGGATGGCACAGTTGTTGTGCAGAAAGGTTGACACTGATGAACAATGGTATAGTATTCCGCAGATGCTGCCATTCATGCAACTGCCAACAAGCAGTACTCAAAACCCACTCCCCCAGGGGAAGAATCAGTCCGGTTTGCTCAGCAATCGATAGAAACTGGGATGGCCTGATCAGTCCCTGCTTGGGGTGCTGCCAACGCACCAACACCTCAAACCCCAGGATTTGCCTGGTCTCTAGGGACATAATTGGCTGATAGTTTAGTATAAACTCATGCTGCCCTACTGCCCTATACAATTCCTCTTCTAATTCTTCCTCTAACTTTCCCAAACCCAACCTATCGCCCTGGCCTTGGTTGGTACATACTGCGTAGCCATCGCCACCTGTGGCTTTGACTTGATACAGAGCACTATCAGCCCTAGCGATTAACATTCCTGGTTTTTGATCCAGTTTAGGAATCTCGCTGGCGATTCCTAAACTCAGGGTGAGCTGCTCGCTGATCGGGGAACTGTAATTATTACTGTAATTATTACTATTATTAATAATGTTGAGACCTTGCACCGCCTTTTGAATCAAGTGGGCAACCTCTGTAGCCCCAGAGGCATCAGTATTGGGCAAAACTACGGCAAATTCATCACCACCGTAGCGGGCGACTAAATCAGCTGGACGTTTGAGCACATCACGGATAGCTTGGGCAATTTGTTGAAGACATTGATCACCCTTTTGGTGACCATAAGAATCGTTGTAGCGTTTGAAGCTATCCACATCAATTAAAATTATAGCCAAAGGCAACTGGTCTCGCCTTGAGCGTTGCCATTCTTTGTCAAATACCTGATCGAAGTGACGGCGGTTATACACTTGGGTCAGCCCATCCACATTTAACTGAGCTTCCAGGGCAGCTTCAGCTTTTTTGCGTCCGCTAATGTCCCTGATTGTCCAGAGCAGCTCTACCCCTTTGCCTTCGGAATCAGGTATAGTACAGATAGCGATTGACCCAGTCAAAGGCTCACACTGCCGTGGTTGCAGACGCACTTCCCAATCCCTTAAAGGAAATGCTGTCAGTTGATTCAGTTGAGTGGTAACCCAACTCCTGTCTTCTTGAGCCACAAACACGATTATGGGTTTGCCCACCGGAAAGGTGCGGTTCACGTTCAACAGGTTTGCTGCCGCTAGGTTAGCCTTTTGAATCACACCTTTGGTATTGGTCACTAGGTAGGCATCCGGGGCTGAATTGAACAAAGTCTGGTAGCGTTGGCGCTCCAATTCCACTTGGCAACGACTGGCAAGTAATTCCTGCTGGTGTACCTCCAACTCTTCTAGGGCGATGCCAATTTCCTCTAGAAACATTGAAATCAGCTTAGGTTGTAAAAGTATGTCATTAGAATTCTTCAACACCAGCTGTAAGCCGGTTTGGATCTTATGAATCTTTTGCTGTATTGATTGATTGTCCATCAATTTACCTCTTCCATTGAGAGAATCACACCAGAGTAGGGAGTAGGGAGTAGGGTTAATAAAATTGACTGTGTCTCATAACTCTGATCAACGCTATAGGGTTTCGTGTAGGAATTGGAAAAAATGATTACCGTTTTTTTCATTACCCAAAATCCCTCTATGTCTTGATGCAATAGCGAGTGGGGGAAACCCCATCAGCGACGGCATTAAGAAGGGAAGGTTGAATCAGGTTGGGGATGTTGGTTTTTGCTGGGGTAACTCCAAATTAGCTGTCTTGATGCAAAGCGCGAGTGGGGGAAACCACGGCAATAGCGAGTGGCGCATGGGTCTGTGTGCGGAACCTGCGTCCGCACCGCTGTTTGCCCCGTGGAAACCACGGCAGTCGCTCATGGGGGAAACCACGGCAGTCGCTCATGGGGGAGACCCCCAAGACCGCGCTGCCTCCCCAAGACCGCGCTGCCTCCCCAAGACCGCGCTGCATCGCTTCTATTGTCCCCACACCCCACACCCGGTCAACCCACACCCTTTCTCCTTTAATGCCTTGTTCTCACCCCATCAGCTCCCTGCTTTGAGTCCCTATTCCCTGACATTCCCCCTCAAAACCAATTTATCAATTAATCTCTTCCATTAAGAGAATCACACGCTGAGGTTCCCCCTCATATCAAGTCTGGTTGAATACCCATAATTAAAGAGAGGGTGGGGAGGGTGGCTTTCAGGTGTATGATTTTAACAAAAGAGGAAAAAAGAACTAAAAACCTTAGTACACCATTGGACTGTCATCGATGATCACACAGATTCCGAAAGGGTATCAAGAATGGTTCAGAGTAGTGATGAGGAAGATGCCTCATCTGAGCAAATCTCAGGCAGTGGGATTAGCAATGGGTCGCTTTTTTGGTATTGCCATCACTCAAAGTTGTGGATTATCAACAGTAGCCGTAT
This sequence comes from Moorena sp. SIOASIH, assembly GCF_010671925.1. GTDB lineage: Bacteria > Cyanobacteriota > Cyanobacteriia > Cyanobacteriales > Coleofasciculaceae > Moorena. Next base: position 31,790 of record NZ_JAAHIH010000008.1, on the reverse strand, counting down.
TTTTAGCAGAAATCCAACATCGATCAGAAAACAATGTCAGAGAGCAGTTAAGGCAATGGTACAAGGAAAAAAGTCACAAATATGGCAGAAAGCGACAAGAAATAGAAGTCAGTGAAAGCTTTGCCTTCTTATTGTTGTGGATATTAAGTTGGTGGTCATCCGATCAAAAAAGCCTGGTGCTGGCTGCAGATGCATCCACATTGGGTAAGCGTTTTACAGTCTTGGTAATTAGTGTGGTCTACCGTGGCTGTGGAATACCTGTAGCTTGGAAAATTGTGGGTGCAACCGAAAAAGGGAGTTGGCAACCTTACTGGCATCAGCTGTTAAATCAGGTCAAACAGGGGATCCCGGATGATTGGTTTGTGATAGTCACCACAGACCGAGGGTTGTATGCTAAATGGTTTTATCAAGGGATTGTGGCTAATGGCTGGCATCCTTTGATGCGGATTAATGCTCAAGGATATTACCAACCATCCCAGGTTTTGGGTGACCAACCCCCATCGAAATTACCTCTGTCTGGGCTAATCACTGAGGTTGGTCAGCATTGGAGTGGTCGAGTCAGATGTTTCCGAAGCAACTGTGTCGATTGCACTCTCTTAGCTCGCTGGGATCACGGTTATGCTGACCCTTGGTTAATGTTAACGGATTTGAGTCCACAACAGGCTCAAATCTACTGGTATAGTATGCGTAGCTGGATTGAATGCTTGTTCAAAGACATTAAGCGTGGTGGTTTTGGTTGGCATCACACCAAAATGACTGACCCCAAACGTGCCGAAAGACAATGGTAACGCTATTGCTGTGGCGACTATTTGGTTGGTTGGCGTCGGAGGATTAACTGACACTAGTTTATCTGCTAGTAGTTTATCGGTTGAAACTGACGACGATGGCCTCGACGCCGATCCGTTGCAATTTTCGACCCACTCTCAACAACCTCTGTCTTTAAGTTGTTTTCGACGAGGTTTTTTACGTATTCTGGCATCTGTCATTCAACAAATGCCTTTACCTATGGGTTGTTTTTCTCCCTCATTTTCTCTATCTTCTGCATAAATATTAAAATCATACACCTAAAAGGGGGAGGGTGGGAGGTGTGCGGAGATGGGGAGATGGGGAGTTGAGTCCTGATCAATAAAACTCCTGACAAAGCGTAACATTAACCGACATCTTGCCTTAGACTTAAAGAGTAGCTCTTTGGAGAACGATGTCAGTCAACTATGTTCCACCAAGAGTCGCTGCTCAAAGACTTGGAGTTTCAACGAGAACTCTCGAAAGATGGCTCGAAGCCGGGAAAATCAAAGGGATCAAGACGCCGGGAGGTCAAAGAAGATACGACTTGGATTCAGTTGTCTCTATTCGACCAGCCAAACCAAAAACAGACATCATCTTATATGCCAGAGTTTCAAGCCGCTCTCAAAAGAGTGACCTTGAACAACAAGTACGCTTTCTTAAGTCTAGTTACCCCGGTTGTGAAGTCATCTTTGACATCGGGTCAGGACTCAACTTCAAAAGATTTGGACTACAATCCTTACTGGACAGAGTTCTCAGCAACACTTGCGAGCTTATTGTCGTTGCCCACAAAGATCGGCTTTGCCGCTTTGGGTTCGATCTTATCTCATGGCTGTGGGGCAAATTTGAGACAAAGATACTGGTTCTCGACGAAACGCACCTCAGCCCAGAACAGGAAATGGTCGAAGATATCCTTGCAATCGTCCATGTCTTTAGTTGCCGACTCTATGGACAATGGAAGTACAAAAAACGAATCCTTGATGACAGCGAGTTACCGAGTTTATCCAGTAAAGGAACTTGAGAAGATCTGGAAGAAGTGGGTTGCAGCCTCTCGAAAGGTCTACAACATATCTATTGATTATCTAAACAGAGAACAAGGCTATGTTAAGACTACCAAGAAGGGAGGGAAGCACGGATTTAGGACTTTTTTAAAAAGTTCTGGATTAATTCCTCAATGGTGCATTGATCTAGGTATATCAAAACTTTTAGACAATGCGTCAATGGAAGCTTACACCGCCTGGAAGGAGACGAAAAAACAGCCACAGTACATTGGTATTGGGAAAAAAAGAAAGCTTAACCCTGACAGGGGAAGAAAACTAGCCAGGTTTAGGAGTATTCGCGATCAAACCGCTACTCTACAGTTCGATCCTACAGCCTATAAAAATGGCCACTGGATGGTTTCGTCTACAAAACATCTACCATTACCAGAATTCAAGGGACACAACTATTGTGTACTGACTAAGGGATCTACTGAATTGACCTTCAACAAAGGTAGGTGGTTTGCTCACTTCCCTGTGCCTCTAAGGACTGAACCAACAATAACCGAGAAAATTATTGCCTTAGATCCGGGCGTCCGCACTTTCGTAACAGGATTTGATGGTTCGGATTTTTTAGAGTTCGGAAATGGTGATTTTAGCTTTATAGCCAAGCTTTGTAGTCATCTCGACCAAATAAAGTCAAAGCATGACAAAGTCAAAGGGAGGAAATTCAAGAGGCTACGTTACAAACTCAGGAAAGCCATGGAACGCCTTAGGAATAAAATAAAAAACCTGCGTTCTGAGATTCATAAACAAGTAGCGTCTTATCTAGCCAGAAACTACGACATTATTGTTCTGCCTACTTTTGAGACTTCTCAGATGGTAGCTAAAAAGAGGAGGAAGTTAAGGAGTAAAACTGCTCGCGCGATGATGAGTTGGGCATTCTACCAATTCTCGCAGACTTTAGGGCATTTGTGTAACCGGTACGGTTCCAAACTCGTGAGAATAACTGAGGAATACACCTCAAAGACCTGCACAAAATGCGGACACATCCATAGGAAACTTGGAGGATCCAAGAATTTTAAATGTCCCAAATGTGGGTATGAAATCCATAGAGATTTCAATGGAGCCGTGGGGATTTTCCTCAAGGCGATGTGGGAGTGCGGCTCGTTCCTAGGAGGAACCTCCTGAAACAGGAGAGGTATGACTAGGGGGATTCGCGAGGTCAGACCTCAAAAAATCCTAACTGTCCTTCGGATGATGGTGAAAACCCATCCCTTGAGAAAGCAAGTGACTCCTTATCTTGGCCACACCGAGCAGGCGGCAACCTCGCAGAGTGAAGCTGGCACCAGGGCGGAATTAGAGGTGAAGCAGATTAGCCACACTACCGCGCTTTAGGGAGACGACATGGGTAACAGTAGCAAAAATCCTGAAAAAGTGTCTAATCGCCCTACCACAATCTGAAAAACAATGTGAGAATGCATCCTCTAATCCTCACAGAACAATTCCCACGGTATCTGTAACTTTCGAGGAGAGGATAGGCAAAATGGATTGCCCTAAATCGTCAAAACAATCTGATAGACGGAACGAGTAAAAACGACAGCATAAATAGGTCTGAGGAAATAGTCGAATCCTCGGTAAGTTATGCCAAACCTAATCCCTACTGTCGGGTAAGATGTAGCCGGAAACTGGCTACGGGTATCAAGATAAACAAATCCTAACAGAGTATGGGTAGACACATGTCTAATAGATATAGTGACCTCTGGAAAAGTCAAAAGTGGAAAAAACTCTGCCGGAACCTTTTTCGCCTGCAAAGAAGAGTTTATAAAGCAGTTCAAGCTGGAGACCTGAGGAAAGCTCGGTCACTTCAGAAACTGATATTGAAATCCCGTTCTGCCCAACTTTTGGCCATCCGTCAAGTGACTCAGCTCAACACCGGAAAAAGAACCGCCGGAGTAGACGGGAAATCACACCTAACCTACAAAGAAAGATTTGAGGTACTTAAAAAGCTAGTATCTAGTGCGGAAAACTGGACGCACCTCGGCCTAAGGGAAATCCCCATAGCCAAGAAAAACGGAGGTACAAGAATGCTGAAAGTACCAACAATCCGAGATAGAGCATGGCAATGTCTCGCAAAATTCGCTCTCGAACCTGCCCACGAAGCAACGTTCAGTGCCTATAGTTATGGATTCAGAACAGGTAGGTGTGCCCAAGACGCACAAAAACTACTGTTTTTAAACCTGAATTCAAAACAAAAAGGCATCAAGAAAAGAATAATAGAAGTAGACATAAAGAAGTGTTTTGACCGCATATCCCACAGCTCAATTATGGATAGATTGCTAGCACCTGCGGGTCTGAAAACAGGGATATTCAGATGTCTAAAAGCAGGCATCAATCCGGAATTCCCAGAGCAAGGAACACCCCAAGGAGGTGTAGTCAGCCCACTTCTAGCCAATATCGCACTAGATGGAATAGAGGAAATAAACCCTAGAAACAGATGTATAAGATACGCTGATGATATGGTAGTAATCCTCAAGCCTAAAGATAACGCAGAAAAAATCCTAGAGAAAATTAAAACCTTTCTCGCAGACCGGGGAATGGAAATCAGTGAAGAAAAGACCAAGATAACCAATACGACAGACGGATTTGACTTCCTGGGGTGGAACTTCCGCGTCCAGAAAAACGGAAAATTCCGATGCATTCCCTCAGTGGATAACCATCGGAATATACGAAAGAAGATTAAAACCGTGGTAAACAGCTCGAATTATGGAGCCGAAGAAAAAGCAAAAAGATTAGCGCCAATCGTTCGTGGATGGAGGAATTACCACAAAAGCTGTTATATGAACAGTTCTAGAGATAGTTTATGGTTTATAAATAAAACCGCAAATCGTAAATTCCGAAAGGAAAAGAAAGTGAACCGGTACAGAGCCAATGAACTATGCAAGAAAGGTTTTCCAGCTGTAGGGTATGAACAAAATCAACACGTAAATGTCAGGGGCACAAAGTCCCCATATGATGGGGACATAGTCTACTGGAGCAAAAGAAACTCCAAATTATACGACAACGCTACATCCAGAGCTTTGAAACGACAAAACCATTCCTGTGGACATTGTGGATTGAGATTCGTAAATGATGAACGGATTCATCTCCATCACATAGACGGTAATCATAGCAACCAAAAGGAGAACAACCTTATGGCAGTTCACCAAAGTTGCCACCAACAAATACACTGGAGCCAAAAAAATACTTAGGAGCCGTGTGAGGGGAAACTTTCACGCACGGTTTTGAAGCGGAGGTGCCCTGGGTAATACCAGGCATCGACCGTAATTACCACCTTTACCGATCACGTCGGTGATGTTGTACTAGATGTCTTAAATGTCTAAGATGTCGCGGTTAAAAGTATCAGAAACGGGAGATAGGGAGATTTTTATTAAGGGTAATTATCCTGACATGATATTACGGCAAACCAGTAGGTCAAGGCGAGGGTAGTGATAAACATGATGTCAAAGCCTCCGAGGGAAAATGCCTGGAGACTGATTCGTCGGGTTCGTTTCACATAGGTGCGCTTGACCCATTAAGAATTAAATTCGCCACGGGTCGTACCTGAGTAATCATGATCCTGACCCGGCGATGGCCTCACGAAAACAACATGATAAACGACGGTATCGACTGGAATTCAAAATAATTTCGTACCAGTACGTGGTTGATTAGTTTTGTCAGTCAACCAGGGTTAATTCAGTTTCCTAAGCAAGACCTTATCAACTTCTCAGTTAACGGTCACTCCCTCCTCAGTTAAGACCTGCATTCTAGTAATTAAAGATAAGCAGTTAACCAATTAAGCTAATTAACCCTAGGAGGAACAAAAATGAAACGTCTAGTACTTGGCAGTTTAGGCACTTTGTTGATTGCCACCGCTACCACTCCCGTCTTAGCATCGGAAATCGCTGCCAACTCCACCACCAGCCGTAACAATATTGTCGAAGTTCAACCTTTTAACCTCGTCTATCTCGGTTATCAAGGCTACTTTGCTGACCAAGGTATTCCCAGTAATGCTGCTTTCATCAGCGCTATAAAAAGCAAGAGAATTACCGCCAAAGACCTAGTAGCAAGTGCTATTGCAAGAGGAAGATTATCCCCAGAAACTATCAATGATTCTACCTATCTGGCTCATGTCAACACTCAACTCTTTAACCTGGATAAGGATTAATACTTAGGTAAGCATTCAGCCGTCAGCCGTCAGCCGTCAGCTTATTTTATTCCAAAGCACCATAGCTAATAGCTGATACGCGACACGCTGATAGCTGATAACTGATAGCTGAATGCTTACATACTTAGAGCTTAATACTTAGAGCTGGCACCAGTACATTGATATTCTTCCTTAGCTCCCATTATCCCCCAATTATGGTAAACTTTGACATCATTATAATATCCCAAAATTGGGGGCAAAGGGGCGCTGATCAGGCGATAACCCTAAGGGTGCAAAGTCTCAGCCCTGGACCTAGGGGCGCGATCGCAAAAGCGCAAAAGTAGTCAGAAACACATTTTTATTAGAAATCTCAAATCCTGGCTGGGGTTTTGATTTCACTATGTGTTTATTAAGAGGTTACCTAAACTATCAGTGTTTTTTTTCAAGTAAACAAAAGGTGTTTTATGAAAACAAATCAGTCACCTAATATATTTGAGAGTCAGTGGCAACTCTATCAAAAAATACTGACTAACAATTACATGAAACACCGTGAAATTTACGGCATCTTGCACGCATTTCTAGTCAGCTACTTTCCAACGCCCTTCTCCATGCTTGAGCTCGGCTGCGGTGATGCTAGCTTCACGGTCCAGGCTTTAGCCAATACCACTATTGCTTCCTACAAAGGTATTGACCTGTCTGAACCAGCACTAGAGATTGCTGGTGATAACATCAATTCTATCCCCTGCGAACAGACATTGATCCAGGGCGACTTCTTTGAAGTAGTTTCTGAGTTGGGACAAAACCAGCAGGATAGCTTTGACGGGATTCTAAGTTCTTTTGCGTTCCATCACCTGAGTTTTGAGCAAAAAGATGGTATTATGGCTAAGCTTAGCCATCTCCTAAAAGCTGATGGTGTTTTTATTCTGATCGATATAGTTTCCACAGATGGAGAAACCCGAGACACCTATCTAAAACGTTACCTAGAGGGTGTCTACCAAGACTGGGCTCAACTGACTCCGGAAGAAGTTTCCATGGTCGAGGGTCATATATTGTCTAGTGATTTTCCCGAAACCCAAACAACCCTGCAATCCCTTGCCCAGAAACATAATTTTAATCGGGTTGAGTGTCTGTATCGGGATCCCCTCAACACTAGCCAAGTGTTGTGCTTTTACAAAAAATCCTCTAAAGCCTACTCCAGCTAGGGGTAAGATGAATGGGTGCCAGGTTGAGGTTGCCCAAGAATGAGAAACTAAGCTCAAGCTCAAAAATCCTCAGAAATCAGGTACGGTAGGGAATAGCGAAACGGAAATCCAAAAGGATCTCAAACCCTTGGAGACCTATCTGTAAGTGGGGTGTAGTTGAGTATGAAAATTATCAGCCTATTAGCTGCGATCGCAATATTTATAATCTCGGCTTGTTCCAATCAATCTGCGTCAACACCACTAACCGTCACCATGCATTTGACTGATACCAAAGGCATTGGTAAAGAGATTGGCATTGTCAAAGCAACCGAAACCGAGAAGGGTCTGCAGCTAACCTCGAATCTGTCTGGATTAACTCCTGGAGAACATGGCTTCCATGTCCATACAAACCCCAACTGTGGTCCAGCCCAGAAGGAAGGTAAAGTAGTTCCAGGCTTAGCTGCTGGTGGTCATTATGATCCAGAAAATACCGGCAAACATGAAGGACCATTCGGTAATGGTCATTTAGGTGATTTGCCAAGGCTAGTGGTTAATCAACAGGGTGTTGCTAACACTCCAGTAGTAGCCCCAAGGTTAAAGGTTGCTAACCTTAAGGGTCACTCTCTGATCATTCACGCCCAAGGTGACAATTATTCAGACACTCCCAAACCCTTGGGAGGGGGTGGTGCTCGAGCCGCTTGTGGTGTGATTTAGCCACAGTGTTGTGCGTTTTAGTTAACGGTAACTGATGGGGAATTTGATATTCCCCATTTCCTATTCAATCCCTAAGGACTTTTGTAAGCATTCAGCTATCAGCGTGTCCCGTATCAGCGTGTCCCGTATCAGCTTATGGGTTAAGTCCGATGCGTCGAAGCCTGTGCCACCCTAGAAGCCTGTGCCACGCTACTGTTCACCCAGCGTGGGCGTAGCGCAATCGGTGCTTTTCAATAAAAGAGGTAAGCATTCGTTTAATCTTGAGTTATGGGAAGCTGATGGCTGACAGCTGACGGCTGAATGCTTACAGAATTTTGGATCAGCTTACTATTGGTTTTAATCAGTTCTTGTTGTTCTGGCCAAAATAATGTTGGTAATTCATCTATCGGAAACCACCACAGCTGGTAACTGAGATTTGGATCAGTAGGAGTCCCTTCAATTTGGTCAGTAATGAACAAAAAATAGTAAGTCTTTTTCCAACACTGTTTAGCAAAGTCTAATCGTTCCTTAACTCCCAGTTCAGCAATAAATTTCAGGTCATTTAAGCCCGCTTCTTCCGCAATTTCTCGCTCTGCCGCCTCTAAAAAGCTTTCTCCTGGTTCTACATGACCTTTGGGTAAGACATATTCAAGTCTATTGCCTTCTTGAACTAGAGCAATGTATATCTGCTGCTCCCAACGGCGGGCAACAATACCACCAGCGGAGGTAGCGTCAGAAACTCCAGGTGGTCGTTGGTACCAAGTTTCATCAATGATCATTTTTACAGCAGTTTTCAATTGGGTGAGCTACAAATTCTTGGCTTTTAGGGAGCAGGGAGCAGGGAGTAGGGAGTAGGTAAGAGGTAAGATGGAAAAACTCCTGTGTACCTGATAGCTATGACAAATGCTATAAGTAGGTTGTATCCTATCAGGTTGACTACTTATCATTCTTGGTTGTTCGTCAATTTAAAATTGGAATGAAAATTGTTAATTGACAACTTTAAATGGTCAATTAACAATTAACAATTAACACTTAACTAATCTCTACTCCCTACTCCCTGTTCCCTGTTCCCTGTTCCCTATTCCCTATTCCCTATTCCCTAATATCTATTGCATCTAAGAGCGAATCTCATCTAACTTAGCACGCACTTTCTGGATATCTTGCCACATCAGCCACTTTGGACTACCTTGATCTCGTTTCGGATTCCGCAGTAGGTAAGCAGGATGGAGAATTGGCATACACCACTTATGCCCTTCCCATTCCATCCAGGTGCCGCGAATCTTAGTAATGCCCTGCTTGTTACCAGTTAAGCCTTTTACCGCTGTAGCACCAGTGAACAGAATAATTTGGGGGTCTACTAGGCGAATTTGTTCCAACAAGTAAGGTTTGCACGCCTCAATTTCATCAGGAGTAGGGGTGCGGTTACCAGGAGGTCGGCACTTGACCATATTACAAATATATACATCTTGTTCACTATCGATTTTCACAGATGCCAAAATTTTCTCCAACAGTTTCCCTGCTCTGCCTACAAAGGGCTTACCGGTCTCATCTTCTTGTTTACCCGGTCCTTCTCCAATAATCATAATCAGGGCCTTAGGGTTGCCACGTCCAATAACAGCCTGAGTGCGGGTAGCTCCTAATTCACACCGTTGGCAAGATTGACAGTGTTCTGTCAAGGATTCCATAGTGTCGTAAGTGCCAGGAGAAATAGGAATTTTGGCATCAGTGGGGATTAGCTCCCTTTGGACATTGTTGGGCGGTGATGGGGTTAACTCTGATTCGTCAAAAAGACTAAGTTGTTCTCCGTTGGACATGAGGGCTCACAGAAATTGGTCAGCTATCAGCTATCAGCTATCAGCTTATGCCCTATGGGCACGCTTGAGAAGCAATTATTCGAAATAATTATTACAATTATTTCTTTCTTTCGATACAGTAATCTTGACAAAAATCCGTAATTATAATATATATCAGGCAACTTGATGCCGGAGGAAGCCATGTACACTGCCCCGCTGTTTAGCGATCGCGCTGATGCCGGTGAGCAGCTCGCTCAAGCACTTATCCCCTTGGTGAGCAGGCTGCACGCTACAGGTATTGATGCAACCCCTATTGTATATGCACTACCTCGGGGGGGTATCCCAGTAGCAGCACCAGTAGCTCGGGCACTGGATTGTCCGCTAGATATTGTAGTGGCCAAAAAAATTACCACGGCTCGCAACCCAGAATTAGCAATCGGTGCAGTGACTTCCTCGGGAGTTGTACTTTGGTCTGGGCAAAGGCGATGGCGAAACAAAAATGCTCAATGGCGGGAAATAGTATTAGCTCAAGCTCAAGAAAAAGCCCAAGCTCAGTTAGCTCAACTGCAACCGGGTTGTCCGAAAACCAATCCTACTGGTGCCCTAGCGTTGCTGGTTGATGATGGCATTGCCACTGGGATGACCATAGCAGCAGCAACGGAAGCAGTAAAAGCCCACAATCCAGCACAGGTCTGGATTTGCACACCAGTGGCACCAGGAGGATTAATACCCTGGTTATCACAGTGGTGCGATCGCATGGTTATCTTACGGACACCGGAACCGTTCCTGAGTGTTAGCCGCTTCTACCTCAAATTTCCTCAAGTTAAAACCGAGGAAGCTCTAAGCTATTTACAGGAGCATAACTATAAGCATAACTATATTAGAATATCAGAGTCTTCAGTCAACGCTAGCCTAGAGCGTTAACTAGCTACTTTAATTTATGAGACTTTGGCAGTTTTGGTGGCGAACATTAGTGCTTTCAACCCAGTACAATCCACCAGAGTTCGTTGAATTAATGATGACCTCATTGGCAATGGCTTTACTAGCCACCTGGGGATATAAAAATAACTGGCCCTATCTGGTTCTCAGTTCTAGCTTTGCCATGGGAGCAGCCCTATCCATGTGGGTCAGGGGTACAACCATGCCTTCCTCTAATTCCCGTATGGTGCAGGTAATGGCTATCCTGTTGATCATCTACAGTTTTTATGCTTTTTCTCACCTTGTCGATTACATGTAGACTGAAATATAAACTGTAAATATTCTGGTGATACCCAATCTACTAACCAGATTCCATTATCGGAACAATAGAAGTTGTAACCGGCTTTGTGCATAGCTGCGGCATCAATGGCAAAAACCACAGGGCGACCATGTCTTGCTCCCACTTTTCTGGCAGTTGCCATGTCCGTCGATAGATGGACATGGTGCCGCGACATTTTACACAAACCTTGCCGCAGAATTGACTCAACTGCCCGGTGACCTGTGCCGTGATACAGCACATCTGGTGGCACCAAAACGTCTAGTTGCAAATCGACTTTGACCGTATGACCTTGATTGGCACGAATTCGGGTACCTGTGGAGTCGAAGGAAAAGCGCTTCTTGTCATTTTTGGCAACCACTTCATCTAATTCAGCACGGCTGATCCGAAAGGAATGCTTTTTAGAGGCCGCCAGTAGTTCCTCAACACCAACCCAGCCACCAGGAGCGAGTGTGATCCCAATTCTCTGAGGCTGGTGTCGAAGATGCTTACTCAAATATTTACTAATTTTTACCAATCGAGACGGATTCATATTGATAAGTTTAAAATACTGTTTTCGTCAATTCTTATCCCTGTTCCCTGTTCCCTGTTCCCTGTTCCCTGTTCCCTGTTCCCTGTTCCCTATTCCCTGTTCCCTGTTCCCGACTTCTGGCACAAGTCTAGTCGAGATCATGGTGTAGTTCTGAATTGCGAAAGTAACTTTGAGAATATCCGACCAATATTCCAAGCATCATCTCCTCCTCGGTGGTGAGTACCTTCCAACGGTAGATTTAGTAAATCCAAAGCTTGGGCCATACCAACTTCATGGGGCAAAGCATAACTAATGGCAAACAAGGTCTTGATGTTGATATGTCTGGTGCCAAAGGGATATCTCAAAAAACGAGATGTACACTGTTTCTGAAATTGATTTCGATCATAATCCCCATAGCTTGCCCACACTCGCCGAGCAGATAAATACTTATCTTGTAGAATAGAACAAGCTTCAGCAAAAGAAATTCCCTGGTCAACTTGCTCCTGGGTTAATGTAGTCAGTTTGGTACAAAATTCACTGATCCTCGAGCGTTCTGGTTTTACCAAAATACTATCTTTTTCCAGGGGCTTCCCAGAAACAACATCCAATACACAAATCCCAATTTCAATGATTTCGTTTTCTTGTCCTGGGGGTGGCTTCCCTTGCCAACAGGTTGCTTCAACATCCACAACAATAATTTGGTCGAGTTTTTTGGACATATTATCCTCCGGCTAGTTGATGTTTGTCAGAATGCATAATTAAGAATGTAGAATTGAGAATTGAGAATTAAGAATGTAGAATTGAGAATTGAGAATTAAGAATTAATAATTAAGAATGTAGGGTGCGTTAGGGGCGGGCTTGCCCTCATTTTTAACTTCGAGGGCCAGTATTGGAATAGCCCGCCCCGTAACGCACCACCAAGTAGAATTGAGAATTGAGAATTAAGAATTAAGAATGTAGAATTGAGAATTAAGAATGTAGAATTAAGAATTGAGAATTAAGAATTAAGAATTAAGAATTAAGAATTAAGAATTGAGAATTCTAAATTCTAAAATACTGTGTTTGTATTACATTATAATACAAATTACCAAGCACGTCTACTCAAGACTCTCCAACTCAAGACTCAGTAAGTAAGCATATGCGCTACGCGCACGCTACGCGAACAACCGTTGGCCTTAGGCGACGCTAGGCTATCAGCCGTTGGCCGTTGGCCAATGACTGATAGCTGATAGCTGATAGCACCTCAAGTAGCGTGCGCGTAGCGCTTAAGCTGATAGCTGACCACTGACCCACTCAAGACTCACGACTATTAACCAGTCTCTGGATCGGCTTGATTGATCCGACAATAATAATTAATCCGGAAAGGGCAACAATAGGGACAACTGGCAGAAAACCGAAGGTAAGACTTTTGGGAATAATCCCCAACTGAAAGCCAATCACTGCGGCTTCACCCACAAGAATCGATACAAGACAGGTTAGAGGATGAATAGTTCTGCTATACAATACTGCAATTACCGTTGGAAACAGTACTGCTAATCCTGTAAAGGCTTGGGTTGCGATCGCAGTAATCGTATCTGGGGGATTTTTGGCGATAATTAAACCAATAATTGCCAATAAAACAATCAGTACTCTACCAACAAAGGTTTGTTCTTTGAGGGAAGCGGTTTTACGGAAATAAGCAAAATAAATATCTCTAGTTAGCATGGAACTGAGGGCCAAAAGCTGGGAGTCCAAGGTTGACATCATGGCAGCTAATGCTCCCACCATCACTAAAGATGCTAGCCAGATTGGTGTATGTTCCGCTAGCATCATCGGAAACACTTGATCAGATGCTTTTCCTGTCAGGTCAGAAAAGGAAATATGTCCCCACATTCCGATTAGCACCGGACAAATAAACATGATAGCGCTTACTAGGGGATACATCACTACCGAAACTTTTAGGGAATTGCTAGTTTTTGAGGTATAAAATCTCATGAACATCTGGGGAAACATAGGGACACTCAGCATCCAGAGAATCATGAAGCTAAACCACTTACGATAGGTAAAAAAATTATCTATACCCTGTCGAGAAAACAATTCAGGTTTGAGGGTGTAGACAGTACGGTTAGCTTCAGCAATCCCTCCCAGACTAGAAGCAATTGCTGCTACTGCTGCTAACATTAAGGTAAACATTAAAAGTCCTTGGATAACATCCGTTAGGGCAACGCTTCTCATCCCCCCCATGAACACATACAGCACGATGACAACTGTCAAAAAGGTAGCCCCTGTAAAATAGGGAATTTGTCCATTGGTTAAGGTTTCAAGAATATAGCCAGCTCCAATCGGTTGCAGGGTTAAGTAGGGAATGGTGAAAATTACCATAACCGCCAGAAAAATTAATTTAAGAGTATTGCTAATCCCAGGGGATACACCTGTCCTACGGAAACGGGCTTCAATCAATTCAGAAGGGGTGATTAAGCCGTGTTCTTTGCCTAACAGCCAGACTCGATAACCGATAAAATAAAAGGTTAGTGCGATTAAGCCAGTTCCAAACCCCATCATGCCGTAATAACTCAGACCAATGCGATAGCCTGAGCCTGAAAATCCTAGAAAAGCAAAGGCACTGAAATTGGTAGCAATTAGGGTAAAAAATAGGATAATTGCTCCCATGTTACGGTCAGCTAAAAAATAATCATCAGGAGTGTTTTGTTGTTGGCGATAACCAACTAGTCCTACCACAAGGGTTACTAATAAATACCCGGCGAGCACAATATAGGGAATAATCGAGTCTAGTGCCATATCCTTAACGGTCTTCCTTAGACGAAGTTTCCCAGAAATTTAGCACAAATAGTAACAACGCGACTGCGAGGATAATTTGTAAGGCAATAAAATAGAATACCCAGGGGGGAAGATGGAGCAAGGAGAAGGAAATATCTTGCTGCCAAGACCAGAAATCTTGGGATAGCAGGAAAATTACCGTAAAGCAGAAAAACCAGAAAAATGAGGATTTTAAAATTGGCATCAGCACTTTAGGAAAGGGAGTAGGGAGTAGGGAGTAGGGAGTAGGGAGTAGGGAGTAGGGAGTAGGGAGTAGGGAGGGTGGGAAGTGTGGGGAGATGGGGAGATGGGGAGATGGGGGAGATTTTTATTAAGGGTAATTGTTACAACATGATATTATAATTCTATTTTTATGAGTGTTTTTGCATGCATTGAGATGCACCCGTAGGGAGTAGGGAATATGGCATCAAAATTATCACAATTCCTACAGGGATTGCTATTACTACTCGCGAGTTCTGTCAGAGCTAGATTAATGTCAATGGTAAAAGAGAGCACTAACTAAGGTATGCTAAAAAATACTGTTTCCTACTGATCAACCATTATAGGTAAGCTAGCGTCTATTCAATTTGCCTATTTTCTATGCAGCGCTATGTGACAAGCTTTTTCATTATCTGTTCCCTGTTCCCTGTTCCCTGTTCCCTGTTCCCTGTTCCGAAGCCTGCAGCGCAATAAAATTAGATTACCATAAACGGCATGGCAAATTTCCCTCATCGACCCTTAGCCGTTGATTTATTTGCTGGTGCTGGTGGTTTCTCCCTAGGGATTGAGCAGGCGGGGTTTGATGTTGCCCTCGCCGTTGAACAAGACCCAATTCATGGGGCAGTGTATGCCTTCAATTCCCCCCAAACCAAGGTTTTATGTACCGACATTGCTACCCTGTCTGGTCAGGAAATTCAGAAAGCCCTGAGGGAGTGGGCAACTGAAAGGGGGCAAAATCAAGACTGTAGAGAGGTTTCATCGAAGGTTTCTACCATTGATCTAGTCATTGATCTAGTGATTGGTGGACCCCCTTGTCAGGGATTCTCCTTGATCGGTAAGCGTCAAGTAGATGATGTACGCAATAATTTAGTGTTTGAGTTCTGCCGTTTGGTCAAAGAACTGCAACCACGCTACTTTGTGATGGAGAATGTACCAGGCTTAGCTCAGAACAAATACCAACACCTGTTCGAGCAGCTAATCAGTGACTTTAAAGCAGCTGGATACACTATAACTGAGCCAGTACAGGTCTTGAATGCAGCAGATTTTGGCGTGCCTCAAAAACGGCGGCGGTTGTTTTTACTGGGTTCTAGGCTTGGGCAAGCACCAGTGGCTTATCCTTGCTCAGAACTAGGCTCTCACCAATGGGTAACTGTTAAGGATGCGATCGCAGACTTGCCTAACTTAGATGATTTTCCTGAACTTATGAAAAGCGATTGTGTTGAACTAACACCAGAACAGCTAGACCTGCTCCAAGCTTTAGCCATGCCCTATGTAGAAAAGTTACGGGATTTGATCACAGATCGTGGTAACTTTGCCTATCCCCGCCAGTGGAATCCTCAACTATTGACCAGTTCCCTGCAAACCCAGCACACGGAAGCCTCGATTGAGCGGTTTAGAAACACACCCATGGGCGAGGTAGAAACTACCAGTCGCTTACGACGCTTACACTGGGATCAACCATGCCATACCCTCAGAGCAGGTACTGGTTATAAAAACGGTCGCTACACCTCTCCTCGCCCCATTCATCCTGATTATCCACGGGTCATCTCGGTGCGAGAGGCCGCTAGACTGCACTCATTTCCAGATTGGTTTCGCTTCCACCACACCAAATGGCATGGATTTCGACAGGTGGGTAATGCTGTACCACCACGATTAGGAAGGGTTTTGGGTAAACAAATTATGACAGCGTTGGCGCAAGACCCATCAGTGCCAACCACAACTATAAAGCTCTCAGATGCCAAACTGTTAAGGTTTAAACAGTTTCAGGCATCCAAGTATTGGACTATATTAGTATTTATTCCTTTTCTAATCTGCTGCTTCCCTTCTCCTGTAGTTCTCTTCTCCTAGAATCAACATGCTGTATATAACTCCAGTCAAGGCTGATCGGCTACTAGTCTGCCATCGTTGTAACTCAGATCACAGGTTAACCCCTATCCCATCACCACAAATCTTGATCTCGAATCACTAATAGCTAGGACTCTCTCTCACAGAATATCTCTTCAAAATTGCCGATAGTTAAAATTACAGAGATTATGTGGACCCAATGAAACCTTCTCAAGTGATCTTCCCCAAATTCCCGGTTAAGCAAATAGCTAAGCGTATTATTCATATGCGCCAAATTACCCGCATTGACCAACAGCTCTTTATGTCAGCTTTACTAGCCAAGGCATCACTTTCACTAGAAGAGCAAACCCTAGTCCAAGAGATTTATGACGGTTTGAACCGTGGATTGATTCGAGTAGTGGAATAAACTATATCACTTCTGATCATGAGGGTCAAACCAATCAATTTTAGGGGCGCTTCCCTTGCGCCCGAACCCTGTGCGCTCTTAAACCTGTGGTCGGCAGCAAGTGATATCATGTGCGGTTGAATACTTAAACGCTTGCGCCGAATCGAAGGAAGAGGGCAGAAGGCAGAAGTAAAGGAGTCAGGTTTAATCCCAGAAGGTTTTTTATCACTAATTATCTGGACATGATATCAAACAACCCCCAACCTGGAATTATATCATCTCCCCATAATTACTCTTAATACAAATCTTTCCCATCACCCGAGCACCCGATGAACCCATCTGCTAGTAAAGCATGACTACCTAGATCTAATATCAAGTCAGGTTGAATACCCATAATTAGAGGGAGGGTGGCCAGATGGGGAGATGGGGAGATGGCCAGATGGGGAGATGGGGAGATTTTTATTAAGGGTAATTATCCCGACATGATATAAAAGAGATCAGTATTTATCTCAGTTTTTGTTATTATAATGTTTTGTGAGTTGATAGTTGCATTGAACTCTGGCTGATCGTTTCTTGTCAGCCAGGTGCAACTTTTCTTGACATTGCTGAATCAAGGAATTAATAGGAGTGGGGTGGGCATCCTCTCATAAGGGTAGGTTTTTTACAAAGACCTTAGGTGTGGGGTGTGGGGTGTGGGGTGTGGGGTGTGGGGTGTGGGGTATAAGAAAATGTACTTAACTTGTCGTTAAAAATCATCATTGTCTTGATGCAATAGCGAGTGGGGGAAACCCCTAAGACCGCGCTGCATCGCTTATTCGTTGTTTTCCTTTTCCTCTGATGAGGTTAAGTCCCATGTTTGACCCTAATGTAAAAAACCTACCCCTGTGAGGTGGGCATCCTGCCTGCCCGAAAATGAAATGGGCAAGATGCCCGTTCCACAAAAGATGCCAGTTCTACCGATTCCCAAGCCAGGATACTGGCAAGATGCCAGTTCCACCGATTCCCAAGCCAGGATACTGGCAAGATGCCAGTTCCACCGATTCCCAAGCCAGGATACTGGCAAGATGCCAGTTCCACCGATTCCCAAGCCAGGATACTGGCAAGATGCCAGTTCTACCGATTCCCAAGCCAGGATACTGGCAAGATGCCCGTTCCACCGATTCCCAAGCCAGGATACTGGCAAGATGCCCGTTCCACTGATTCCCTTGGCAGGATACTGGCAAGATGCCAGTTCCACCGATTCCAGATTCCCTACTCCCTACTCCCTACTCCCTACTCCCGAATGGCAATCAAGATTGGGCAATATCTGATCAACAGGAGTACCCCTAAAGGGATGAGCCGTCAGAATAATGGTGCCATCCTTTGCTGTTACCCAGCCTTGGGCTTCGATAATCACTTTTTTTTCTTGGGGAGGTTGAGGCTGTGTTACTGAGGGTTGCTGCTGTAATCGTTGTCTGCTGGTGCTGGCTAAGGCAGGACGAGTTTGCCAGCCCACTGTGGTGTCGGTATTAATCACCGGATCGTCTGCACTAGCTGGTAAACCCCCTTTTCCGGTAATGATAAAGGAACTCCCGCCAGCAATCCGATTATTCTCAAAGCCACAAAGGTCATTGGCCAGGATGGCTTCTGCATCTACCAGGCTTGCTGGCAATTCGGTTAAGCCTGAGGTTGGGTCTACCTGTGAGATGTTGATTATGACTTCACCGCTGAAGGATGGGCCAAGGTTGGAGGTGGCGGTGATGTCATTGTCTGGAGTGAGACGGTCTCGAAACTCTAGGCCAAAGATGCCTTGGGCATTAATCTCAACACGACCTCCTGGGCCTTCTAGGGCATTGGCGGTAATGTCGCTATTTCCCAGACCGACTAAGGTATCAGTATCAATGGTGATATTGCCCCCAATTGCATTCATAGCGTCAGTGGTAATCTGGCTTTGGTTGAGCAGTTGGATGTCACGGGAAAATAGAGTAATATTGCCTTGGTCTCCTCCTGCTGTTTCTGCTGTGATGATGCCATCGTTGTTCAGGAAGATGGAGTTGGCATTAATATCTACCGTGCCTGCTGAACTATCCTGTTGAGTGCTTCTAGTACTAACAACTGCTCCATCAGAGACAATTAACTCCCCAGTGGTAATTTTCAAGAACTCTCCTGCATTTCCTGTCCCTTGAGCTTCAGTCAACAAGCCGCTGGGAATCCGATCATCGACTGAGGTACCAATTATGGGAAGACCAATTATGGGAAACAGAGCATCGGCTGAGCTCCCAATTAATTGAATCTTTGAAGAGGCATTGACAGTCAAATTTCCCCCGTCCCCTTCACTGAAAGTGCCAGCTGAAACTTGTGCTCCATCAGAAACAATTAACTCCCCAGTGTTAATACTCACATCTCCCCCATTTCCTGTCCCTTGAGTGACAGCAAACAAGCCGGTGGGAAAGCGAGTATCGTCTGCCGTACCCATGAGTTGAATCGTCGAGGATGCATTGACACTCAAGGTGCCCCCGTCCCCAAGACCAAAAGTGCCAGCTGAAACTTGTGCTCCATCAGAAACAATTAACTCCCCAGTGGTAATACTCACATCTCCCCCATTTCCTGTGGCTAGAGTGCCAGCAAACAAGCCGGTGGGAAAGCGAGTATCGGCTGTCCTACCAATGAGTTCAATCCTAGAGGAGCCATTGACACTCAAGGTGCCCCCGTCCCCTTCACGGAAAGTGGTAGTTGAAACAGATGCTCCATCAGAGACAATTAACTCCCCAGTTTTAATACTTAGATCTCCCGCGTTTCCTGTTGAGCCTGTACTAGCTTCAGAAAACAAGCCGCTGGGAGACTCACCATCGGGTGTCGTACCAATGAGTTCAATCGTCGAGGAGGCATTGACAGTCAAATTTCCCCCGTCCCCAAGACCAAAAGTGTTAGCTGAAACAAATGATCCATCAGAGACTATTAACTCCCCAGTGTTAATACTTAGATCTCCCGCGTTTCCTGTTGAGCCTGTACTAGCTCCAGAAAACAAGCCGCTGGGAAACTCACCATCGGGTGTCGTACCAATGACTTTAACAGTCTCCTCGGCATTGACACTCAAGGTTCCCCCCTCCCCAAGACCCCTTGTGCCAGCTGAAACAAATCCTCCATCAGAGACAATTAACTCTCCAGTGGTAATACTTAGATCTCCCGCGTTTCCTGTTGAGCCTGTACTCGCTCCAGAAAACAAGCCACTGGTGAACTCACTATCGGGTGTCGTACCCATGAGTTCAATCGTCGAGGAGGCATTGACAGTCAAATTTCCCCCGTCCCCAAGACCAAAAGTGTCAGCTGAAACTTCTGCTCCATCAGAGACAATTAACTCTCCAGTGTTAATACTTACATCTTCCGCATTTCCTGTTGCTCCTCGAAAAACTCGGGCTGCCAAGAAGCTGACAATACCATTAGGGGATACACCACTGACTCGAACAGATTCAGTGGCATTCACTGTCAAATCTCCCCCCTGTCCTGAGCCCAATACATCCGCAGTTATCCTAGAACCACCCTCAAGAGTAAACTGTGAAGCCTTAACAACTATGCCACCGCCACTGCCACTCCCTTCGGTATCCGCAAACACAAAAGAGCGATCGCGTAAACTCACATTAGCTCCCTGCACCTGGATACTGCCACCACTTTCCCCACTGGTATCAACCAAAGCACCCTCGGACAAACTAATATCCTGAAACTCTTGAACTCCTGAATAATCCAACACAAAACTAGTATCGGTTGGGGTCAGCTTCACCACGCTATTAGAACCAACACTCCCCAGCTCAATCCGTCCATCCAATGCCAATAGAGCGCCACCAGGAATAGTAACCTCACCACCAATCAGCCCTAAGGTTTGACCATTTGGTACCTGAAACAGACTAGACTGATTAGTAATACTCCCTGGATTTGAACCATATTGCAACCCAGAGGGTATATTAATCGTCAACAACGGTTTTTGATTGGGATTTAATGCGCTGAATACTGTGCCATCTTCAAACAATACACTATCAGCAGTACTCCCAAAAAATGACCCTCCGAGATCTAGTCGGCTATTGGGACCCAAGACAATACCGTTTGGATTTATCAAAAATAAGTTAGCATTGCCCAATACGCCTAGAGTCCCTAAAATATTGGAAACATTACCTCCCGTTACCCGACTCAGGATGTTGGCAACTCCAGCAGGATTTCCAAAATAAACTCGCCCAAACTCGGCCACATTGAAATCAGAAAAGCTGTGGAATAGATTGCTTTCTCTAATCGCCCCACCTTCTATCAAATCTACTAGGGCACCGTTGACATTGACATTGGGCGTTACAACAGAGCTTTCATTCCCCAAGGTATTATCTGGGGTGATTTGACCTAATGCAGTAGTTGCACCCAGTAAAGAACACAGAACAAAAGGACTTGCTTGCACAAGTCCGTAAACCACAGGTTTCATGTTTATCAATAGAGCTCCCGATCTCTGGGATTATTTCATTAACTATGAGTTAAGCGTTACTGATGTAACAAATCTTTAAAATAGTTTACTGAAAATTCATAAAAATCTACGGGAACTCAGAACAGGGAAAAAATCCTGTATACCTCATAGCGATGACAATTTCTGTTCCCGATTCCCGACTCCCGACTCCCGATTCCCGACTCCCGATTCCCTACTCCCTACTCCCTACTCCCTATTCCCTCCTCTCCAATGGCAATCAAGATTGGGCAATATCTGATCAACAGGAGTACCCCTAAAGGGATGAGCGGTCAGAATAATTGTGCCATCCTTTGCTGTTACCCAGCCTTGGGCTTCGATAATCACTTTTTTTTCTTCGGGAGGTTGAGGCTGTGTTACTGAGGGTTGCTGCTGTAATCGTTGTCTGCTGCTGCTGGCATAGCCAGGACGAGTTCGCCACCTCACTGTTCTGTCGGTATTAATCACCGGATCGTCTGCACTAGCTGGTAAACCCCCTTTTCCGGTAATGATAAAGGAACTGCCGCCAGCAATCCGATTATTCTCAAAGCCACAAAGGTCATTGGCGAGGATGGCTTCTGCATCTACCGGGCTTCCTGGTAATTCGGTTAAGCCTGAGGTGGGGTCTACCTGTGAGATGTTGATTATGACTTCACCGCTGAAGGATGGGCCAAGGTTGGAGGTGGCGGTGATGTCATTGTCTGGAGTGAGACGGTCTCGAAACTCTAGGCCAAAGATGCCTTGGGCATTAATCTCAACACGACCTCCTGGGCCTTCTTCAGCATTAGCGGTGATGTCGCTATTTCCCAGACCGAGTAAGGTGTAAGTATCAATAACTATATTGCCCCCAGTTGCATTTTGGGCGTTAGTAGTAATTTTGCTTTCGTTAAGCAGTCGAATGTTACGGGAAAATAGAGTAATATTACCTTCTTCTCCTGCTGTTTCTGCTGTGATCCTGCCATTGTTGTTAAGGAAGATGGAGTTGGCATTAATATCTACCGTGCCTGCTGAACTATCCTGTTGAGTGCTTCTAGCATTAACAACTGCTCCATCTGCGACCATTAACTGCCCAGTGGTAATACTCACATCTCCCGCATTTCCTGTTGCTCCCCGATTAGCTTGAGTAAACAAGCCGCTGGGAATCCGACCCGAGGCTGAGGTACCAATCAGTTGAACCTTTGAGTCAGCATTCACAGTTAAATTTCCCCCGTCCCCTTCACCCAAAGTACTAGCTGAAACAACTGCTCCATCTTTGACAAGTAACTGCCCAGTGGTAATACTGACATCTCCCGCTTTTCCTGTCCCTTGAGTTTGAGTAAACAAGAGGCTGGGAATCCGACCCGAGGCTGAGGTACCAATCAGTTGAACCTTTGAGGAAGCATCTACTGTCAAATCTCCGCCGTCCCCTTCACCGCTTGTGCCAGCTGAAACAACTGCTCCATCAGAGAGAATTAACTGCCCAGTGGTAATACTGACATCTCCCGCTTTTCCTGTCCCTTGAGTTTGAGTAAACAAGCCGCTGGGAATCCGACCCGAGGCTGAGGTACCAATCAGTTGAACCTTTGAGGAAGCATCTACTGTCAAATCTCCGCCGTCCCCTTCACCGCTTGTGCCAGCTGAAACAACTGCTCCATCAGAGACCATTAACTCCCCAGTGGTAATACTCAAATCTCCCGCTTTTCCTGTCCCTTGAGTTTGAGTAAACAAGCCGTTGGGAAACCGACCCGAGGCTGAGGTACCAATCACTTGAACCGTAGAGAAAGCATCGACAGTCAAATTTCCCCCGTCTCCTTCACCAAAAGTGCCAGCTGAAACAACTGCTCCATCAGAGAGAATTAACTCCCCAGTGGTAATACTCAGATCTCCCGCTTTTGCTGTCCCTAGAGTTTGAGTAGACAAGGCGCTGACAGAACGACCCGAGGCTGAGGTACCAATCAGTTGAATCTTTGAGGAGGCATCCACACTCAAGTTCCCCCCGTCCCCTTCACCCCTTGTGTCAGCTGAAACTTGTGCTCCATCAGAGACAAGTAACTGCCCAGTGGTAATACTCAAATCTCCCGCTGTTCCTGTTCCTTGAGCTTGAGTAAACAAGCCACTGGGAATCCGACCATCGGGTGTCGTACCAATCAGTTGAATCTTTGAGGAGGCATCCACACTCAAGTTCCCCCCGTCCCCTTTACTGTCTGTGCCAGCTGAAACAATTGCTCCATCTTTGACAAGTAACTGCCCAGTGGTAATACTCACATCTCCCCCATTTCCTGTTCCTCCTTCAGTGACGTTGGCTCCCAAAGTGCTGAGAGTACCCTCAGCCGATACACCAATTACTCCAATAGATTCAGTGGCATTCACTATCAAATCTCCCCCCTGTCCTGAGCCCAATACATCTGTAGTTATCCTAGAACCACCCTCAAGACTCAACTGAGAAGCCTCAACCACTATCCCACCGCCACTTGCACTCCCCTTGGTATCCGCAAACACAAAAGAGCGATCGCGTAAACTCACCTTAGCTCCCTGCACCTGCATACTCCCACCACTTTCGCCACTGGTCTCAACTCTAGAACCCTCGGACAAACTAATATCCTGAAACTCTTGAACTGCTGAATAATCCAACATAAAACTAGTATCGGTTGGGGTCAAGTTAACCACACCATTAGAACCAACACTCCCCAGCTCAATCCGTCCATCGGTTGCTGTTAAGTTACCACCAGGAATAGCAATGTCACCACCAATCAGCCCTAAGGTTTGACCATCGGGCACCTGAAGCCCACTAGGCCCACTAGACTGATTAGTAATACTCCCTGGATTTGAACCATATTGCAACCCAGATGGTATATTAATAGTCAACAACGGTTTTCCATTCGGATTTAATGCACTAAATACTGTGCCATCTTCAAACAATACACTATCAGCAGTACTCCCAAAAAATGAGCCTCCGAGATCTAGTCTGCTATTGGAACCGAAGACAATACCGTTTGGATTAATCACAAATAAGTTAGCATTTCCCAATACTCCCAGAGTTCCTAAAATATTGGAAACATTACCTCCAGTTACCCGACTCAGGATGTTTTCAATTCCTGCTGGATTAGCAAAATAAACTCGCCCAAACTCGGCCACATTGAAATCTGAGAAGCTGTGGAATAGATTACTGTCTCTAATCGCCCCACCTTCTATCAAATCTATCAGGGCACCGTTAACATTGACATTGGGGGTTACTATAGAACTTTCATTACCGAGGGTATTATCTGGAGTGATTTGTCCTAATGCGGTAGTTGCAGCTAGTAGAGAATAGAGAACAAAGGGACTTGCTTGCAGAAGTCGGTAAACCACAGGTTTCATGTTAATCAATAGAGCTCCTGATGCCTGGCATTATTTCATAAACTATGAATTAAGCTTTATTGATGTAACAATTCTTGAAAAGACTTTACTTGAACTTCATAAAAATATAGCAAAGGGAACAGGGAATAGGGAGTCGGGAGTCGGGAGTCGGGAGAGTGAAACAGTCAACTATTATTACTGTTCCCGATTACTTCCGATTACTTCCAATTCCCGGTTCCCCTCCTGGTCGGGGTTAGGGGTGGGTTCCGATTCCCGATTCCCGATTCCCGTTCCCCTCCTGGTCGGGGTTAGGGGTGGGTTCCGATTCCCGATTCCCGTTCCCCTCCTGGTCGGGGTTAGGGGTGGGTTCCGATTCCCGATTCCCGATTCTTAATTCTTAATTCTTAATTCTTAATTCTCAATTCCTTCTATTTAGTCCCCTTCAAACTATCCAACTTCTTGGTTAAAAAGCCAGTAAAGATAGTAATCACTCGACGCTTTCTCTCCTTAATATTCACACTTACCGACATCCCTGATGCTAGGGGAACTGAATTGCCTTTAATATCGATAAACTGCTGTTTTAGGGCAATTTTAGCAGGAAAACGGTAATAAGGATAAATCTGATCTGGCTCTAAAGCATCGGCTCCAATGGAGATTAATTTACCTTTGATATCACCAAACTCACTAAAATTAAAGGAATCAATTCTGACATCAACCTCCATCCCTTCTTTTACAAAACCCCGGTCTTTATTGGTGATATAAACTTCAGCAATTAGCTCATCATTAGGCACAATTTCCAGAACAGTTTCGCTACTAGTTGTGACAAAGCCTGGGCGAGCCTTTAGCTCAAAAACTTTCCCAGCTACAGGAGCTTTGATTTCGTGATACTTCAAATTTTGCTTGATTTGACTAATTTGACTATCAATTTCCGCTATCCGTTTATCATTTTCTACAATTTGCTTACCGAGCTGACTATCGATATCCGCAATCCGTTGTTGATTCACAGCAATCCGATCCTGTAGCTCAGTTTGAGAAGCCGCAATGGTATTCGCCAATTGTGCTTTAGCTTGAGCGATCGCACTTCTAATCCGTTCTTGTTCCTGAATTAACTGGTTGACCTCAGCTTGCTGTGTACCCACCTCAGCTTGCCGTGTACCAACCTCAGCTTCACCTCTACCGACTTCTTGTTTCTGTCTACGGTATTGAATTTTGGGAACAGCTCCCTCGGTAAGTAATGGTTCAAAATCAGTTAAAATCTCCTGTTCAGTTGCTAAATTAGTCTGTGCAGTCACTAAATTGTTGTTAGCTGTACTCAACAGATTTCTAGCATTCGCTAATTGGATTTTAGTTTGCCCCAGCTGATTTTCTAGTTGCTGAATTTCTTGTTTATTCGCCGTTACCCGAGAATTGAATTCTGCCAGGTTTATCTGTAGACGAAATTGTTGCTCTGACGTCAGGTTTGCTCCACCAGAACCCCCAGTTACTTGCACTCGATAGAGTTTATTTTCTGCCACTAAGTTAGCGCGGTTTTTAATAAGAAGCAAAACTTCTACTGGCAAGGTTAGCGGTTGAGTATTGGGTTGACTAGCTTGATCGGAACCGATTTGAGCACGATAAAACTGATTTTCTTGGATTAACGATTTCTGAATTTGTTCCAGAGAAACCAACTGAGCTTGAGCAGAGGTCATATCAAAGCGAATCAGAACATCATCTGGCTTAACCAGCTCTCCATCCTTAATCAAAACCTCTGCTACCACACCACTAATCGATGCTTGAACTTCCTTAACATCCCCTTGTGGCTCTAACTTGCCCTGTGCTGGAATCACTTTCTCAATTTTTGCGACACTTGCCCAAGTAATTCCAAACGTTGTTATCCCCACCAATCCCCAAAGAATAGCCCGCGACCAAATGCTAGGTTGTTTCAGAAAAACGCTAGGTTGTTGCGGAATAATTGGTTGGGATAATTCCTGCTCTTGAATTACCTCATTGGTAGTGGGCTCAGCGTAAGAGTTGTCAGTTGTGCGGTTGGATGTAATCATGATTAATTAGTAGTTATTAATTGGGTGAGGGAATAGGGAACAGGGAGTAGGGAGTAGGGACCCACCCCTAACCCCTCCCAGGAGGGGAACGGGAGTAGGGAGTAGGGAGTAGGGAGTAGGGACCCACCCCTAACCCCTCCCAGGAGGGGAACGGGAGTAGGGAGTAGGGAGTAGGGAGTCGTAATTCATCTTTTATCTGAGATATTAGACCAGAAAAAAAACTAATATCGCGAAAGTAATAAAAATCAATTTAATTACTGAAATAATCAACTATTATTACTTTTTACGATTCCCGATTCCCGATTCCCGATTCCCGATTCCCTGTTCCCTGTTGCCTGTTCCCTGCTCCCTGCTCCCTGCTCCCTGCTCCCTGTTCCCTGTTCCCTATTTATAAAGACAATAATAACGCCCTTTAATAGCCATTAATTCTTGATGACTTCCCATCTCTTCGATGACTCCTTTAGACATCATTAAAATCAGGTCAGCGTTTTTAATTGTGCTGAGTCGGTGGGTAATGAATAAGACAGTACGACCTTTAAAGGCTTCAGCTAAATTAGTACAGACCCTTTGCTCCGTGTCATAGTCTAAAGCGCTGGTGGCTTCATCTAAAATTAGTAGTCGTGGATTTTGCAAAACCGCACGGGCGATCGCTACTCGCTGTCGCTGTCCCCCAGATAAAGCTGAACCTCGCTCTCCCACCTGAGTGTTGTAGCCATTGGGCAAGTCCATAATGAAATCGTGAGCAGCAGCTATTTTAGCAGTAGCAATAATTTCTTCAGTGGTAGCTTCTGGATTATTCAGGGCAATGTTTTCATGGATTGTCCCCTCGAATAACAGAGGGTTCTGGGGAACAATCCCTAGCTGACGTCGTAGGGAATAGAGTTCAACTTTACTAATGTCATAGTTATCAATTAGAATTCGACCCCCTAATGGTTCATAGAAGCGGGGTAAAAGCTTAGTTAAAGTACTTTTACCAGAGCCACTTTGTCCGACAATTCCTACAAACGAACCAGCGGGGATGTCCAGGTTAATTTTACTGAGCTGCAACGGACCACTATTACCAAACCGGAAGGAAATATTCTCGTATTTGACAGTACCTGTAATCGGTGGCATGGTTAAGTTATTCTGTTGTTCTACTGGGGATTCTTGAGGGTGATTAAGAATATCGCTGAGACGCTCAATTGATAGAGCAGTTTCCTGGAAGTTTTGCCACAGTTGGGAGAGCCGCAGCAGGGGACTGGTGACATAGCCAGCAATAATCCGAAAAGCGATTAATTCTCCTAGGGTTAATTCACTTTGGAGTACTAAATAAGCTCCCACCCATAGCACTAAGAGACTGGATAATTTATGGAGAAAATTGCTGATTGAACTAGCGGTAGTGGAGAGCTTAACCGCTTTAAACCCTTCTGAGATATAACCACCGTAGCGCTGTTGCCAAGACATGCGAGCTCGTAGTTCAATGTTTTGGGATTTAACGGTTTCAATACCATTAAGCACTTCCACTAGATAAGAATGGGTTTGTGCGTTGCGCTGGGCCTTAGTCCTTAACATGCGCCGCAATATTGGTGAAAAGATTAGGGTCAGGAAGATAAACAAGGGCACAACAGCTAATGCGGCTAGGGTAAGTAGGGGACTGTAGAGCACCATCACCGCAATATAGATCACAGAAAAGACTGCATCTAAGACTACAGTTAAGGCTGTTCCGGTCAGAAACGAGCGAATTTTTTCTAATTCCTGAACCCTGGTTGCTAATTCCCCAACAGTACGTTTTCCAAAATAACTCATTGGTAAACGCACCAAGTGGTCAATTACCTGGGAGGCTAGGGCTAGGTCAATCCGGTTAGTAGTATCAGAGAATAAATAGGTACGTAAAGCACTTAATATTGCTTCAAACAGTGCTACAACTATTAGTAAAATTCCCAATACATGGAGAGTATCTATGCTATTACCACCAATTACCTGGTCGATAATTACCTGGGTCATTAAAGGATTGACTAAGCCAAAGAGTTGGACAAAAAAGGATGCGATTAATACTTCAAATAGTACCTGACGATAGCGAGATAGTATTGGTATAAACCAGGAAAGACCAAACTTTTTCTTGGGGGTAGTTGTTGCTTCTTTTAGTAGCAGTACTTGACCGGATTTTCCCCAAATGTCGATAAAGGTAGATAATTTACGGCGTTTGATGCCACTGGAGGTTGGTATCCCCAGTACCACTTCTTTTGGTGAGGCTTTGTAGAGAACAGCGAAAGTATCTTCCCAACGGATCAGAGCTGGTGTTGGCAGCTGAGTAATTGTCGTTGCTGCTATCTTGACTAGCTGGGTTTGCAATCCCATTAAATCAGCGATAGCAGCGCAAAATGGTAAAGTAATGGTGCCGGTTTTTTGCTGGTTAGTAATCACTCTTTGGATTACCTCCCGCTTAAAGGGCACTTGGAGATACTCACTGAGCATCTCGAAGCAGGCTAAGGTCTCTTTTAAAATACCTCTGCCACTTTTAAAGGGATATTTTCTGCTGTGCTCTTGACCCTGATTAACTACAGGTAAGGATTCCGGTAATGCGATCGCATCACGAGCAGGGCGAAATTCCAGTTCAGGAGTAGCAGAAATAGAGGTTATCCCTGCATTGTTACCAGTTGCTACCTCCGCCGATAGGATTGATTTCGGTAATCCTACCAAGCGCACTTGCTGGAGAGTGGCGTAATTAGGGTTTTGTGAATTGATACGGCTACCCACTGGCAAGTTAGGTGGAGGATTACCGCCACTGACAAACCACATCCACTCCGGGTCTAATTGGGCTGAGTCTGCTGGGGGAAAGTGGTAAACTACTGCTTGTTGAAACCCTTTCAGTGCTAGTTTCCGGAGATTCGTGATGCCATCCGCTCGACGTTCGAGCTCAGCACCAAGTAAGTCAAAGATTTCAATCAAGGCACAATGGTCTTGAAAGGCAGTAGCGACGGAGGGATAGGTCTGTAACAGCTGGAAAAATTCCTTTGCTGGTAGCGCTAGACAATCTACTTCTTCAGATGCGATCGCAGTTTCACTATAGACTTCCCGTACTAAGCTCGCCCAGCCTAAAATGGCACCTGGAGAAAGCTTTTGAACCGTTACCTCCTTGTTTGTGCGGGGGTCATAACCTAGTAGGCGAGCTTGTCCTTGATAGAGAATTACCACATGGGAGGGTATTTTCTCCCGCATTAAAATTGTTTCACCAAGGTGATAGTGTACTGGCTGCAATTGTGCAGATAGTTTTTCTAACGCTGTGGTTGGTAGTTGATTAAAAGGAGATACACTAGCAATAAATTCTTGGATGGGGGAAGTGGTAAAAGTCATGGTAACAAAATTAAAGAGTAGGGAGTAGGGAGTAGGGAGTAGGGAATAGGGAGTAGGGAGTAGGGAGTAGGGAGTAGGGAGTAGGGAACAGGGAACAGGGAACAGGGAATAGGGAGGAGGAAAATTCGGATATAAAATTATCACAATTCATTTAGGATTGCTAAATTACCAATTACCAATTACCGATTAACGATTTACCTGAATACAAAGTGATTAATGGTCGTATATCTAGCATTTATAAATAGATCATGATAACTAATACTGATTTCTCATAACACCAAAAATTCCTATATAGCACTAAGCATTAAGGTGTTTGACATTGATAAAAGCTAAAAAGCTAATGCACGTCAACTTTTGCCTCTTGCCTTTTGCCTCTTGCCTTTTGCCTCTTGCCTTGGGCGTAGCGCTATATCTTGACACTGTTCCCTGTTCCCTGTTCCCTGTTCCCTACTCCCTGCTCCCTATTCCCTATTCCCTGTTCCCTGTTCCCTTTTTCTATCAATTGTTGTAATTGCTCACCGAGCCATCTATTAAACAATTCCTTCAGCAGTCGCTGACGCATGGGTTGGTCTAACTGGGCTGGAATTAATTTTTCTAGGCGCACAATCACAATCCACTCACTTATTTGTGTTGGTGGCCACAACTGACCAGGCTGACTCAGTTTCAGGATCCGAGCAATCTGAGGGTGGGGCATAGTCATCGGCATCAGACCAATTAATCCTCCACTTTGAGCTTCTGGTCCTTGGGAATATTGCCGTGCTATTTCAGCAAAGGATTGCTCTCCATCCTCCAGCCGATAATACAGTTCCCGAGCAACACCTTTATGCTTAAGGCGAATCAAGGAATAACTAACCTGATCGAGCTGCTGTTTGCGCTCCAGAAAGTAAGATTCTAATCGATTACCCCAGGTTTCTTGTTGGAATTTTTCAATTTGTAGCTCGCGGGTTGCTAAGGCTTTTAAGTGCTTTGGAGTGATTTGATGATTCTGACACCAAGCCTGACGTGCTTTGTCATCAGTGAGCTTATGTTTGGCATAAAACCGCTCTTCAGCACTGGTTTGCTCTTCTGGGGTGCAGCTGATTGGAGCGATCGCATGGTCAATAATAATTTCCCGGAATAGCTGAGGTAGCAAAAGGTATCGTCTCAGCAGGGGGATAATTTCTGATGCTGTAATAGTTTGGTTACCAACTTGTAAAATTTCGTTCATCAGGCTTTTCTCTAAAATCGTAAGTATTCAGCTATCAGCTATCAGCGTGTCGCGTATCAGCTTTTGAATAAAACAGGTAAGCTTTGTTTAATCTCTTTGAAGAAAACGGGCTGGTTCGGCTTCTCCGAAACGTAAGCATTGAGCTGACGGCTGACAGCTGACAGCTGAGAACTGTTGAGGTTAATGACTTGTTTCTCAAAGATGAATTCGCTATAGTCAGCTAGGTCATCAATTCCTAGCAAGTTTAAAATAATTTCAGTTATAAGCCAAACGATGATTTTCTGCCACATTACCCTGTCCTCTTTACCTGTCTAGTTTTAGAGTAATGGGCAGAGCCAGGAATCCTGTCTCAGTTTTTGCCTCAGTTTTGGGATGAAGTGTTTTTATTGAGCTGATTTGTTGGCTTTTTATTAGATTAATTTCAGGCTGTATTCAGATTAATTTTAAGTGACTTTCAGATTGAGTAATAAATAGATAAGTTCAAAAAAATTAGGGGTTGATATAGCATAGCATTGAATACTATTTGTCTCAGTTTTTGTATCAGTTTTGCTCTTTTATTCAGACGTATCTCATTTTTATCTCATATTACAGCGTTTTTCATAACTATGAGGTACACAGGATTTTTTCCCTGTTCCCTGTTCCCTGTTCCCTAAAAGCCAGCAATATGTACTCAATAAAGTCGCAAACCGCTATATGTAAGCATTGAGCTTAGAGAAAAAATGCGATCGCTAATCTAACTAGCGATCGCTAACAGTCTTGGGTAAGAACGTTTTAAGTAAGAACTAATCGGAACAGTCTTGGGATGACACTGTTGTG